>NZ_LBJV01000008.1:0-334 GCF_028128855.1 Bradyrhizobium sp. CCBAU 11430
CCCGCATGGTTGAACGAACTTCAGGTTCGCATCACAAGGGAGGGTCGAGGAAGATGGCCAAACGTAACACGATCTGTGCTGGAATCGATACCAGCAAAGATAAGCTCGACGTGGCGCTCGATGGCAGTTCGGAGGAGCTGCAGGTCAAGAACACGGCGGAAGGCCACCAGGAGCTGGTGGAGTGGCTGAAGCGCCACAAGGTCAAGCGGGTTGGGATCGAGGCAAGCGGTGGTTACGAGCAGGCGGCGGTCGCCGAACTGCGACGCCAGCGGTTTGTCGTCATCGTGTTTCAGCCGATCCAGGTCCGCGCCTATGCCACGTTCCATTTGCAACG
>NZ_LBJV01000009.1:0-400 GCF_028128855.1 Bradyrhizobium sp. CCBAU 11430
TAGGTGTCGGCGTAGCCCGTGCCCTGAATGCCCTCGATCGAACGCAGCGTATCGGTCCCGATCGACCCGTCGCCGGTCGCCGTGCCTGCCGCCATGTCGATCGCGACGCCGCCCGTGACCGTGCTGAGGCTGTTGTAGATGGCAACGTCGAAGCCGGCGCGGCCGTCGATGTAGTCGTCGCCGCCAAGACCGGTGAAGTTGTTGTTGAAGCTGCTTCCCAGCAGCGTGTCGGCGAAGGTCGAGCCCTGCACCGCGTTGACGCCGGTGAAGGTGTCGGTGCCCTCGGTCGCACCTGTCGCGCTGCCGGCAACCGTGACGGCATTCGTGGTCCCGACGACGCTGGTCTCGAGGTCAACGCTGACGCTCGAGGCCGCGATCTGGTAGTTCAGGCGGGTGGAGC
>NZ_LBJV01000010.1:0-424 GCF_028128855.1 Bradyrhizobium sp. CCBAU 11430
CTGGCCGGTGGCGGTCGCAAGCGTCGCGGTGCCGTTGGCATTGACCGTCGCGGTCTGCACGCCGGTGGCAAGGTCGATCGCCTTCAAGACGTCGTTGATCGTGCCGCCCTGCAGATAGACCGTCGAGTTGCCGGCGCCGTCAGTGAGAACGTTGCCGTTCGCACCATACCCGCTCGGAACGCTCGGAGCACCGGTCGAACCCGGGATCGGCGCGTTCTTGAAGGTGATGACGTGACCGTCGACGTTCAGCGTCGAGCCGTCCGTGATCGTCGCACCGAGCGAGCCCGAGCTCGTGGTCCGGTTGACGCTCACGGTGGCGTTGCCGCCGCCCACAGACGAGGTCAGGCCGAGAGACTTGAGCAGGTCAGCCTTGCCGGTGACGCTCAGATCCGCACCCGTCGAGCTCTTCAGCGTGACGGCGCCC
>NZ_LBJV01000011.1:0-441 GCF_028128855.1 Bradyrhizobium sp. CCBAU 11430
CGCTGATCGACCAGACCCTGGAGCGCCCGCTGCGTCCGGGCGAAGTCTCGCTCGACGAGCTCGAGCGCGCCTTCCGCGAGACCGCGATCGAGGCGCCGACGCCCGCGCCCGTCGCCAAGGCTGAAGCCAAGGCCGAGCCCGCGCCGGCCGCTGAAGCGCCCGCGCCTGTTGTTAAGGAAGTGGCCAAGGAAGCAAAGCCCGCCAAGGAGAAGGCCGCGCCGAAGAAGTCGATGGCCGACGAGGGCGCCAGCGAAGGCGACCGCATCGCCAACCAGTCGATCCGCGTCAACGTGGATACGCTGGAGCATCTGATGACCATGGTTTCCGAGCTGGTGCTGACCCGCAACCAGCTGCTGGAGATCTCCCGCCGCAACGAGGACACCGAGTTCAAGGTGCCGTTGCAGCGCCTGTCCAACGTCACCGCCGAGCTGCAGGAAGGCG
>NZ_LBJV01000012.1:0-496 GCF_028128855.1 Bradyrhizobium sp. CCBAU 11430
ACGCCGACCGCCATCGGCACCTTGCCGTCCTCGGGCTGCGGCAGGCCGAGACGGGCGCGCATGTCGACCACGGTGACGATGCGGCCGCGCAGATTGAGCACGCCCGCGATCTCGCGCGAGGACAAGGGCACGCGGGTGACGCGCTCGGGCATGAACACGTCCTGGACGCGGGAGATCGGCAGGCCGAACAGCTGGCCGCCGATCATCGCGGTGACGTATTCGACCATGGCGCCTTCGCCCACTTGCGTCTTCTTGTTCATCTGCTTCTCCTGATCCCTGTCCTGCTCTTACGCCGCTGCCCGGTTCAGCTCGGAGGCGCCGGCGGCACCCGCGGTCTGTTCCTTCAGCGCCGCGATCAGACCGGGACGGTCGAACTTGGCGACATAGTCGTGGAAGCCGGCCTGACGGCCGCGCTCGATCGCCGCCGGCGACACCAGCGCGGACAGGCCGATGATCGGCATCGAGCCCAGATTGTTGTCGGAGCGGATAACTTCCG
>NZ_LBJV01000013.1:0-516 GCF_028128855.1 Bradyrhizobium sp. CCBAU 11430
TCGGTCGCCTTGGCGGTCTGGCTCGCCAACGACTTCACCTCGGAGGCCACGACCGCAAAGCCGCGGCCGGCTTCCCCGGCGCGTGCCGCCTCGATCGTGGCGTTCAGGGCCAGCAGGTTGGTCTGTGCCGCGATGGTGTTGATGAGACCGACGACCTCGCCGATGCGCCCCGCCGACTGCGCGAGCCCCTGGACGGTGCTGTCGGTCTCGCGTGCCTGGTTGACGGCGCGGCTGGCGATGCCTGCGGCATGCGCGGCCTGCTGGCTGATGTCGTTGATGGATGCGCTGAGCTCCTCGGCGGCTGCCGCGACGCTCTCGACGCTGGTCGATGCGTCGTTCGAGGCCTTGCCTGCGATCTCGGCGCGTTCATTGGTCTGGCGTGACACCGCGGAGAGGTCGCCCGAGGTCTTGCGCATTTCGCCGGACGCCTCGCTCAGCTCGCCCAGCGACTTGTGCACCACGCCTTCGAACTCGCCGACATAGGCTTCCATCGCGCGCTGTCGCGCGGCGGCACCG
>NZ_LBJV01000014.1:0-809 GCF_028128855.1 Bradyrhizobium sp. CCBAU 11430
ACGATCGGCGGAGCTGGTCGGGGTTGCGCAGCCGATCGTCCGTTGCGGTGAGGTGGGCGGCGTAGGCCGCGGGGGTCAGGTATTTCAGCGACGAGTGGGGACGCTGGAGATTGTAGTCGGCGACCCAGTTGGCGATCTTGGCGCGGGCGTCATCGAGGTCGAAGAACAGGGTCTCGTTGAGTAGCTCATCGCGCATCCGGCCATTGAAACTCTCGACGAAGCCGTTCTGCATCGGCTTTCCCGGCGTAATGAAGTGCCAATCGATGGCTGCGTCCTTGCACCAAGCGAGCATGGCGTTGCAGGTGAATTCGGTGCCATGGTCAGACACGATCATTCCTGGCTTGCCGCGTCGCTGGACGATTGCCGTCAGTTCGCGGGCCACGCGCCGCCCCGAGACCGACGTCTCCGGAATGGCGCCCAGGCATTCCTTGGTGACGTCGTCGACGATGTTGAGGATGCGAAAGCGTCGGCCATTGGCGAACTGGTCGTGGACGAAGTCCAGCGACCAACGCGCGTTCGGCCTCGCCTCGACCAGGATCGGGGCACGGGTCCCCACGGCCTTGCGGCGAGCCCGCCGTTTGCGGACGGTGAGCCCTTCCTCGCGGTAAAGCCGGTAGATCCGGTTGATCCCCGATGGCTCGCCCTCCCGCCGCAGCAAGACGAACAACCGGCGATAGCCGAAACGCCGCCGCTCGTTGGCGAGATCGCGCAATCGGCCACGCAGAACTGCGTCCGGCGGGCGGCTGGAGCGATAGCGGATCATCTTCCGATCCGCCCCCACAATCGAGCAGGCCCGCCGTTCCGACAGG
>NZ_LBJV01000015.1:0-1166 GCF_028128855.1 Bradyrhizobium sp. CCBAU 11430
AAGTGTTTAGCCCGGACAGATCACTGACGGGTGTTCGGAGACATAGCTGACACATCAACATTGGCTGGATTGGTCCGATTCGGGAGGCCGTCCATGCCGTGGAGTGAGGTGTCAGTAATGGATCAGCGCCAGGAGTTCGTGCGGCTGGCTTTGCAGGAAGGCGCCAACCGGCGCGAACTGTGCCGGCGGTTCAACATCAGCCCTGACGTCGGCTACAAATGGTTGCGGCGCTGGCAGGCCGGCGATCGGGAGCTGGCCGACCGCTCCCGTTGCCCGCATGCGATGCCCAGGCGCAGTGAGGCTGCGGTCGAGGCCCAAGTTCTGGCCGTACGGGACAAGCATCCGGCTTGGGGAGCGCGGAAGATCGCCCACTGCCTGAAGCGGAGCGGGCAGACGGTGCCGGTGCCGTCAACGGTGCATCAGATCCTGTGTCGGAACGGTCGGGTCAAACCGAGCGAGAATGTACCGCCAAATCCGGGGCATCGCTTCGAGAAGGAAGCTCCCAACCTGCTGTGGCAGATGGACTTCAAGGGTCACCTGCCGCTCGCCAACGGGACGCGATGCCATCCGCTGACCGTTGTCGACGATCACTCGCGCTATGTCCTGTGCTTGAAGGCCTGCGCCGACGAGCAGCGTCTTACCGTGCAGGATCACCTGACGACGACATTCCGCTGCTATGGCTTGCCGGAAGCCTTCTACACCGACAACGGCTCACCCTGGGGCGATACGTCAGGCGTTCGTTGGACCGGGTTGAAGGTGTGGCTGCTCAAGCTCGGTGTCAGGGTTGTGCACGCCAGGCCCTGTCACCCGCAGGCCCGCGGCAAGAACGAACGCTTCCATCGCACCCTGAAGGCCGAGGTTTTTGCCATGCGGCGCTTCCGCACCCTCCCGGAAGTCCAGCGCGCCTTCGATGCCTGGCGACCGGTCTACAATCTGGAGCGTCCCCACCAAGGCCTCGATATGCGCGTCCCCGCCGATCGCTTCCGGCCCAGCGCCCGCGCCATGCCGACCCGCGTTCCGAACGTTGAATACGACAGCGGCGAGATCGTCCGTAGGGTCTCATCGACGAGACCCTACATCTCCTTCAAAGGACGCTTCTGGAAGGTTCCCCAGGCCTTCGCGCGCGAAAGTCTCGCCATCCGGCCGCTGGATCGTGACGGCCACTA
>NZ_LBJV01000016.1:0-1261 GCF_028128855.1 Bradyrhizobium sp. CCBAU 11430
TGTGGGTTCTTTAGTCGCTTGCTCGCGGCTTCGAGTTGCCGGTTGAGGGCTGTGAGCGCGCCAATTTGGCCGTTGTCGAAGGCCGCGAGAATGGGCTGGCGACCACCATTGCGGGCCTGCAGAAGCTGGATGGTGATGACGGCCGCCTTGGCGGCGATCGCAACCAGCTTGAGAAGCCGATCGGCGGATCCGATCTGACTGTCTTCGAGCTTGAGGCCTTGTGTCTTCAGGATGCGGAAGAACTGCTCGATGATCCAGCGCTGCTTGTACCATTGGACGATGCGCCAGGCGTCCTCGATGCTGGTGACCTCGTGAGAGGTGAGAAGCCGCCAGTGCAGCGGCTCTATGCCGGTTTCGGCGTTAATCTCGCGCACATCGACCACCGCCAGCGGCAAGCTTTTCGGCAGATGGTGCAAGAACTTATTCTGCGGGCGGGCGAGCTCGATTGCGCCAAAGCGAAGTTCGAGGTGGGCCAGGCGAGCCGGCCGCGCGGCGCGCGCAGGCAGTTGGATCATACGCTGGTCCACCGCGGCCATGGCATCGCTGGCCTCATACAGGCTGCTGCGGTCGGCAAGCTTGCGATCATGCATGCTGCGCGCGATGACGTGGAAATGTTGCTTGGCCGAGCTGGCATAAAGGGCAAAAATATCGCTCTCGCGGTCACCCAGCACCGTCACCGCCGCGGCCTTGGTGAGCAGCGGCCTTGCCGCCACGGCAGTCGATATCCAGCGTTGCGATTCCTTGTCCGATAATTCCCGATCATCATGCGAGGTCGTGCGGCGACCTGCGCGCGTCCATATCTGCCCGCTCAAAAGCCCAAGACAGCTGCCGTCGTCGGCGTCCACGGCCAGCAGCGGGTGCAGCAGCACGCCGTGGTTATTGCCTTTGCCGATTTCTCCGAGCCCGCGCCGGCGTTGCGGCGTGGTGTTGAAGTGGATCTCGCTGGTGTCCTGGATGGCCAGCACGTGGCGGCCTTCCACGGCAGGGCCCGTGCTATTGCTCCAGCTTTCGATGATCCGATCCACCGTCACCTTGTCATGGCCAAGAAAGCGGTTGAACCGCACTTCCAGCGCGCGGTTCCCCCTGGAGAGCTGCCGAAGGCAGACAGTTTTGCCCGCAACCATGCGTTCAGCGAGCGCCGCCCCCCTTTATCGAGACGACGATCCCCGAACCGGCCCAGCGTCCAGTCAATCCGTGACAACATCGCAGCACCCCCGTCCAAACCATGGAGTGCCGCAATAGGAATCACATAGATCTCCGA
>NZ_LBJV01000017.1:0-1613 GCF_028128855.1 Bradyrhizobium sp. CCBAU 11430
CGAACTCGAACCCGTTCATGTCGGGCATCTCGATGTCGGTCAGGACCACGTCGAAGCTCTGGGCACGGAGCGCCGCGAGGCCCTCCTGCGCGGTCGGCGCGGTGCGGACGCGGTAGCCGGCGGCCTTGAGCACGGGCGCCAGCATGTTGCGGAAGAAGGCGCTGTCGTCGACCAGCAGCACCGACTGCGAGTGCATCGACGGCTTCATCTCCTTGCGGGTGAACCAGTCGGCGAACGCCATCGGGAGGAAGTGGCCGACGTCGATCACCTCGGTGGCCTGGCCCTTGATCACGGCCGAGCCGAGGATGCCGGAGGCGGAGCCGCCGACCTCGATGTTGAGCCGTTCCTCGACGATGTCGATGATCTCGTCGACGACGAGGCCCATGGAGCGGCCGTCATCGGCGAACACCAGGATCGGCTGGGCGCCCTGGCTGGCAATGGTGACGCCTTCCATGGCGACGAGCGGCATCAGCTGCTCGCGGTATTGCACCATGTAGCGGCCGTTCGAGAACTCGATCTTGTCGGCGGGCAGCTCTTCCAGGCGGGTGACGAGGCCAAGCGGGACCGCCTTGGGCTGCGACGAGCCGGCGCGGAACACCAGCAGCGAAGTGGTCTGCTCGCCGCTTCCGATGTGATGCGCGCCGTTCTCGTCGCCCATGTCATGGGCCGAGGAGCCGGCGGCGCCAAGCGCCTTGGCAATGCCGTTGGGGTCGATGATCATGATCACCGCGCCATCGCCCAGGATGGTGTTGCCGGAGAACATGTCGATGTGACGCAGCTTGGTCGACATCGGCTTCACGACGATCTCTTCGGTGTGGAACACGCCGTCGACGACGATGCCGAAGGTCTGGCTGCCGACTTGCGTGACCACGATGAAGCCGTTCTCGGGATCGGACGCGGCGCCGTCGTCGATCTTGAGCAGCTTCTTCAGATGGATCAGCGGCAGCAGCTTGTTGCGCAAGCGGAGGACCGCGGTGTCCTTGATGCGCTCGATGCGGTGCTCTGAGTTGGCGCGGGCCCGCACCAGCTCGACCACCGAGAGCTGCGGGATCGCAAAGCGGTCGCCGGCGGCTTCGACGATCAGGGCGGAGACGATCGCCAGCGTCAGCGGGATCTTGATGGTGACGGAGCTTCCCTCGCCGGCCACCGACTTGATGTCGATGGTGCCGCCGATCTGGTCGATATTGGTGCGCACCACGTCCATGCCGACGCCGCGGCCGGAGACCGAGGTGATGGCGGCTGCGGTGGAGAAGCCGGGCGCGAAGATGAACTTGTGGATCTGGGCTTCGCTCATCTTCTCGAGCTCGGCCTCGGTGACCAACCCTGAGGAGATCGCCTTGGCCTTGATCTTCTCGGTGTTGAGGCCACGGCCGTTGTCGGCGATGCAGATGATGATGTGGCCGCCCTCGTGATAGGCGGACAGGCGGATGGTGCCCTGCTCGCCCTTGCCGGATGCGAGACGCTCGGCGGGGGTCTCCAGGCCATGATCGGCGGAGTTGCGCACCATGTGGGTGAGCGGGTCCTTGATCAGATCGAGCACCTGGCGGTCGAGCTCGGTGTCGGCGCCGTGCATCTCCAATTCGATCTGCTTGCCGAGTTCGCTCGACAGGTCG
>NZ_LBJV01000018.1:0-1613 GCF_028128855.1 Bradyrhizobium sp. CCBAU 11430
CGAACTCGAACCCGTTCATGTCGGGCATCTCGATGTCGGTCAGGACCACGTCGAAGCTCTGCGCCCGCAGTGCCGCGAGGCCCTCCTGCGCGGTCGGCGCGGTGCGGACGCGGTAGCCGGCGGCCTTGAGCACGGGCGCCAGCATGTTGCGGAAGAAGGCGCTGTCGTCGACCAGCAGCACCGACTGCGAGTGCATCGACGGCTTCATCTCCTTGCGGGTGAACCAGTCGGCGAACGCCATCGGGAGGAAGTGGCCGACGTCGATCACCTCGGTGGCCTGGCCCTTGATCACGGCCGAGCCGAGGATGCCGGAGGCGGAGCCGCCGACCTCGATGTTGAGCCGTTCCTCGACGATGTCGATGATCTCGTCGACGACGAGGCCCATGGAGCGGCCGTCATCGGCGAACACCAGGATCGGCTGGGCGCCCTGGCTGGCAATGGTGACGCTCTCCATGGCGACGAGCGGCATCAGCTGCTCGCGGTATTGCACCATGTAGCGGCCGTTCGAGAACTCGATCTTGTCGGCGGGCAGCTCTTCCAGGCGCGTGACGAGGCCAAGCGGGACCGCCTTGGGCTGCGACGAGCCGGCGCGGAACACCAGCAGCGAAGTGGTCTGCTCGCCGCTTCCGATGTGATGCGCGCCGTTCTCGTCGCCCATGTCATGGGCCGAGGAGCCGGCGGCGCCAAGCGCCTTGGCAATGCCGTTGGGGTCGATGATCATGATCACCGCGCCATCGCCCAGGATGGTGTTGCCGGAGAACATGTCGATGTGACGCAGCTTGGTCGACATCGGCTTCACGACGATCTCTTCGGTGTGGAACACGCCGTCGACGACGATGCCGAAGGTCTGGCTGCCGACTTGCGTGACCACGATGAAGCCGTTCTCGGGATCGGACGCGGCGCCGTCGTCGATCTTGAGCAGCTTCTTCAGATGGATCAGCGGCAGCAGCTTGTTGCGCAGACGGAGGACCGCGGTGTCCTTGATGCGCTCGATGCGGTGCTCTGAGTTGGCGCGGGCCCGGACCAGCTCGACCACCGAGAGCTGCGGGATCGCAAAGCGGTCGCCGGCGGCTTCGACGATCAGGGCGGAGACGATCGCCAGCGTCAGCGGGATCTTGATGGTGACGGAGCTTCCCTCGCCGGCCACCGACTTGATGTCGATGGTGCCGCCGATCTGGTCGATATTGGTGCGCACCACGTCCATGCCGACGCCGCGGCCGGAGACCGAGGTGATGGCGGCTGCGGTGGAGAAGCCGGGCGCGAAGATGAACTTGTGGATCTGGGCTTCGCTCATCTTCTCGAGCTCGGCCTCGGTGACCAACCCTGAGGAGATCGCCTTGGCCTTGATCTTCTCGGTGTTGAGGCCACGGCCGTTGTCGGCGATGCAGATGATGATGTGGCCGCCCTCGTGATAGGCGGACAGGCGGATGGTGCCCTGCTCGCCCTTGCCGGATGCGAGACGCTCCGCGGGGGTCTCCAGGCCATGATCGGCGGAGTTGCGCACCATGTGGGTGAGCGGGTCCTTGATCAAATCGAGCACCTGGCGGTCGAGCTCGGTGTCGGCGCCGTGCATCTCCAATTCGATCTGCTTGCCGAGTTCGCTCGACAGGTCC
>NZ_LBJV01000019.1:0-1625 GCF_028128855.1 Bradyrhizobium sp. CCBAU 11430
TCGGGACCGATACGCTGCGTTCGATCGAGGGCATTCAGGGCACGGGCTACGCCGACACCTATGTGGCGACGGGCTATGGCCAGCCCGGTGCGCTCAATATCGGCAATAACGGCACCTTCAACCAGTTCGAGGGCCTCGGCGGCGACGACGTCATCACCGGCAACGGCAACACACGGCTGCTCTACACGAATGCCACCGGCGGCGTCACCGTCAACCTGAACGCCGGCTCGATCACGGGTGACGTATCGGTCGGGCACGACACCTTCACGGGCGTCAACAGCGTTTATGGCGGCAATTTCGCCGACACTTACGACGCGTCAGGCTTCATCGGTTTCAATTCCTTCCAGGGCCTCGCCGGCAACGACCTCATCACCGGCAACGGTAGCACGCAGCTGCTGTTCGCCAACGCGACCGGCGGCGTTGTTGTCGATCTCGCCAGCGGCACCGTCAATGGGGATGCCTCGGTTGGGCATGACACCATCACCGGTGGCGTCAACGGCGTGTCCGGATCGGGCTTCAACGATACGCTGAAGGGGGGCAGCGGCGCCGACAATCTGCTCGGCAACGGCGGCGCCGACACCTTCGTGTATGTGAGCGGCGGTGGTGCCGATTTCATCGGCGACTTCTCGCATGCGCAAGCCGACAAAATCGACCTTTCGGGCGCAGGTATCTACAACCTCGCTGACGTGCAGGCGATCGCCTCGCAGCAGGGACCGAACACGTTCATCAATTTCGGCAATGGCGACAGCCTGACGCTGCAGAACGTGACCCTATCGAACCTGACTGCTGCGGATTTCATCTTCGCGCCGGGCGTTCACCTGATCGGCGACGCCAATCCGAACACGCTGGTCGGCACAGTCTATGCCGACAATTTGAGCGGCCTCGGCGGCAACGACGTCCTGCAAGGCCTCGGCGGCAACGACCAGCTCGATGGCGGCCAGGGCTTCGACCGCGCCGATTACGGCGATGCAACGGGAGCCATCACCGCCAATCTTGCGGCCGGCTCCGTGACCGGCCCGGGCGTCGGCACAGATACGCTGGCGAATGTCGAGGGGATCCTCGGCAGCAATTATGCCGACACGTTCAATGCGGCCGGGTTCACCGGATCGACCGGTCTGCCCGGCGTAGCCGCCGGCCAGAGCGAGTTTGAAGGGCGCGGCGGCGACGATAGCGTCGTCGGCGATCTCAACGCCCTGGGACAGGCAGTGACGCGAGTGTCCTATCTGAGCGCGAGCAGCGCGGTCATCGTCGACATCGGGGCCGGGATCGCGGATGGCGACGCTTCGGTGGGCCACGACACCTTCTCCAACGTCTCGACGATCTGGGGCTCGGCCTCCAACGACACGTTCTACGGCAGCGACAATGCGGCCTTCACCTACGAGACCTATGAAGGTCGCGGCGGCGACGACTATATCGACGGCCGCGGCGGCTACGACCAGGTCACCTACAATTCGGACACGACGACCACGTCCGGCATCTATGTTCACCTCGCCGCAGGCACCGTGAACGGCGACGCCACGGTCGGCACCGACACGCTGCGCAGCGTCGAGGCCGCGCGCGGCACCAATTTCGACGACACGTTCGACGCGACCGGCTTCGGCCAGGCCGGGGCGACCAATGTCGGT
>NZ_LBJV01000020.1:0-1776 GCF_028128855.1 Bradyrhizobium sp. CCBAU 11430
GCTTTGCGGTCGTGGCCTCCGAGGTGAAGTCGTTGGCGAGCCAGACCGCCAAGGCGACCGAGGAGATCTCCGAGCAGATCGCCGACATCCAGAAAGTCGCGGGCGACGCCATCAATGCGATCCAGGCCATCGGCGGCATCATCGGCGAAGTGAACGAAGTGGCGACCGCCATTGCCGCCGCCGTGCAGGAGCAGGGTGCGGCGACGCAGGAGATCACCCGCAGCACGCAATTCGCGGCGCAGGGCACCAAGAACGTCTCGGACAACATCACCGGCGTCAAAGCCGATGCGGACGCTGCCGCCGCAGCCGCCGACAATGTGAAGCAGGCCTCCGAGATGCTGGAGAGCCAGAGCCGCCAGCTCGGCCATGAGGTCAGCGACTTCCTCGGCAAGATCCGCGCGGCGTAGGCGCGGATCGGGAGAGGGCGCCGCGCCCGTAATTTTACGGCAGGAACGCTGCCTAAGTTTTTACCCTTTTCGGGCCAAATGCGCCTCACGCGCTCGCCGCTGGCGGGCGCATCTGTTGCGTGCATCCCTTGGTCTCTTCGAACTTCGTGGGGCTGCCGTTCAGGGCCACGAACTCGAAACGCGCACCCGGGGTGTCCGATGCTCAATCGCTTGACCGTATCCACGCTGTTGAAGGCGGTAATCCTCTCCACCGCATTCATCGTCGTCATCGGCTTCTCGATCAGCGCATGGAGCTCATGGGGCCGTCTTCAACAGGCCAACCGGATCGTCGCGGTTTCGGCCGCCTCGGCCGAAGTGTTCAAGGCGATGGCCAACATTCGGGCCGACCGCTCGACCAGCAGCCGCCAGCTCACTTCCGATGTCGCGATGGACAAGGACATCGAGAAGTACATCCGCGAGCTGCGCGCGGCGCTGATGCCGGCGCTGGCCCTCACGCTTGAGCTCCTGCCCACGACCGACATCGTCCAGCGCGAAGCGTTCCTCGCCGATCTCGGCAAGCTGAACAAGACGCTGCTGGCCGCACAGGCCGAGTTCTGGACCGAGGTCGTCAAGCCCAAGGCCGAGCGCCGCGCAGGCCTCGCCAAGGAATATGTCGCGACCGAGGACGCGCTGATGGCGCAGCTCGAAAAACTCTCGGGCGCGCTCGCGGCGAGCGTCAACCACCAGGACGCGACCATCGACCAGCTCCTGTCCATCAAGCAGATGGCCTGGCTGCTCCGCAACACGGCCGGCGAGTCCTCGCAGATCGTCGGCAATGCACTCAACGCCGGCAAGATCGCGCCCGAGGTGCAGCTCACCTACACCAAATTGGTGGGCGGCACCGACACCGCCTGGACCGCGATCGAGCTCGCCGCATCCGGCATGCCATTGCCGCCGGCGCTGGCGGCGGCGATGACCGAGACCAAGTCGACCTATTTCGATCCGCAATACGCCGCCACGCGCGACGGCGTCATCACGACGGTCGCCAAGGGCGAGAAGCCGTCGATGACCGCCAACCAGTGGAGTCCCTATTCGGTGCCGCGCATGATGACCGCGGTGAGGCTCGCCGACGCGGCCCTGCAGGCCGCCAAGGATCACTCCGCCGCGCAGCGGGCGGCCGCAGTGCAGTTGCTGATCGTCAACACCGCCCTGCTCGTCGCCGCGATCGTCCTGACCGGCGCCGCCATGCTGGCCGTCAGCCGCCGCGTGATCACGCCGCTGCACCGGATTCGCGATGCCATGCTGAGGGTCGCCGGCGGCGACCTCACCGTCGACAGCGGCTATCTCGACCGACGCGACGAGATCGGCTCGCTCGCCGGCGCACTGGAGA
>NZ_LBJV01000021.1:0-2588 GCF_028128855.1 Bradyrhizobium sp. CCBAU 11430
TGCCGCGCGGCGAACAGGATGGAAGTGGAGCGTCGACCATGATGAGAGGGCTACGCCGGGCTCGTGACGCAGGGAGGGCGTAGCCCGACCGGAGTTACGAGCCCGGCGTCGGCGCGATCCACAGCGGACCGCGCCGACTGGTGATCGCGGCCGGCTGGTTATGCAAGTGGTTCTTCCGCCAAGAGGAATCACTCGCGTGCCAGGCCGACACATTACCGATCACCAAATGAGGCTCTACATGAAGTACCGTCAGACCGATAGCCCACCCGTGGCCGCCGCCAAGGCGTCGTTCAGCACCTCGACCGCTTACCGGATCGAGAAGGATCGACGCCTTCCGTCGCAGAAGAAGGCTCCCCGCGGCCGTCGCCGGCCAGATCCCTTGGCCCGCGTATTTGAGACAGATATCGTGCCGATGCTGAAGGCCGCCCCCGGTGTGCGGCCGGTCACGATCTTCGAGGAGTTGCTCCGACGCCATCCCGAGCTCGGCGCCGGCATCCGTCGCACGCTGGAGCGCCGGATCCGGGCCTGGCGGGCGATCCACGGCGAGGAGCAGGAGGTCATCTTCCGCCAGACCCACGAACCCGGTCAGCGCGGCCTGTCCGACTTCACCGACATGGGCGAATTGGGTGTCACGATCGCGGGCGTACCGCTCGACCATCGTCTCTATCACTTCCGGCTGGCCTATTCCGGGTTTGAGCACGCCCATGTCGTGCTCGGCGGTGAGAGCTTCGTCGCTCTGGCCGAAGGCCTGCAGAATGCCTTGTGGTCACTCGGTGGGGCGCCACGGGAGCATCGCACCGACAGCCTGTCGGCCGCCTTTTGCAATCTCGACCGCGACGCCAAAGACGATCTGACGCGGCGATACGAAGACCTCTGTGCCCATTACGGCATGCGGCCTTCCCGCAACAATCGTGGCATCGCCCACGAGAACGGGGCGATCGAGAGTTCGCATGGTCATCTCAAGCGAGCGATCGGCGACGCGCTGTTGCTGCGTGGCACCGCCGACTTCGACGATCTGGCTGCCTATCGTGGCTTCATCGATGAGATCGCCAGCCGCCGCAATGCCCGCAACGCCAAGCGGATCGACAGTGAACGTAGCGCACTTCAGGATCTGCCGGACCGCCGCACGTCGGACTATGAAGAGGTGATCGTCCACGTGACGTCGTCCGGCGGCTTCACCTTGCGCAAGGTGTTCTACACGGTGCCGTCGCGCTTGATCGGCCATCGGCTGCGGGTGCGCCTGTATGACGATCACCTCGACGTGTTTGTCGGCGGCACGCATCTCCTCACCTTGCCGCGCGGGCGGCCGCATCCCAATGGCAAGCACGATCAGGTCGTCGATTATCGGCACGTGATCCATTCCTTGCGGCGCAAGCCGATGGCGCTCCTCAACCTGGTCTACCGCGACCAGCTGTTCCCCCGGGAAGCTTACCGCCGAGCCTTCGACGTCTTGCGCAAACGCTTACCGGACAAGAAGGCCTGCCGGATCATGGTCGATCTCCTCGCACTCGCCCATGAGCGCGGTTGCGAGGCCGAACTCGCCAATCAGCTCACGGCCGACCTGAACGACGGCCGGCTGCCCGACCTCAACCGGCTACGTACTCACTTCGCCCCGGATCCCGCCCAGGTGCCGAACGTCGTGGTACGCCTCGCACCGCTCGCCACCTATGAATGCCTCATCGGTACCGCCGAGATCGGAGGCGCCGCATGAGCACAACCAACGTAGTCGACACCGCGCGCCTCAATCTGTTGCTCAACGAGCTGCGGCTGCCCGCCATCAAGGCGCTGTGGCCGCAATTTGCCGAGCAATCCGATAAAGAAGGCTGGCCGGCGGCGCGCTTCCTCGCCACCATTGCCGAGCACGAGATCGCTGAGCGCGGCCGCCGCCGCATCGAGCGCCATCTCGTCGAGGCGCGGCTGCCTACCGGAAAGACCTTTGACAGCTTCGACTTCGAGGCCGTGCCGATGATCTCCAAGGCGCAAATGACCGCACTCGCCGCCGGCGACGGCTGGCTCGGCAAGGGCGCCAATCTGCTGCTGTTTGGTCCGCCCGGTGGAGGCAAGAGCCACTTGGCGGCAGCAATCGGCTTGGCCCTCATCGAGAACGGATGGCGCGTCCTGTTCACCCGCACCACCGATCTCGTGCAGAAGCTCCAGGTGGCTCGCCGCGAGCTCAACCTCGAGGGCGCCATCAACCGCCTCGATCGCTTCGATCTCGTCATCTTGGACGATCTTGCCTATGTCACCAAGGACCAGGCCGAGACCAGTGTGCTGTTCGAGCTCATCAGCGCACGCTACGAGCGACGCTCTTTGCTGATCACCGCCAATCAGCCCTTTGGAGAATGGAACAAGGTCTTTCCGGACCCAGCCATGACCCTCGCGGCGATCGATCGCCTTGTTCACCACGCCACCATCGTCGAGATGAACGTCGAGAGCTATCGCAGGCGGACTGCCCTCGAGCGAAAGCGTGGTCCAGGGCGGCCACCGGAGCACGCGACACAAAAAACGCTCGCTTGATTGACGCTCCGCGACAATCAAAGCAAACAAAACTCTTGCGCGCGACAATCATCGCGGCGATCATCATCGCG
>NZ_LBJV01000022.1:0-2680 GCF_028128855.1 Bradyrhizobium sp. CCBAU 11430
TGCAGATTCCAATGATCGCGCGCAGGTATTCCAATCTGATGCCGCGCAGCGTTCCGATCTGATCGCGCGCAGGTGAAGCACCCGATCGTTGAAGGTAATTGGCACCATCGTTAGCCCGTGGTCAAGCGGCCACCGAAGGGATCACGTCACATGTTTGATGGTATCGCTGGGCGGAGCGAAGCTGACCGGACGCGCACCCCCAACAGTGCCGTAGCGGCCGGTCAGCTTTGCGGGCCGCAGTCTAATTAGCCGACGATGTAGTCAAGGCCGAGCAAGTACGGGCGGGCGCCGCATGGAGTCACCGTTCAGTTCGAGTCTGTGGGCGTTGTGAAGCAAGCGATCAAGTATGGCATCAGCGTAAGTTGGGTCATTTATGAGCCCATGCCATTTGGCTATTGGAAGCTGGCTGGTGACGAGTGTTGATCGACGGCCGTAGCGGTCTTCGAGCATTTCGAGCAGATAATGACGGGCATTCGCGTCGATGGATTGGAGGCCCCAATCGTCCAAAATCAGGAGGTCGACGGCGGAGATGCTCTTCATCCGCGAAGTGAGTCGGCCGTCGCCCCGGGCAAGATCCAGTTCTTCGAACAACCGCGGCAGCCGGGTGTAAAGTACAGACTGGTTGTCCCGGCAGGCCTTGTGACCAAGCGCACAGCCAAGCCAGCTTTTCCCGACGCCGGTCGGGCCGACAATGGCGCAATTCTCATGGTTTTTGATCCAGTCTCCCTTGAGCAGCATGTCGAACAAGCGGCGGTCGAGCCCACGGGGAGCGCGGTAGTCGATATCCTCGGGCACGGCATGATGACGCAGCTTTGCTTTACGAAGACGAAGCGCCAGGCGCCGGTTGTTACGCCAAGTCGCTTCATGGTCGAGCAGCAACGCCAGCCATTCGGCGTGAGCGAGGCCATGGACCTCCTCGTTGTCTGCGAGGCTCGTGAAGGCCTCGGCCATGCCGGTAAGGCCGAGCCGAGTAAGCAAGTGGAGTGTGGGGTGTGTCAGCATTTTCGTCCCTTTTAGTGGTAATAGTCTGAGCCTCTGATGTTGGTGTGTATGATCGGCTCGCGCTCGGGGGACGCGGGCGTTGCAACGCGATCGAGCCCCTTCTCGAGGATCGATTTGACGCTTGGGTAGTTGCGAGCTTGGATCTCGAGCGCGCGCAGCGCGGCCGCCTCGAGACGCTCGGCGCCAAAGCGCTTCTCAAGCCGGATGATCCCCAGGCACGAACGATAGCCCTGTTCGGGATGCGGCCGATCCTCGATGATCCGGTCGATCAGCATGCGCAGCATCGGGCCGATCCGGGTTGCCTCGCTGCGGATCTTTGCCGGCGTCCACTCGCCATAGCGCCGGTGGCTGGAAGGCATGTGGGCGCTGATCGTCGTGTGCCGCCCGTTGCCGCTGCCGCGCATGTGCGCGGCGATACGCTCGCCGCCCAGGAAGATTTCAACCGTTCGCGCGCAGATCCGGGCTTCTACCTCGCGACGGGCGAAGCGATAGGGCACCGAGTAGTAGTGCCGTTCGATCTCAACGTGATAGTCGAGCCCGACCCGGCATCGGCGCCATTCGGCATGGACCCACGGCTCGCCGGGGAGCGGCTTAAGATTTGGCGCATCAATTTCCTCGAACAGTTGGCGCCGTGTGCGGCCATACTGGCGCAACACCCGTCCCTCATTGAGCTTGGCCAGCCACTCGGCGATCGCACCGTTGAGCTCGACCAGGCTGTAAAAGGTCCGGTTGCGCAGTCGCCCCAGCAGCCAGCGCTCGACGATTCCGACGCAGGCTTCAACCTTCGCCTTATCTCTCGGACGACGCGGCCGTGCCGGCAAAATTGCCGTGCCGTAATGCTGCGCCATATCGCTATAGCTGCGGTTGACCATAGGGTCATAGAGGCAGGCCTTGATCACCGCGACCTTGGCGTTGTCGGGCACCAGGAGCTGCGTGGCGCCGCCAAAGAAGCTGAAGGCCGCGTTATGTCCCGCGATCCAGTCGCCGAGCTGCTCGGTCCACGTCGCCAGCGCGAACGACAAGCTGGATGCGCCCATGACCGCGACGAAGATGTGCGCATCACGTACCTCGCCAGTCTTACGGTCAACCACCGGCACCGTGTCGCCGGCATAGTCGACAAACAATTTCTCGCCCCCGCCGTGGTGCTGGCGCATCACCAGCGGCAGCCGGCCTTCCCAGTTGCGGAACAAGTCACAGAACCGACTGTACCGGTACCCGTCCGGATGCACTGCAATGTACTCGTCCCACAGCACCTGCAAGGTTACATGCTTGCGCTTGAGCTCGCGGGCAATAACGGACCAGTCAGGCTCGGCCACCTTGCGGCGGCCCGGCTTCACGCCAGGCACCCCGTACAGCAGTTGCTCCAGCTCCGCGTCGCCTATTGCTTCCGGGACGGGCCACGCCAGACCCGCGCGCGCAAAACGCTTCAGCGTGTCACGTACCGTCGTCGGTCCGACGCCTACACGCTCGCCAACCACGCGCGTCGAGAGCCCAGCCTCAAGGCTCAATCTCACAATCTCGCGCACCTGGCGCATGATAACCCTCCTCGTCGGCATCCAATTCTCCAAGCTGCTTCCAGCCGGAGACATGGCCAACGATCAGGCCTCACACCATCCAAAACTGCGCGCGATCAAGCCGGAATGCTGCGCGGAGAATGCTCGGAACGCTGCGCGCGATC
>NZ_LBJV01000023.1:0-4690 GCF_028128855.1 Bradyrhizobium sp. CCBAU 11430
ACGGCCGCAAGCACGGCGTCATGCTCGCGGAAATCGGGCGTGCTTTAATGGTTGCTACGAGACCTGCCTCGGGGCGCGCCCCTTCACGCCGCCGACGCCTTCACCTTCACCGGATGAACCGCGCGGAACGCGATCGCGATCCTGTTCCAGGCGTTGATGGCGCCGATCAGCATGGTCAGGTTCACCGTCTCTTCCTCGGAGAACTGCGCGCGGACCTGCCCGTAGACGTCATCAGGCGCATGCGTCTGCGCGATCAGCGTGACCGATTCCGTCCAGGCCAACGCGGCGCGCTCGCGATCGGTGTAGAGCGGGGATTCGCGCCAGGCATCGAGCAGGTAGATGCGCTGCTCGGTCTCGCCGCGCTTGCGCGCGTCCTCGGTGTGCATGTTGATGCAAAAGGCGCAGCCGTTGATCTGCGACGCCCGGATCTTGACGAGCTCGATCAGCGATTTCTCGAGCCCCGTGGACTGGATCTGCGTCTCCAGCGCCATCAGCGCTTTGATCGTGTCCGGCGCGGCCTGATAGTAGTTCATGCGGGGTTTCATGGTCGTTCTCCTTGCTGCTGGGTTGAGTCAGTGGGCACCACCGGCTGAGGTCTGGCCGGGCTTCTTCAGGAACAGGACCGCGGCGAGCGCGACGATCAGCGCCATGCCGAGCAGATAAAACGTGTCGCTGAAGGCGAAGATATAGGCCTGCTTCTGCACGATATGGCCAATCGCGACATAGGCGCGATGCGCCGCATCCGCACGGTCGAGGATGCCATGATTGACGAAATATTGCGTGAGCTGTTCCAGCCGTGTGCGGGTGGCCTGCTCGAACACCGAGACCGACTGCATCAGCACGTTGGAGTGATACTGCTCGCGCTTGGTCAGCACGGTCTGGAGCAGTGCGATGCCGACGGCGCCGCCGAGATTGCGCATCATGTTGAACAGGCCCGAGGCCGAGCCCGCGTTCTCCGGCTCGATGCCTGATGTGGCGACCGCCGACAGCGGCGCCATCACCAGCGCCTGGCCGATGGCGCGGACGATGTTGGGCCACAGCAGCTGGTCGGCGGCGTAATCAATGGTCATATAGATGTTCATGAAGTTGGAAGCCGCGAACAGCACGAAGCCGACGCCGATGATGATCCGCGCATCGAACTTCTGCATCAGGCGCGGCACCAGCGGAATCAGCAGGAGTTGCGGCAATCCGGTCCATGCCAGCACCATGCCGATCTGCTCGGAATTGTAGCCCTGGATGCGCGACAGATATTGCGGCAGGATGAAGACCGAGCCGTACAGCGCGATGCCGAGCAGAAAATTTGCGAGCATGCCGAAGCCGAAATTGCGGCGGACGAGCAAGCGCAGGTTGAGGAGCGGCTTCTTCACCGTGAGCTCGATGATCAGGAAGGCGGTCAGCGCGACGGCCGCGATCACTGACAGCCTGACGATGAAGGGCGAGCCGAACCAGTCGTCCTTGTTGCCTTCCTCCAGCACGGTCTGGAGCGTCGATAGCCCGATCGCCATGGTGACGATGCCGGCCCAGTCGCCGTCGCGCAGCAGCGCCAGCTTCATCGGCTTGGGCTCGAGAGCGTACCAGAGCATGCCGACCATCACCGCGCCGGGGACGAGGTTGACGTAGAAGATGTACTCCCAGCCGAAATTCTCGGTGAGATAGCCGCCGATGGTCGGGCCGATCGCCGGCGCGAACGTCGCCGACAGCGCGAACAGCGCAAGGCCGACCGGCTGTTTTGCGCGCGGCAGCAGCGTGATGATCAGCGTGAACGCCATGGGAATCAGGACACCGCCGGTAAATCCCTGCACGGCGCGCAGCACGATCATCTGCGGCAAATCCTGCGCCAGTGCGCAAGCCGCCGAGAGAACCAGGAACAGGACCGCGTTGGTCAGAAGGTAAATCCGGATCGAGAACACCTGCGCCAGCCAGCCGGAGAGCGGGATCACCACGATTTCGGCGATCAGATAGGAGGTCGAGATCCAGCCGCCGTCGTCGATGCCGGCGCCGATCGCGCCCTGGATGTCGGCGAGCGAGGCGTTGACGATCTGGATGTTCAGCACCGCCATGAAGGCGCCGAGCGTCGCGCCGATCACCGCGACCCAGGTTTTTGCGGATACGGCCGGCGTGGTCGGAGCTGCGGGGGCGGTGAGATTGGCGGCGGCGTCGACGGTCGGTTGCAGCGTGCTCATGGAAGCCTCGTCTCGGGTACGGAGACAGGATGCGTTCGGCGAATGGTTTCGATCATCGATGAAGTTGTGGAAGGATCGTCCGGCAGGATTTGATAATCCCGCCGACGCCTTCCGGCTTCAGCCGCCGTTCGGGCGGGACGTGTTGTCGGCGAGGCGCTTCGCCGTCTCGCGCTCGGCCAGCACCGCATGCTTGGTATCGACCGTCGGCACCGCCGACATGCCGGGGCGCAGCAGGCCGGTGAGGCTGTGGTCGTCGAGCACGATCTTCACCGGGACCCGCTGCACGATCTTGGTGAAATTGCCGGTGGCGTTGTCGGGCGGCAGCAGCGCGAATTCGAGCCCGCTTGCCGGCGACAGGCTGTCGACATGGCCGTGCAGGGTTCGATTGCGAAAACTGTCGACGTGCAACTCGACCGGCTGACCCGGCCGCACATGCGTGAGCTGGGTCTCCTTGAAGTTGGCCACCACGTACACCGCATCGAGCGGTACCACCGCCATCAATTGCGTGCCGGCTTGCACGTACTGGCCGACGCGCAGCGAGCGGGCGCCGACGGTGCCCTCGACCGGCGCGGTGATCTCGGTATAGGACAGGTTCAACGCCGCCTGCTGCGCGACGGCGCGGGCCCGTTCGAGCTGGGCCGCCGCCTGGGCGCGCTGGGTGGTGAGCACGTCGATCTTGCGCTGCGCGGCCAGCAGGCCGGATTTCGCGTGCTGCAATTGCGCGCTGCTCGCGCGTAGCGCCGCGTCGGTCTGCTGCGCGCGCTGGATCGTGCCGGAGCCGGTCTTCATGAGGTCGTCGTAACGGGCGCGCTCTTCCTGCGCGAATTTCAGGTTGGCGTCGGCAGCGGTGACATCCGCCGTGCTCTGCTCGATGATCGGCTGTTGCAGTTCGAGCTGGGCATCGATGTTGCGCACCGAGGCTTCGCCCGCGGCGACGTCGGCTTTGGCCTGGTCGAGCGCCGCCTTGAAGTCACGATCGTCGATCTTGGCCAGCGCCTGGCCAGCCTTCACCTTTTCGTTGTCACTGACCAGCACCTTGGCGATGTAGCCGGAGATTTTTGGCGCGATGATCGTGGAGTCGGCCTTCACATAGGCGTCGTCGGTTGTCTCGAGGTAGCGGCCGTTGGTCCAGTAGTCGTGCCCGTAATAGACAGCGGTTGCCGTGCCCGCGAGGAGCGCGAGCGCCAGCGCCGCGCGCCGCACCCTGTTCCGGAGCGGGATAGTCGGCGGCGGCTTGGTGCTATCGGGGGTGATTTCAGTTGCCTGCTGAAAAATCTCGGCGCGGGGCATCTCGGACATGGAAGTCTCCTATCGGCGTACCGAGACTATTGGTCTTTCTGGGCCGGGTGATAATCGGCGAAATGCTGGAAGGATTATCCATCGGGGCTGGATAATCCGGCTGGTTGTAATGTCTAGCGGGCCAGACCCGCGCCTGCCCCAGAGCGATTGCCGCGCCCGTCGAGCGATTTGCGCTAACGTATGCGTCCTGCTGGACCCGAGCCTCCAAGCCGGACGAACTCCAAGTTTTTGATAGATAATCGGGGTGAATTCATTGCGATTATCCATCAAAGGCGGATAATCCGCTGCCATGGATCGATTGACCAGCCTCGAAGTCTTCAGCCGGGTGGTAGAGACCGGCGGCTTCTCTGCAGCCGCCCGTAAGCTCAACATGTCGACCACCATGGTGAGCAATCACGTTCAGGCGCTGGAAGACCGGCTCGGGGTGAGGCTGCTTCAGCGGACCACGCGCAAGGTCAACCTCACCGAGATCGGCAAGGCCTATTACGACCGCTGCGTCCAGATCCTCGCCGACATCGAACAGGCCGACGATATCGCCGGCGAATTGCAGTCGGTGCCCCGCGGCACGCTGCGCATCCACGTCGCCACGCATATGGTGCAGTTCGTCGCGCCTGTGGTGGCAAAGCTTCTGTCGACCTATGCGGAGCTCAAGATCGATCTGCGCATGGGCGAAGGTGACGTCGATCTCATCGAGGAAGGCTACGACGTCGCCTTGCGCATGACCTCGCCGCCGGATTCAAGCCTGATCGTCCGCAGCCTCGCCACCTGGCGTCACGTGCTGTGCTGCTCGCACGATTATCTCGAGAAGCACGGCCGGGTGCAGAAGCTCGACGAGCTCGCCGCGCATAATTGTGGCCGGCACCTGAACTATCCGTTTGGCGATGAATGGCGCTTCCTGGATCGCAAAGGCGCACCGGCCTCCGTACGCATCTCGGGCAGCTTCGTCACCAATAGCGGGGAAGCGCTGCGCAAGGTCGCACTGGAGGGGGCCGCAATCTGTCTGATGGCGGGATTTCTCATTCAGGACGACCTCGAAGCCGGTCGCCTCGTGCGCCTCTTGCCGGAATATCGGACGATCGAGCTGTCCATGAACGCGGTCTATCCGCATCGTCATCATCTGTCGGCGAAGGTCAGGACCTTCATCGACCTGCTCGCGCACCACAGCGCCGAGCAGCAAAAGCTGATCAATCCGTATTCATGAGCGACGT
>NZ_LBJV01000024.1:0-8849 GCF_028128855.1 Bradyrhizobium sp. CCBAU 11430
CGAGGCCAGGCTGACGGCGCTGCGCGCGGCGCTGGCGCGCGCCCGCGACGAGGCCGAGCCGGACTGGGCGGCGGTCGGCCAGCCGGTCGCCGATCTCGTCGACAGCATCGCGCTCGACCATCCCAGGCCGCCGCCGGCGATGTTCACCGGCTCCGCGCCGCCAGAGGCGCAGATCGACGGCGTGATCCGCGACTGCGCGCAGCATCTGCTCGGCTCGTACCGCCGAAACGGCTTTCTGCCGACCTACGCCGCTTTCAATCTGATCGGCGACCCTGACTTTCGTGGGCGCGAGCTGATCATGGCGCTCACGGGCCTCAACGCACGCGGCTACAAGAATTCCTCGCTGCTGTTCAACCTCGCCCGTGTCTTCATCGCGCGCACGCCGGCGCGCGCCGTCGTCAATCCGCCCTGGACCGGCATCGCGGAGCCGATGTGGGAACCGGTGCAGATCCGCCACCGCTCGGCCTATTACGATGCGTTCTTCATCGAAGCGCTGCTGAGCTATGGCGAGACCGGACTTGCCTCGCCGGCCGACAAGATTGCAGCCGAGCGCGCCATCGCCGACATGGTGGATTTCTGCGTCAACATCAGCCGCGAGGAGGTCGAAGGCATCGACGGTGAGCGCTTCAACGTCGTCACCGCGCTGGCGCCCGCGCCGCATCCGCGCTTTTCCCGTTACTTCGCGCAGATCAAGCAGGATCTCGGCTTCGGCGTTTACGTGCCGGATTGCGACACCACGGCCTGCTCGATCTCCGCTGCGACGCAGGCCGGCTGCCTTGATGAGGTCCTCGATCAGCCGCTGCTGGATTTCTACGCCGGCTATCAGGTGCGCGCCGGCGTCAACGAGCCGCGCGTGACCGTGCCGCTCAACGACAATATCGACTATGAGGGCGGCGTCGCGACCTGGATCGACAACCTCAAGGGCGAGCGTCCCTACGGCAACGATCTCGATCCGACGCTCAATCTCGACATTCTCGAGGTGAGCTTTCGCAACCTGGCGCGCTGGAAAATTCTGGAGACGCCGGCGCGGCTCGCCACGGTGCACCGCATCATCGGCTTCCAGAAGCGGCTGGCGGCGAGCGGCGCCTTCGCCAATCCGCGCTCGCACATCTATTATCTGCCCGAGCTCTACAGTGCCTATTTCGGCCGCTGCTATGCGGCGTTCCTGGCGCTGCCGCTGGCGGCGCAGGCCGCGATCGATCCCGCAGGCGATTTCGACTTCATCCGCCATCGCGTGCTGTCCTACGTCAAGGGCGAGCTGATGGCCGCGGAGATGAACGTGTTCGACGCGGCGCTGGCGCTGATCGCGCTCGGCCATCTCGGCGCCGACCCGCGCGCCTTCGCGCCGGCACTGAACGTGATCGTCGCCGGTCTCGGCGAAGGCGGCCGCCGCGGCCCGTTCCGCGCCTATGAGTGGAACAAGATGAAGACGCCGACGCGGATTTTGGTGGGCGGGCCGGAGGTGACGTCGGCGTTCGTGCTGATGGGGCTCGCGGTAGCGAAGCGGGCGATGACGCGGGGGTGAGGGCGCACTGTACCTGTGCCCCGGACGCAGCGCAGCGCCCCCGGCGATGCGAAGCATCGTCCGGTGCGGTGCGCTGCAGAGCCGGGGCCCATGCCTCCGCGAGATGTGTCTGTGGATTTCTGGGTCCCGGCTCTGCGGAGCGGCGTTACACGCCGCACCGCGTCCGGGACACGAGCCGAGAGACCTCCCGCAATGACGGGAAGTTGAAAGCCTATCTGTTGAGCATAAGCTGGCCCGATGGCCAAAAGCCGACCACAATCGCGCGCTCTATCGACATTTCATCACACGCGGGCCGGCATGTTGCGAAAAGTCCTGATTGCGCTGTCTCTCCTCGCTCTCCCGTCACTGGCACTGGCCACGGACATCACCGGCACGGCAAAGGTGCGCGCCGGCGATGCCGTGGTGATCGGCAACACGCGGATCCGGCTCGGCGGCATCGATGCGCCCGCGGTCGACCAGCTCTGCCTCAACACCAAGAGCGAACGCTGGACCTGCGGCGTCGCGGCGCGGGACGAGCTCGCCAAATACGCCGAGGGCAAGAGCTGGGTCTGCCATACCCGTTCGATCGACCGGCGCGGCCGCACCGTGGCGCGCTGCGAGGTCGGCGGCGAGGACATCCAGAAATGGCTGGTGCGCAGCGGCTGGGCGCTGGCCTACACCCGCATCTCCAAGGACTACGAGCCCGACGAGGCCGCCGCGCGTGAGGCAAAAGCCGGGATGTGGCAGGGCGCCTTCATCGCGCCCTGGGACTGGCGTGAGCGCAACAAGAAGACCGTCATCCTCGGCGCCACCAAGCCGCCCGACGGGGCGCATGCGGTGCTGCTCGCCTCGGCCTCGGGATCGGTGGCGCCCTCCCCGGATTGCACCATCAAGGGCAACGTCAACAGCGCCGGAGAATGCATCTTTCACCAGCCGACCAGCCGCTGGTACACCCAGATCAAGATGAAGATCAGCAAGGGCACCCGCTGGTTCTGCTCGGTCGAAGAGGCGGAAGCCGCCGGCTGCCGCGAGACCAAGAGATGAGAGCCCCAGACCTGCGTTTTGCGTGCTTTTCTTGGCGGTTCACGGCGCGTAAAACCTGATTCAACAAACTCACCAGTCCGTTCTCAAGCAACAAGGATCAAGAGCAATGACCGTTCGCGCGGGCCGGGAATTTCTGGCCATCCCCGGGCCCACCACCATGCCCGACGAGGTGCTGCGGGCGATGCATCGTCCGGCGATCGACATCTACTCCAAGGAGATGCTCGACCTGACCGAGAGCCTGCTCGGCGACATCTCGAAACTGTTCTCGACCAAGGGCAAGTCCTACATCTACATCGCCAACGGCCACGGCGCCTGGGAAGCGGCGCTGAGCAACGTGCTGTCGCGCGGCGACAAGGTGCTGGTGCTGGAGAGTGGCCGTTTCGCGATCGGCTGGGGCAATGCGGCGGCGCTGATGGGTGCCGAGGTCGAGGTGCTCAAGGGCGACTGGCGCCGCGCGGTGCGGCCGCACGAGGTCGAGGAGCGCCTGCGCCGCGACAAGGAGCACACCATCAAGGCCGTCGTCGTCGTCCAGGTCGACACGGCCTCGGGCGTGCAGAACGACATCGAGGCGATCGGCAAGGCGATCAAGGCGAGCGGCCATCCGGCGCTGTACATGGTCGACACCGTCGCTTCGCTCGGCTGCATGCCGTTCGAGATGGACAAATGGGGCATCGATGTTGCGATGTCCGGCTCGCAGAAGGGCCTGATGACGCCCCCCGGCCTCGGCTTCGTCGCCGCCAATGCGCGCGCGCTCGAGGTGCACAAGAAGGCCAACATGTCGACGCCCTATTGGAGCTGGAGCGAGCGCGAGGGCACCGAGAATTATCGCAAATACGCCGGCACCGCGCCGGTGCATCTCTTGTTCGCTTTGCGCAAGGCGATCGACATGCTGCACGAGGAAGGCCTGGAGAACGCCTTCCGCCGCCACAGCCTGCTCGGCGAAGCCGCGCGCCGCGCGGTTGGCGCATGGTCGGAAGGCCAGGTGCTCGGCTTCAACGTGGCGGAGGCCAGCGAGCGCTCCAACACCGTGACCACGGTGACCATGAGCAACGGCCATGATCCGGCGGTGCTGCAACGCTATTGCAAGGACAAGTGCGGCGTGGTGCTCGGCACCGGCATCGGCGACCTCTCGGGCCAGGCCTTCCGCATCGCCCATATGGGCCATGTCAACGCGCCGATGCTGCTCGGCACGCTCGGGGTGATCGAGATCGGCCTGAACGCCCTGAAGATCCCGCACGGCAAGGGCGGACTGGAGGCGGCGGTGGCGTATCTCGGCGACGAGGTGGCGGTGTAGAGGCGCCACATACTCCGCTGTCGTCCCTGCGAACGCAGGGACCCATACCGCGGGATTTATCGATGGGGCGCGGTCGCAATACCGCGCCCAGACTTTTCGCTGCTTGTCTTCGCCAAACTCCTCCTGGGGTTATGGGTCCCTGCGTTCGCAGGGACGACGACTGAGTCTGCCGCGATTACTTCGGCACACGATACGCCTCGACCTGTGACTTCAGCTCATCCAGCGACGCTGTCGGCTGCTTCGGATCGACCCGATATTCCCCATTCGCCAGCCATTGCAGCACCTTCGCATCGATCACCGGCGAATGGTGGATGACGTCGCCGTAATTATCGAGATCGTGCGTCACCGCCTTGATCGCGCGGAAATCGTGCAGACGCACATTGGGAAGCTGCGTGAGGCGCTGCGCGACGACTGCCGTCAGGTCAGTGACGATCTTCAGCGTCTCGGGCGAGGCTTCGCGCATTGCAACGAATTGCAGGACCGAATAGGGCGGGAAGTAGATATCGAAGTTCACGTCGGGGTGGCGCGTGATCAGGCCGACGGCATCGCGCTCGAAATGCCCGGCCATGGCGTCATAACCGTAGCCTTCGCCGAGAAAGCGGCTGCGCACGGGGCTCGTGATGTAGGCGAAGGCGGCGAGCGTCCTCTTCGCATTGTACTCGCGCGCGACGTCGAAATCCCGCGGCAGCGCGTAGATGTCGTCGACATCAGCCAGCGCGAACTTGACGGGAAGAAACGGCGCCGCGCGGGTCAGCGGCCCTTGCAACGGCGGGACCGACCGCAGCAGCGCGAACAGCGCCTCTTTCGCCATCGCGGCGCTGAACAGATAGGACGCGATGCCCTTGGTCGTGCCGCGATAGAGATCGACGGACAGATAGGGATCGGCCTCGATGTCGGCCGCATCGACGAAGATGAAATCGTCCATCGCCCAGATCACGCGCCTCGCGCCGCGGTCGATCGCCTGCTCCAGCACGAAGGCCTGCTGGCGTGAGTTGGAGCCGGTCATCGCCAGCTTGAGCGAGCGAACGCCGAGCGCACGGTCGATGTCGCTCTGGCGGAAATGGATCGCGAGCGAGGTGCCCATGAAGGCGGTGTCGAACGACTGGCTGCGGATCAGCCCGGCATTCTGCACGCGCGTGTCGTCGGAATAGAAGGCGGTGCGCGAGGGGCGGAACAGCTGCAGGGGATCGACGACGTAGGTGAGCACGGCCGCACCGAGCACGAATGCGATGCTCGCGAGCAGAAGACGCTTGAGACTGGTGAACGGCCCGCGCATCAGAACCGGAAATAGATGAATTCGCTGTGGCTCTGGATGCCCAAGATGCCGAACGCAAGCACCAGCGATGCGCCATAGAGAAACAGCGGCCGCATGCGCCCTGCCCGCAAGTTCTCGCCGACCCGGCGGTTAGCGTGATCGTATCCCAAGATGCCTTGCGTGTTCGGCGCCAGCCACACCAGCGCAGCGTAGATGGAGATCAGCACCAGCGCCGCGATCTCCTCACGGCCAAAGACGATGTTCGAGGGATCGGCCATGGCGTGAAGGACGCGCAGCGCCCATGCGACGCTCTCGGCGCGGAAGAACACCCAGGCGACGACGACGGCGAGGAACGTCAGCGCTGCTCCGGCGATGCGAACCGGACGCGCAAGGACCGACGGAATGGTTGGCATCAGGGCGTTGAAAGCGTGATTGACGCAGAGATAGGCCCCGTGCAGCGCGCCCCAAATGACAAAAGTCCAGGCCGCACCGTGCCAGAGCCCGCCCAGCAGCATCGTGATCATCAAATTGAGGTAGCGCAGCACGCGGCCGTGGCGGTTGCCGCCGAGCGGGATATAGAGATAGTCGCGCAAAAATTGCGACAGCGTCATGTGCCAGCGGCGCCAGAACTCGACGATGCTGGACGCCTTGTAGGGCGAGTTGAAATTCACGGGCAGGAAGATGCCGAACATCAGCGAGATCCCGATCGCCATGTCGGAATAGCCGGAGAAATCGAAATAGAGCTGGAACGTGTAGGCAAGTGCGCCGAGCCAGGCCTGGTCGAAGCTCGGCGAGCGCGCCTCGAAGGCGAGTGCGACCAGCGGCTGGATGCCGTCGGCGAGACAGGTCTTCTTGAACAGGCCGATGGCAAAGATGATGACACCGCACAACATGAGATGTCCGTCCGGACGCTTGGTCTCCTTCCGCTCGAATTGCGGGATCATATCCTTGTGGTGGAGGATCGGCCCGGCGATCAAATGCGGGAAATAAGTCACGAACAGCGCGTAGTGCGCCAGCGCATAGGCTGCGACCTGCCCGCGATAGGCGTCCACCAGGAACGCAATCTGCGTGAACGTGTAGAAGGAGATGCCGACCGGCAGCAGGATGTGAACCGCGGCATGCGTGCCGAACAAGGCGTTGAGGTTCTCGGTGAGGAAGCCGGCATATTTGAAGATGCCGAGCACGAGAAGATCGCCGACGACACCGAGCGCGAGCGCCGCCTTGCGGTGCGACGGGCCGAGCTTCGCCACGATGAGGAGATGGCCGACGCCGTAATTGAAGGCGATCGACAGCAGCAACAGCGCCACGAACTGCCAGTTGCCGATGGCGTAAAAGGCGAGCGAGGCCAGCGCCAGCCAGATCACCGGGGTGAGATTGCTGCGCCGCCCGAGCCAGAAATAGCCGGCCAGAACGACGGGCAGGAACAACAGGATGAACGGGTAGGAATTGAACAGCATCAGGCTGGACCGGCGGCGGGGATATTGGTCCGTAAAGCATACAAGGGGCCGGTCAACAACCCGGCAGGCCTGGCGGAGTCGTGCTGGCAATTCGTGGAATCGGGACGATATAAGATGGAACACGTATTGAGATGAGGACCGAGTGACCCAGGCCAAAACCCCTTCCCAGCCCCCCGTCGCCCCGCGCCGGCCGCATTCCTTCACGCGGCACGGGATCACCGTTACCGACGACTATGCCTGGCTGAAGGACGCGAAATGGCAGGAGGTGCTGCGCGATCCCAAGGTGCTGGATCCCGACATCCGCAAATATCTGGATGAGGAGAACGTCTACACCGACAGCCTGCTCGGCCACACCGCCGGCCTGCAGAAGACACTGGTGCGGGAGATGCGCGGGCGGATCAAGGAGGACGATTCCAGCGTGCCGTCGCCGGACGGCCCGTTTGCCTATTTCCGCAGGTTTCGCGGGGGTGGACAGCACGAGCTGTTCGGCCGCATGCCGCGCGACGGCGGCGACGGCGAGATCGTGCTCGACGGCGATGCGCTTGCCAAAGACCACAAATATTTCAGGTTCGGCGGCAGCCGGCACTCGTATGATCACAAGCTGCAGGCCTGGAGCGCCGACACCAAGGGCTCGGAATATTTTTCGATCCGCGTGCGCGACTGGGCTACGGCCAAGGATCTCGACGACGTGGTCGAGGAGACCGATGGCGGCGTGGTCTGGGCCGCGGATTGCAAGAGCTTCTTCTATGTGAAGCTCGACGACAACCATCGGCCGATGCAGGTGTGGCGGCATAGGCTCGGCACCAAACAGGCCGACGACACGCTGATCTATGAAGAGCAGGATGCCGGCTGGTTCACCCATCTGCACGAGAGCACCAGCGGCCGCTTCTGCGTAATCGCCGGCGGCGACCACGAGACCTCGGAGCAGCGGCTGATCGATCTCGCCAACCCCGAGGCGCCGCCGCGCCTCGTCGCGGCGCGCGAGGAAGGCGTGCAATATTCGCTGGCCGATCGCGGCGATCAGCTCTTCATCCTCACCAATGCCGACGATGCCATCGACTTCAAGATCGTCACCGCGCCGCTTTCTTCGCCCGAGCGCAAGAACTGGCGCGATCTGATCCCGTATCGTCCCGGCATCTACCTCATCGACCTCGATCTCTATGCCGGCCATCTGGTGCGGCTGGAGCGCGCCAATGCGCTGCCGGCGATCGTGATCCGCGATCTCGTCTCGAACGAGGAGCATGCCATCGCCTTCGATGAGGCCGCCTATTCGCTGGATACGATGGGCTCCTACGAATTCGAGACGACGAATTTGCGCTTTGCCTATTCGTCGATGACGACGCCGTCGGAAGTCTATGACTACGACATGGTCAAGCGCACGCGCACCTTGCGCAAGCGCCAGGAGATTCCGTCGGGCCATAACGCGGCCGATTACGTCACCACGCGCATCACGGCAAAGGCGCATGACGGCGCCGAGGTGCCGGTGTCGATCCTCTACCGCCGCGGGCTCAAGCTCGATGGCACGGCGCCGCAGCTGCTTTATGGCTACGGCTCCTACGGCATGGCGATGCCGGCCTCGTTCAACGCCAACCGCCTGTCGCTGGTCGACCGCGGCTTCGTCTACGCCATCGCCCATATCCGCGGCGGCGCCGACAAGGGCTGGGGCTGGTATCTCGACGGCAAGCGCGAGAAGAAGACGAATTCGTTCGACGATTTCGCCGCCAGCGCGCAGGCGTTGATCGACGCGAAGTACACGAGCGCAAAGCGCATCGTCGGCCATGGTGGCTCGGCCGGCGGCATGCTGATGGGCGCGGTCGCCAACCGCGCCGGCGAATTGTTCGCAGGGATCGTCGCCGAGGTGCCGTTCGTCGACGTGCTCAACACCATGCTCGACGACACCCTGCCGCTGACGCCGCCGGAATGGCCGGAATGGGGCAACCCGATCGAGAGCGAGCAGGATTTTCGAACGATCCTGTCCTACTCGCCCTACGACAATGTCGCGGCGAAGGCGTACCCGGCGATCCTGGCGATGGGCGGGCTCACGGATCCGCGCGTGACTTATTGGGAGCCGGCGAAATGGATCGCGCGCCTGCGCGCTACCATGAGCGGCGGCGGCCCCGTCCTGCTCCGCACCAACATGGGCGCCGGCCATGGCGGCGCCTCGGGGCGGTTCGACCGGCTCGATGAGGTCGCGATCGTCTATGCGTTCGCGCTGTGGGCGGCGGGGATGGCGGAGGCCGGGGTGTAGCGTTAGCCGCAGCCGTCGCAACACCTTCCGCTGTCGTCCCCGCGAAG
>NZ_LBJV01000025.1:0-11566 GCF_028128855.1 Bradyrhizobium sp. CCBAU 11430
CCGAGCAGCTCAAGGGCCTGCGCACCAAGAACGACGACCAGAAGACCGGCGTCGAGATCGTGCGCAAGGCGCTGTCGGCTCCGGCTCGCCAGATCGCGATCAACGCCGGTGAAGACGGCTCGGTGATCGTCGGCAAGATCCTGGAGAGCAAGACCTACGCTTACGGCTTCGACTCCCAGACCGGCGAATATGCCGACCTCGTCAAGAAGGGCATCATCGACCCGACCAAGGTGGTCCGTACCGCGATCCAGAACGCTGCCTCGGTGGCCGCGCTCCTGATCACCACGGAAGCCATGGTCGCCGAGCTGCCCAAGAAGGGCGGCGCCGGTCCGGCGATGCCCCCGGGCGGCGGCATGGGCGGCATGGACTTCTAAGGTCCAACGACCTCAAGAACTACGAAACCCCGGCAGCGATGCCGGGGTTTTTGTTTGGGGGGCAAACACTCTCCGCTCGTCATTCCGGGGCGCGCCCGCTTGGGCGCGAGCCCGGAATCCATAACCACTAAACTCAGTTGGCTATCCCCGGATAGAGATCATCCCAATTCGGGTTTTGCTCTTCGATCAGGCGCGTCTTCCAATCCCGCCGCCACTTCTTGAGTTCTTTCTCGCGGGCGATCGCCGTCGTAGGATCGTCGTAGATTTCGAACAAGACGAGCTTGTCGACGCCGTACTTCGTCGTGAAGCCGGGGACGGCTTTCGTCTTGTGCTCGTATACACGGCGCACGAGGTCGTTGGTCACGCCGATGTAGAGCGTGCCATGCTTCTTACTCGCGAGGATGTAGACGTAATAGGCCATTCCATCCGCCTGTGGTTATGGATTCCGGGCTCGCGCTTCGCGCGCCCCGGAATGACGACGGCCCTCACTCTACCTTGCCCAGCCGCTCCATGTGCGGCTCGCCGTCTTCGTCGAGCGACCAGAAGATGCGCGTCACCTTGCCGACGAGATTGTCCATCGGCACGAAACCGAACGTCGACATCATGCGGCTGTCGGTGGAATTGTCGCGGTTGTCGCCGAGCACGAAGAAATGGCCCGGGGGCACCGTGAAGACGTTGGTGTTGTCCAGGAAACCGTTGTCGAGGCAGTCGTTAGTGACATAGGACGCGCCGCTCGGCAGCGTCTCGCGCCAACGCTTGACCCTGACGCCGCCATCCCCACCGCAGGCGTTGTCGGCGAGCCCGTCCTCGAGCGCGACGCGCGTCACCGGCCGGTCGTTGAGGATGAGCTGGCCCTGCCGCATCTGGATGCGGTCGCCGGGCAGCCCGACCACGCGTTTGACGTAGTCGACCGAGCTGTCCTTTGCCGTCCGGAACACGACGATGTCGCCGTATTCCGGGTCGGCAGCAAAGACGCGGCCCGAGATCCAGGACGACGCGAACGGCAATGAATACCGGCCGTAGCCATAGGCATATTTGGCGGCGAAGACGTAGTCACCGACCATCAGCGTCGGCGCCATCGAATTGGAGGGGATGCTGAACGGCTGATAGAGGACGAAGCGAAACAGGATCAGCGGGGACCACAGCACCGGGACCAACAGGATCAGGATGACGATCACCTTCCATTCCCGCGATTGCGCTCGCGACGGCCGGATGGAGTCCTGAAGAATCGTCATGCGCCTGCCCTGATCAAACCCGTGGTCATCGCGAGATTACGCAACCTTCGCGCGCGCGCAATCCCGGCTCCGTGATTTTGGTCGCACAGGCGCGGTTCCGCGTTCATTGCAAGCGACGACGACGGATATGTGAAGGGCCGCCCGTGGGCGGCCCTTCGTTTCATGCGCTCTCGGGCGCCTTCAGGCGCACGAGCCGGGTCAGAAGGGCATCGAGGCCCTCGCCGTTGCCGGCGTGGAGATCGATGCGGCCGACCTTCTCGACCAGCCGCTCCAGCGACTCCAGCTCCTTGAGCCGCAGCAGCAGGGGGTTCTCCTCCATCAGGCGGGCGGTGTTCAGAAGCGAACGCGTCGCCGCGGTCTCCTCCTGCCGGCGGATCAGGTTCGCCTTGGCGACCCGCTCCGCCTCCACCACCTTGTTCACCAACTCCCGGATCTCGCCGGGCAGGATCACGTCCTTGACGCCGAGCTCGGTGACCTCGACACCGGACTCCGCGACGCGTGCCCGCACATAGTCGCGCAGCTCCGCATCCAGCGCCGCCTTCGCAGACAGCACCTCGTCCAGCGTCCGGCCCGCAACCGCCTCGCGGATCGCGAACTGCACCAAACGGTACAGCCACGCATCCACGTCGGGCACGGTCGCAACCGTCCGCTCGGGATCGACCACCTTACGGAACGCCGTCAGCGTCACCCGCAGCGCGATGCGATCCTTGGTCAGCATCTCCTGCGCGGTGATCTCGACCGCCTGGGGCCGCAGGTCGAGGCGCTTCACCTCGATCTTGCGGCCGACGGTCCAGAAGGCGTGCCGACCGGGCACGAGCCGCTCGACGAGCCGGCCCTCGACATAGAGCAGGCCCGCCTCGTGGTTCTCGACCACCGTCTCCGACGTCACGGCCGAGCGGTTACGCTCGATCATGGCCAGATGCCGCGCACCAACCCTGACATCGCTGGACACGTCGATGCGCTCGACATCGACGCTCGTTGCGACCTTCCAGTAGACGCGCACCTGCCAGGGCGTCATCAGATGCACGGGCCGGCCGTCGAGGCTGACGATGGCGATCTCGTCCGCCTTGGTCTCGACCGCCTCGAACAGTTCGGCGGCGAGATCAGGCCGTGCGGCCTTCAGCACCGCGTAGCGATCCGCAGAGAATTCGCTGCGGACCACATCGAGCACCTCGGCCTTGAGCTCGTGCAGGGGATCGAACAGACGATGCCTGCCGGGCGCGAGCACGCGCACGAGCTGCCCGTTGCGCGTGAGCAGCGCACGCTCGCCATCCTTGACCGTCACGTTCAGCATCAGCAAATGCCAGCCCTTGTTCGAAGTCATGGCACGCCTCCATCGTTTTGCGTCCGGCCGGATGCCGGACAACAGGTTTCGTTTGTAAAGGATTTGAGGACGCGGACGACGCTTCCTGAGAGATCGACGGACCGAGGCTTGAGCTCGCATGACGACGGGCGCACGCGCGCGATCGCGCGACGGATGTCGCGCGGCCGAGCGGAGCCACCCGGCATCAACGCAAGCGGTATCTACCCGCGGCGCAAAGCCGGTCTCACAGTGTCTAGGTTCGGACGGAAAGCCTTGCGGCAAAACGGCCGGACTGCGACTGAAGCGCGCGTCCGGTCCTCGTCAGAGGTGTCAGTTTTTCAGGCTGACCCGCAGCGCTGGAGCGGGATTCGAACCCGCGTCACGATGATTAAACGTCATCTGCTCTACCACTGAGCTATCCTTTGGTTGGTACAAGAAATCGGAATCGAACCGATGCCTCCGGATTTTACTCCGGCGCTCTCCATGAGCTACATCCTGCGTCTTCATTCGGCGGAACACGAAACCGGAGACCGGCTCGCGCCAGCCGGGATCTCAGAGAGCCCGGACACATGGCCTAGCGAAGGAGCGGGCTAATAGACCAGGCACGTTCGGGTTGCAAGGGGGAGCTCGAAGATTTTTCGACACAGCTTGCGCAGTGTGACGCGAGGATCACAGCGCCATGTGCATCAAGGACGCGAAGTTTCCTGGAAACACGCCCTCACCCAGTCGATCGTCACGCGTGTCGCGGGATCGCGCTTGAGATGGTTCTGCACCAAGAGCCAGACGTCGCGCCGCCTCGGCAGAAGCGTCGCGCGCAGGCTGCGGTCGGCGAACAGGCCTTCGCAGCTGTGCTCGGGCAGCACGCCGACGGCCTGATGCGACTGGATCAAGGTCCTGATGATGCGGACATTGTCGGTGATGCAGCGAACGTTCGTCACCCGCTTCGCGCGCAAGAACTGCTGTTCGGGAATGGTGTCGAGCTCATCGGGATAGATGCAGGCGACCGGCTCGCCGCCGGCGCGGTCGGCGGGCTCGAAGAAATACAGCCTGACATCGCCGAGCTTGGAGATGGTGAAGTCGCCCTTCTCCGGCTTGCGCAGGCGAATGGCGAGGTCGGCTTGCCAGCGTGAGAATTTGACGTTGCCGCTGGACGTCAGGAATTGCAGGGTCAGGCCGGGATGATCGCCCAGGAAGCTGCTCGCGTGCGGCGCCAACAACTCTTCGGCGACCGCGTTGGTCGAGGCGATGCGCAGGCGGCCGACCGGGCCGGGCTGGCTCTCCTTGATGCGGTCGATCGCCGCGACATGGGCGGCCATCGCGCCGACATGCTCGAGCACCGCCTCGCAATGGCGCGTCGGACGGCGCTGGCCGTCCACGGCATCGAACAGCAGCACGCCGAGATCGCGCTGGATGCGTGCGAGCCGGCGGCCGACGGTGGTCTCGTCGATGCGCAGCCGCGCGCTGGCGCCGGCATAGGTGCCCTCGTCCCTCACCGCGGCAATGATGCGCAGATCGTCCCAGTTCATCCCGGCGAGCCTAGCAGGCGATGCCGCGTCCTGCAAATCTGCAGCCATTAGCTGCAATAGTCCTGCACAATGGCAGGCCCATGCTGCGCTAAGGTGACGCCATCCGATCTCCCTGGAAGGCCTGACCAGCATGACCGCTCCCAAGACCCTGCTCGAACTCGCCGGCGCCGATCTCAATCCCCCGAAGCTCAACGAGGCCTGCCTCGTGCTGATCGACATCCAGAACGAATATTGCGCAGGCCCGTTGGCCCTTCCCGATGCACAGCCGGCGATCGCCGCGGCGGCGCGCCTGCTGGCGCGGGCACGGGAGAGCGGCGCTGCGATCATCCATGTCGCGCACAAGGGCCGCGCCGGCAGCCTGTTCGATCGCGAGGCGGCGCGCGGCGCGATCGTCGATCGCCTGACGCCGCAAGCAGGCGAGCCCGTGATCGAGAAAGCGCTGCCGAACTCATTCGCCGGCACCGATCTGCAAGCCCGGCTTGCCGCGACCGGATGCAAGAACATCGTGCTGGCCGGCTTCATGACCCACATGTGCATCTCCTCGACCGCCCGCGCCGCGCTCGACCTCGGCCTGCGGACGACGATCGCGGCCGATGCCTGCGCCACCCGTGACCTGCCGGATGGCCGCGGCGGCAGACTGGACGCCCGGACGATTCACGAGGTCGCGCTGGCCGAGCTCTCGGACCGCTTCGCGATCATCGCGCGCAGCGATGCGCTGATTTGACGGAGCATCCGATGCTGCAACTCTATTTCTTTCCGATGGCCTGCTCGCTCTCGAGTCGCATCGCGCTGATGGAGGCCGGTATCGAGGCGCAGTATCACCTCGCCCATATCTGGACCAAGCAGGTCGTGGACGACGGCAGCGATTTCCTCGGCGTGTCGCCGAAGGGCGCGGTGCCCGTCCTGGTGCTGGAGAACGGCGAACGGCTGACCGAGAGCGCGGCAGTGCTGCAATACATCGCAGACGTGAAGCCGACGGCGGGCCTTGCGCCGGCGTTCGGGGATCCCGATCGCTATCGCCTGCAGGAGTGGCTGAGCTTCATCGGCGCCGAGATCCACAAGGCGTTTCTGTTTCCGACCTTCTGGTACAAGGACGATGGCTCGCTCGCCAAGCCGCGCGTCAGAATCACGCAGACATTGTCGGTGCCGTCGTCGCATCTGGCGGAGCGCGAATTCCTCGTGGGTGACGGCTTCACCGTCGCGGATGCCCACCTCACCTGGGCCTTGCTGCTGCTCCGTCCCGCAGGCGTCGACATCGCGCAATGGCCGTCTCTGTCAGCCTATCTCGGGCGCATGCAGGCGCGGCCGGCCGTGCGGGAAGCGATCGCGAGCGAAATGGCCCTGCGCAAGGCGATGGCAGCGTGACCCGACATCACGGTCGCGAAATCTGATCGTTTTCCCGGCGAGGGCATTGAAGTCGGCGCGGCTTACGCTAATCTGGAGGGATATTTTTCGATATTTTCTTGGAAGGCATTCATGCGTGCTCTTTCCAGATTGTCCTCATCTTTATTTTGCCTGGGCCTCCTCGCCGGCTGGCTGTCTCCCGATACTGCATCTGCGGACACGCGCGTGGCATTGGTGATCGGCAACGGCGCCTATGCATCGACGGCGCAGCTGCCCAACCCGTCACACGATGCCGAGGACGTCGCAGCCTCACTCAAGCGCAGCGGCTTCGAGGTAATCCAGGGCATCGACCTGCGCCAGGCCGACATGCAGGATCTGACCATCCGCTTCGCGCGCGCCGCGAGCAGAGCTGACGTCGCCATATTCTATTACAGCGGCCATGCGATGCAGTACAACGGCGTGAACTATCTGATGCCTGTCGACGCCACGCTCACCGATGAGGCCGACCTGAAGCGCTTCGTGCGCGTCGACGACATCGTGAACGATCTGCAGCAAGCCAAGAACCTGCGCATCCTGGTGCTCGATTCCTGCCGCGACAATCCGCTGGCGGAAACTCTCAAGCGCTCGGCGACGCGGGCCGCCTCGATCGGGCGCGGCCTGTCGAAGGTCGAAGCTCCGCGCGGCACGATCGTGTCGTTCTCGACGCAATCGGGGCAGACCGCGGCGGACGGCGTCGGCCGCAACAGCCCCTACACGGCCGCGTTCCTCAAGCACATCGAAGAGCCGCAGGAGATCGGCGATGTGTTTCGCGACATCAGCAGCGACGTCTATGATGCCAGCGGAAAAACGCAGCTCCCGGAGCTGTCGCTGTCGATCATCGGCAAGTTCTACCTGAACGGACCGGTGTCGGTCACGATCGCACCCGCAGCTCCGCAGGCCGCGCCGCGGGCCGACCCGTGCGCATCCGCGGAGGCGCACTGGAAGGCTGCCGACACCATCGGCACCGTCAGCGCCTTCGAGGACCATCTGACGCGTTTTTCCAGTTGCAGCTTCGCCAGTCTCGCCAAGGCGCGGATCGAGGGCCTGAAGCAGAAGGTGGCGCTGGCGCCTGCGACCAATACCCGCGCCGGCGGCAGCAAGGACTTCGACGGCACTTGGGACGTGACGCTGAACTGCCCGGCTTCCGGCAAGGCGCAGGGCTTCACCAGGCCCCTCGCCGGCACCGTGACCAACGGCGTGTTTCACGCCGAGGCTCAGAACAAGGACGGCGTCAACCGCCTGGAGATCGACGGCCAAATCCAGGCCGACGGCAAGACGACGTTGAGCGCGCGCGGCACAACGGGGGCAAGCGCGTACACGCTCAACAACCTTGCGCCCGGCTCGCCTTACGCCTTTACGGTCGACGCGCAGTTCGATCGCACCCGCGGCACCGGCAAGCGCAACGAGGCGCGCGCCTGCAACCTGGTCTTCGTCAAGCGCTGATCATGCAGAGAAGTGAGCAGTGAGGCGCGCTGCGCCTCACTCCACCCGCGCCAGCACCGCGAGCTTGCGGATGCCCTTGTTGCGGTAGGCGTCGAGGAACGCGTAATAGTCCTTGAACGACACGCAGCCGTTGGAATCGCCGTTCGGCCCGAGCATGAAGGTGTGGGCAAGCAGGCCGTCGCGGCCGTAGATCGCGCTCTCGCCGCCGATCGGAGTCAGGCGCAACGCGGGCACGCCGTGGAACAGCGCTTCGCGCGGCTTCAGCGTGTAGATGTGCGGCGGCGTCACGCCGCGCATGCGGGTGCGCTGCGAGCGCGGATCGTCGAGACTGGAGCCGAGGCCGGAATGCGCCTCGAGCTTGGTGCCGTCGGGCAGATACACCGTCTTGGCAGTGATGTCGTAGACCGCGGTGTCACGCTCATAGGGCGGCGCGCCGCCGAACATCGGGTTCTGCTCCTTCGGCGCGATGGACGCGGTCACGCTGGCATCGGCCGAGGCGTAGGCCAGCAGCCCGCCGGACGGCTCGCGCTTGCCCCAGAGTTTTTCGACCATCGACTGCCGCGGACCGGTGATCGACATCACCGCGGCCTTGGCGCGATCGGCGAACGACTTCTTCGCTTCCGGTGCCGGCACGATCTGGGCCGGATCGGCCGAGGCGAGCTGCATCTGGGCATCCGGAGCGCGCTTGGCCTTGTCCCCGGTCTTGTCAGCGGTCTTCTCAGCAATTTTGGCCGGGGCCGACGGCTTCAGTGCTTCCGCGACCTTCGCGATCACGCTCTGCTTCGGCGCGTCCTTGGCCACCGCAACCTGGGTCGCTGGAGCCGCGCTGGCCGCGTTCGATGCCACGCCTTGGGTCGCAGCGGCAGCAAAGCGCTCGTTGAACATCTCACGCGAGATCGGGGCGGCGACCTGCAACCGGTCAGGCAGGAGCGCAAAAGCTTCCTTGATGGCGTCGCCGGCCTCGCGCAGCGCGACCTTGGGCGCACGCTTGATCACCGGCTCGTCGTAGCCAATGCCGCCGACGGTCGGATAGACGCTCGCGCCGAAGACGTTGCTGTAGATGGTCCAGCCGGCACCCATCACGACGCAGCCGATGGCCGCGGCGCCAAGCCAATTGGTCGTGGTCATTTTCCGGGAAGACTTCCGAAGAGAATTCTTGGACTTCCGTGCCGCGTTACTCTGCGCAGCGATACTCTTACTCATTCGCCTTGCGTCCAGGACGGTGTCACTCAGTCCCCCTTCGAAGTGCCGCTGGTCACGATCCGGAAACAGCATCTCGCAGAGGGTCGGAGCGTCATTAAGGCGACTTTTAGTTAAATGCGGATTAAGTTCGGGCAGATGTGCGACAGCTCGTTAGCGTCGTCCCATTTCGAGAAAAAAGCCCCCAGAACTACGGACTTAGCCGCGTCTGTTAACTATAATTCTCGGCAGGAGCGGCGCATTCAGCGATCGTTTCCCGCCGCCTCTCTAGGGCCACCCAACCAAGTCGTTTTCGTGGCCTTCGATACCCGGAAGATAGCGGGGAAGCGTTGCGCGAGGCTGGTGCGCCGGCCTTCCCGCCGGCGCGTGGGTGACACGAGAACGGCGGGCAAGATCACGCACATCACACAGCGCGCTCGGACCGCTCACACGGCGACCGCGCCCTGACCGAAAGTTGATCGCACCGCTCTGGAAAAGGCCTCGGCAAGAAAATAGCTCGTAAAGCGGCACTTTTCAGCAGCCTCTGCGTGTGATACGGCACCGTATCAACATCGCCTTGAATTGTGCCGGGCATGCAAACGGAGGCTGGCATGAGAAGGTTCGCGTGCGCCGGATATCTTGCTCTGGCGTCGTCGTTGTTGATGGGATACGCGGCCGCGCAGCCTGCCAATGCAGCTTGCACATCGTCGGCCTCGGCCGCGGGTACGCAGACCTGGCGCTGCGACAACGGCATCACCATCGTTGCAGAAAACGGCGCCAGATTTGAACTAAAGGACGCCAACCGCGACGGACATATTGACTCCGTCGAGTTGAGCAGCAAAGCCCTGCTGGTCGAAGTGCCCAGGAAGCCGGGCGGCAATCCCTTCAAGGTGCTGACGCCGCAGGCGATTGCCGCGGTGCGCGGCACCAGATGGGCCGTCGACGTCGCTGAGGCCAAGACCTCCGTCTTCGTCGCCGACGGCCGTGTCGACGTCAGCCGCAGGACTCGTGGGCGCGGCGTCGTGCTGGGCCCCGGCCAAGGCGTCGACGTGGAAGCGACCGGACCTTTGACGGTGAAGCAGTGGGGCCAGCCGCGCATCGACGCTCTCATGGCAAGACTTGGTCACTAAGACTTGGTCAATAGACCTCGGCCCACAGGCCCCGAAGAAAAAGAAGATTGCAGTACGACGTAATGACGAGACGCGTTCAGATCCTGGTGGCACTCGCCCTCACCGCGCTGTGGGGCGCGGGCATCTTTGCCGCGCACGCAGGCGGCCATCTGCGCTTTCTCGACCGCCTCGAAGCAACGCTGACCGATTGGCGAACACAGGTCCGCGGGGTGCAGCGTCCGCCCGATCTCGTCACCATCGTCGCGATCGACGACACCGTGGTGAAGCGCGGCGGCAGCTATCCGCTGCCGCGCGCCGATCTCGCCCGCGTCGTCGACACCATCGTGCAGTTCAAGCCGAAGGTCGTCGCGATCGATCTCCTGCTCGTCGACCGCAGCGCTGCGATCGGCGACGCCACGCTCGCAAACACGCTCGCCACGGGCCCCATGGTGCTCGCCGCCGCGGCGATCTTTCCTTCCGCCAGCGAAAACGTGGCGCCCGGCAGTGCAGGTCCCCTCGCCGTGCTGCCGCAAGCCGAACGTTTCCTGCTGCCGCTGCCAGCGTTCGCCGACCACGCCGAGGTCGGCATCGTCAATGTCGCGACCGGACAATCGGGATCGCCGCTCTCGGTGCCGATGCTGTTCCGGACCCGCGACAAGGTCGAGCTGTCGTTCCCGTTGCGCGTCGCGACGCGCGCGCTCGACAAGCCGCTGACGATCGCGCCGGATCATCTCATGCTCGGCGATCGCGCCGTGCCGATCGATACCGATTTCGCGCTGCCGATCACCTATTACGGTCCCCGCCGCACCATCCGCACCGTGAGCGCGCAGAGCATTTTCGACGGCACGCTCAATCGCGCCGCGATCGAGAACCGGATCGTCGTGATCGGCGCCTCGGTCGCCGGCGGCGGCGACTTCTACCCGACGCCGTTCGATTCCCTGATGCCCGGCGTCGAGGTGGTCTCGACCGCGATCACCCACCTCGTTTCCGGCGACGGCATCGTGCGCGACCATAGGGTCCATATCGCCGACGCGCTCGCTGCGATCCTGCTGCCGATGCTGCTGGTCGGCTTGCTGGCCTGGCGGCGTAGCGCGCTCGGCATCATGGCGGCGGCCGCGGTGATGATCGCCTGGGCCGGCCTCAATGCCTTCGCGTTCACGCATGGCGTCTGGCTGAATGCGGCAACCACGCTCGCCGCCGCGGTGCCGCCGGTTGCGATCTTTGCCGGTGTGCAGCTGTGGGCCGGAGGCCGCCGCACGCAATATCTCGCCGCCAAGAGCAGGTCTCTCGCACAATTCCAGGCACCGGCCGTGCAGGAATGGCTGGCGCGCGATCCGAATTTCCTGTCCAAACCGGTCCGGCAAGACGCCGCGATCGTCTTCATCGATCTCTCCGGCTTCACTTCCTTGAGCGAACAGATCGATCCGGACGCGCTTCAGGAGATCCTGCAGGCGTTTCACGCGCGGATCGACAAGGCCGCGGTCGATTGCGGCGGCATGATCACCGGCTTTCTCGGCGACGGCGCCATGATCCTGTTCGGTCTGCCGGCCGCGATGCCCGATGACGCCGCGCGCGCGCTCAAATGCGCGATCGACCTGCATCGCGGTGTCGAACACTGGATCGCCTCGCTGCCGTCAGCGATCGGCGGTCAGCTCGGCTTCAAGATCGGCGCGCATTTCGGCGAGATCGTCGCCTCCCGCCTCGGCGAAAGTCACCAGCACATCACGGCGACAGGCGACACGGTCAACGTCGCGAGCCGGCTGATGGAAGTCGCCGTCCAGAACGATGCACGACTCGCCCTGAGCAATACGCTGCTGGATACGGCCGACTTCCACGGGGCTCCCGACGGCGTCCTGTCCGGCCCACTGCTGGCCCAGGTCCGTGGCCGCTCCGGCGTCGTGACCGTGTGGTTCTGGCGGGATCACAGTGGGCCGGGCCAGGGTGCGACAAAGGCTGAGATGATCGACTGATAGTCGTTGCTATCGACCCAGCACTCGGCTGTCGTCCCCGCGAA
>NZ_LBJV01000026.1:0-15454 GCF_028128855.1 Bradyrhizobium sp. CCBAU 11430
TGCGCGCCCGTCTCGGCCTGCCGCAGCCCGAGGACGGCAAGGTGCCGATGGCGGTCGGCGTCGACCTCCGCGGCGAATCCTATGGCCTCTTGATCGACCAGATCGGCGAGGTGCTGCGCCTGCCGGAAGCCGGCATGGAAGAAAATCCCGTCAACCTCGACCCCCGCATGGCCAAGCTCGCCGGCGGCGTCCATCGCCTCGACGGCCAGCTCATGGTCGTCCTCGACGTCGATCGCGTCCTCGAGCTCGAAACCAAAGTGCAGATGGCTGCGTGAGCCAACGAAACATCGAAGCCGGAGAACCAAAATGAAGACATGTTTGGTGGTCGATGATTCCAGCGTCGTTCGCAAGATCGCGCGCCGGATCCTAGAAGGCCTGGAATTCCAAGTCACCGAAGCCGAGGACGGCTCGAAGGCGCTCGAGATCTGTCAGCGGCAGCTGCCCGACGCGGTGCTGCTCGACTGGAATATGCCGGTCATGGACGGCTTCGAGTTCATGGGCCACATGCGCCGCCTGCCCGGCGGCGACCAGCCCAAGGTGGTGTTCTGCACCACCGAGAACAATGTGGCTCATATTGCCCAGGCGCTCAGCGGCGGCGCCAACGAGTACATCATGAAGCCTTTCGACAAAGACATCATCGCCGACAAGTTCGCTGAAGTTGGTTTGATCCCGGTCGGACAAGCCATGGTCTGAGTGTGTCTGGCCCGCGTATTTAGGCCAGAGTGTTCCAGTACAGCTTCGAAGAGGCCATCCGTGACCCCGACCGAGTATGAGTATCTGCGTAAATTCCTAAAGGACAATTCCGGTCTCGATCTTTCCGCAGACAAGCAATATCTGATCGAAAGCCGCCTGCTGCCGCTGGCCCGCAAGGCCGGACTCTCCGGCATCGGCGAACTCGTGCAGAAGCTGCAGGGCGGCTCGCGCACGGTGATCACCGACGTGGTCGAAGCCATGACCACCAACGAGACCTTCTTCTTCCGCGACAAGGTCCCGTTCGATCATTTCCGCGACACCATCATGCCCGAGATCATCAAGGCGCGGGCCGCCCGCCGCAGCATACGGATCTGGTGCGCCGCCGGCTCGACCGGGCAGGAGCCCTATTCGCTGGCGATGTGCCTGAAGGAGATGGGCGCGGCCCTTACCGGCTGGCGCATCGAGATCATCGCGACCGATCTGTCGCAGGAGGTGCTGGAGAAGGCCAAGGCCGGAATCTACAGCCAGTTCGAGGTGCAGCGCGGCCTGCCGATCCAGATGCTGATGAAATATTTCAAGCAGACCGGCGAGACCTGGCAGGTCAATCCCGAACTGCGGGCGATGATCCAGCACCGGCAGCTCAACCTGCTGCACGATTTCGCGCAGCTCGGCACCTTCGACGTCATCTTCTGCCGCAACGTGCTGATCTATTTCGATCAGGACACCAAGATCAACATCTTCAACCGGCTGGCGCGCCAGATCGAGCCCGACGGCTTCCTGGTGTTGGGTGCGGCCGAAACCGTCGTCGGCCTGACCGATACGTTCCGGCCGATTCCGGAGCGGCGCGGCCTCTACAAGCCGAACGATCCGCGTGCCGCAGCCGCCAAGCCGGCTCTCGCCGGCGCAGCGCCGCGCCTGGCGGCCATGGCAGGACGATAGACATGGCCGAGGATGGCAAGGGTACGGAACGCGTGACTTTCAGTCGCGGCTACGATGTCTGCATCATGGCCATCGACGGCACCTGGCGCCGCGACTGCAAGCTCAACGCGATCTCCGATACCGACGCCATCCTCACGGTGGAAGGCTCGATCCAGGGGTTGAACCTGAAGGAGTTCTTCCTGCTGTTGTCGTCCACGGGCCTCGCCTACCGCCGCTGCGAGCTGGTCCGCGTCAACGGCGCCGAGATGGACATTCAGTTCCTGCGCGGCAAGAACAGGAAGAAGCGCGGCGCAGCCGGCGGCCGCGACGAAGCGGCGTGATCCGCCCGCATCCGTCGCCGTCTTTTCCGGCCCGTTGCTTCACATTTTCTGAAAACATCCGAATGAATTGGCGCCAGGAACTTTACGTGGCCTAAGCGCGAAGCGTGTATCCATTGTTGGTCCCAATCTCAGGATACTGAAATGCCCAGAAGTTCTCTTTCCCCCATCCCCTCAAACCTGCCCGACGGCGCCGAGCGGCGTGCGCTTCAGCTCCTTGTGGTCGATGACGACGCCACGCAGCGCAGCCTGATCACGGTCGCCGCCAAGCAGGCCGGCCACGAAGTCACCGTGGCGCCGTCAGTGGCGGATGCGATCGAGAAGCTCCGCGCCGCGCGCTTCGACTGCGTGACGCTCGATCTCGTGCTGGAGGATGGCGACGGCATCGACGTGCTGCGCGAGATGGCGGCGGCGAAGTTCGGTGGCGCGGTGATCGTCATCAGCGGCATGGACGGCAAGCGCCGCAGCGCCGCCCGCAGCTTCGCCCGGTCCGTCGGGATCGAGCTCCAGAGCCTGCCGAAGCCGCTCGACCTAGCGGCCTTGCGCATCAGCCTCGCCAATCTCGGCAAGACCGCGATGGGCCTTCCGGCGATCCACACCTGGGGTGGTGTTGCCACCGACGCGATCGTGGAACGCCACCGCGCGTAAGGTTTGCGGAGCTGCCATGCGATGGCATGCGGCCCTGCGCCGCGCTGATAGCGATCTATGCCGGGGTGCCGGATTCAGAGAGGCATTGCAGGGCGTGGCCAAGGCCCGCCCGGCAGGCGTTGAGGGCGGCGCTCGCCGTCGCATAGCGCGGCGTGACGTCGTCGAGCACGAAAATGTCGGCGGAACCGGCCGGATCGCCGTGATCGTCGTGCGCCAGGCCCATTTCCAACAGGCCAGCTTCCATCATGGCTGCGTCGATCAGGCGCATGCTGCTCTCGATCCGTGTGATCAGGGAGCGAAGATCGGCAGCGATCAACCGACGGCTGTCAGTCTCAAGCATCGCGATGAGCGGGGGTGTGCCAGCGAAATTTAGCATGGATATTCTCCGTACCCCGCAATTAGGCACCCTGCCGCTACTTGTGCGTTAAGTCCATGTCCCGTACAAATACGGGTGGGCCGAATCCGCGCCGAACGCCATAACAGTTGGCGCGGACGCGAGTCCTTCATGCCAACTGGATGTGGCACATGGCCGAACAAAGCTCTCGCGGTGAAATCTTCGTGGTCGACGACGACCCTGCCGTTCGCGACACCCTGTCGATGGTGTTGAAGGCGGCGGGCTATGAGGTGATCTGTTTTGCGGACGGCGCAGCGCTGCTCTCCGTCGCGCGAAACCGCACACCGGCTGCGATCCTGCTCGACGTGAACATTCCCGGAAAGTCGGGCCTCGACATTCTGAAGGAACTGCACGGCGAGGATTATCCGGCGCCGATCTTCATGATCTCCGGACAGGGCGACATCGCGATGGCGGTGGGCGCGATCAAGAGCGGCGCGCTGGACTTCATCGAGAAGCCGTTCCGCGGCAGCGAAATCGTCGGCCGGCTCGACGAGGCGATCGGCGCCTATGCGCGCAGGCAGGCGGAGAACGCCTCGCCGAAATTCGGCTCGCTGCACTTCCCCGGACGTGAGCCGCTGACGCGCAGGGAGCGCGAGGTGCTCGAGCAGTTCGCCTCCGGTGCGTCCAACAAGGAAGCCGGCCGCACCCTCGGCATCAGCCCGCGCACCATCGAGGATCACCGCGCCAACATCATGAAGAAGCTCGGCGCGCGCAACGCCGCCGATCTGATCCGCATCGTGATGACCGCGGCCCAGCGCGCGTCGTAACTCGTGCCCCGGACGCAGCGCATCATGCAATGATGCGCTGCTGAGCGGGGCCCATCTCTCGAATTTCACCGCTGACAGTTCTGGTCCCGGCTCTGCGTCGCAGCGTTGCACGCTGCGCCTTGTCCGGGACACACGAGCAATCAGCCGCTCAGTGCCTTGCGGATGATCCGCGCGAGATCCGATTTGCGATAGGGCTTGGCCAGCAGCAGGACGCCGGAATCCAGCCGGCCGTGATGGATGATCGCATTCTCGGTATAGCCTGACGTGTAGACCACCCTGAGATCGGGGCGTGTCTTCATCAGTTCGTCGGCGAGCTGCCGTCCGTTCATCTTGCCGGGCATGATGACGTCGGTGAACAGCAGGTCGAACGGCCTGCCGGCGGCAACGATCGCGAGCGCCTCCGCCGCGTTCGCGGCCTGCAAGGTGACGTAACCCAGCGCATGCAGCTGCGCCAGCACGTAGTCGCGCACCAGCCGGTCGTCCTCGACCACCAGGATCGTCTCGTGTCCGCCCTCGATCGTCGCAGGCGTCACGCCCTCGCCGATGGCTGTCGGCGTCTTGCCGGGTGGCAGGTACATCTTGATCGTGGTGCCGTGGCCTTCTTCGCTGTAGATCTTGATGTGACCCGCAGACTGCTTGATGAAGCCATAGACCATCGACAGCCCGAGTCCGGTGCCCTTGCCCGGTCCCTTCGAGGTGAAGAAGGGATCGAACACCCTGGGCAGCATGTTCGCAGGGATCCCGGTGCCGGTGTCGCTCACGGCGATCAGCACGTAATGGCCGGGACGGACGTCGTTGCCGCTGGCATAGACCTCGTCGAGATAGGCGGCGCCGGTCTCCACGATCAGCTTGCCGCCGCCGGGCATGGCGTCGCGGGCATTGAGCGCGAGATTGAGGATCGCGGTGGTGAGCTGGTTGGGATCGACGATCGCGACGCAATTCTCGTCCTCGAACACCGATTCGATCTGGATCTGCTCGCCCAGCGTCGGCCTCAACAGCTTCGCGGTGTCGACCACCAGCGAGTTGATGTCGATCTCGCGCGGCTGGAGCGGCTGCTTGCGCGCGAAGGCGAGCAGGTGCTGGGTCAGATCGGCGCCGCGCGCGGCGGCCTCGTCGATCATCTTCGTGATGGCCGCAAGCTGCGGCTCCTTTTCGACGGCCTCCGCGAGAATCTCGATCGTCCCGGTGATGACGGTGAGGATGTTGTTGAAATCGTGCGCCACGCCGCCGGTGAGCTGGCCGACCGCCTCCATCTTCTCGGCATGGCGGATGCGCTCCTCGGCGGCGATCTTGTCGGTGAGGTCGCGGTAAAAGACGTTGAACAGCAGGCCTTCGCGGCGCTTCAGCGCGGTGACGCTCAGCTCGGCCTTGAATTCCTTGCCGTCGCGGCGGCAGCACATCAGCTCGCGGCGGCGGTTCAGCGTCCTGCCGTCCTCGTTCTTCAGGAATTGCTTCAGGCCGGCCCTGACCCTCTCGCGTTCGCTCTCGGCGACGATCAGGTCGATCGTGCTCTTGCCGAGCACCTCGTCGCGGCGCCAGCCGAACAGCTGCTCGGCCTGCGAATTCCAGTTCAGGATGCTGCTGGTCTCGTCGGTCTGGATGAAGGCGTCGAGCGAGGTCTCGACGATGTTTCGGGCGAGTCGCTCGCTCTCGCGCAGCGATTCCTGCGCGAGCCGCGCTTCCGTCATGTCGCGTCCGACGAAGAAGAAGCGCTGCGCCTGCTCGGACCAATTGCCGAGCCAGGACAGCCAGACCTCGTGTCCGTTCTTGTGGAAACAGCGGGTGTCGCCGAGCTTGGGGCGCTCGCCGCGCCGCAGCGCGCGCATGTCCTCGCGCGATTGCGCCAGATGGTCGGGATGAATGAAGTCCGCGCCGCTGCGGCCGATCATCTCGTCCGGCCGGTAGCCGAGAATGGTCTCGCTGCTCGGGCTGATCTGCGCGACATGGCCCCGCGGGTCCATGACCATGATCAGATCCTGCGAGGTATCGAAGATCTGCCGGCGCTCTTCGAGCTGCTGCTGCAGCTGCCGCTCGGCCCGCCGCGCCTCGGTGAGACTATGCGCGGTCCCGGAGACGCCGATGATCTCGCCGGACGGCCCCCTGATCGGCGAGAGGCTGAGTGAGATCTCGACCGGCGTGCCGTCCTTGCGCAGGCGCACCGTCTCGAACCGCTCGATCGACTCGCCCCGCGCGATCCGCGCCAGATAGTCCTTGCCATGCTCGCGCCGGTCGGGCGGCACGATGATCGCAGTGGATTTCCCGATCGCTTCACTCGCCGAATAGCCATAGAGCCGCTCGGCGGCCGGATTCCAGCCCGTGATGATGGCGTCGAGCGTCTGCATCACGATCGCATCGTCGGACGACTCGACGGCGGCGCTGAACAATTGCTCGCGTGCCGCATGATGGCTTCGCGCGGCCTCGGTGCGGCGATGCTCCCGGATCTCGCGCTCGAGAGCGGCTGTCTTCGCCCGCGTCTCTTCGACCATCTGGGCGAAAGCCCGCGCCAGCACGCCCGTCTCGCCGCTGGCATCGACGGGGATGTGCGCCTGCCGTCCGCGACCGATCGCCTCCACGGCCGCGGTCAGGCGGCCGATCGGGCGGGTCAATGAGCGCGCCAGCAGCACCGCGAGCGCCCCTGCGGCGAGGACGGCGAGCACGCCGACCAGCACGGACGTCTTTTGAATGGCGGCCGGCACCCGGCCGAAGACGGACGGGGGAATGGTCACGATGATTGCGGTCCATTCCTTGCCCGCCAGCAGCGCCGGTGCGATCGCCGCGCCGGTCGGCCGGCCCGACGCGTCGGTCATGAGCCGCGTGGATAGGTCCGACGTGCCGGCCATGGCCGAGAAGAATGGAAAATCGTCGCGCCAGTTGGTGGGGCGGCCGTGCAATGAGGCGAACTCTCGCGCGCGATCGGGATGAACGAGATAATCGCCGTGCGAATTCACGACGTAGATCTCGCCACCCGAGCTCGCCGTCGAGCGGATGCGGTCGAGGGCCGGACGCATGTCGATATTGGCGATGATGATGCCGAACGGCTTGCCATCCGGCGTGAACAGCGGCGTAGCGACCCGCAGCGTCGGAGTGTGCAAGACCGTGGTGCCCCCCTGGCGGGTCGCGAGATCGATCGGGGACACGTAAATCTCGCCCGGCGCCAGCCTCATCGTGTCCTGAAAGTAGGCTCGGTCGCCCTTGCGCTCCAGCTCGCTGTTGGGGACGATCCGCGCCGCTCCATTCGGGCCGGAGCGGTCGACGCGGACCAGCTCGCGCTGGTCGTCGTCGAGTCCGATGATGCGAAACTGCCCGTAGCTGGGCTTGGCCTCGATCTCGGCTGCGAGCCGCGTCGCGATGCGCTCGCGCCAGGTCTGCTCTGTAACGCCGTCAAGGGAGTCAACTCCTCCGCCGAGACGGGCGCGGATCAGGCCGTTGATGGCCGCGGCAGAGCGATAGCCGATCAAATCGCCGCGGACTCCGGCAACATAGGATTCCAGGTTGGCCGCGAGCAGGCGTGACTGGGCCTCGACCCGCTCCAGGACGCGCGGAATGACCGCTTGCGTGGTGTTGCGAAAGCCGAGCCATCCGACTGCGGCCACGGTGACCGCCACCAGCAGGATCATCGCGATCGCCAGCCGCGTTGCGAGGGTCAAGCGGATGTTCGCAGGGCTTCCCGGATGACCGCGCCTGGTCTGGCCTGGAGCAGCGGCGTCCCCGTCACCGGTGGCCGGAGCTGACATCGGACCCCTCCGGCTCGCCTGCTTTCAGGCAGCCATCGACCGCGGCGAGCAGGGCGTCGGGCCGGAACGGTTTTTGCAAACTTGCCACCGCGCCGAGCTTGGTCGCCATCTTCAGGAAGTCCGGCTCCGCATAGGCATCCGGCGTGATCGAACGGCCGGAAATGACGATGATCGGAATGGCCGGAGCCAGCACCCGGATGTGACGCATCGTCTCCAGCCCGTCCATGCCGGGCATGAAGATGTCGAGAAACAGGAGGTCGAACCGGCTGGCCTCGAACAGGGCAAGTCCCTTGCGGCCATCGCCCGCGACGGTGACGTGATGACCGGCCCTCTCCAGGAGCAGCCGGATCGTGAGTTGGACGGCCGGGTCGTCATCCACGATCAGGATGTTGGCCACGTCTGAATTCCTCCGGGCCGGACAGGACGTCCCCACCGGCCGCAAATCAAACCATCAAAGACGAAATTGTTGCGCGGATTCAGCCCGGCCTGCAAGCACTTCGCGAACGTCCGGTGAATGCTCGCCTAAGCCGAAAATGGGGACGCATGCTTATGCACGGTTGCGTGCATAAGGGTTCGTCAGGCTAGTGGTCTGTCTAATCGGTCAGATATTCCGGATAATGGCTCCGGATCTTGTCGAGTTCGCTGAGCGTGCCCGACAAATGCTTGCGCAGATGCTGTTGCGCGCCATCGGAATCTCCGGCTTCGATCGCGCGGGTGATCAGCTTGTGGTGACGGACGATGTTCTGGGCCTTGCCGGGTGAGGGCAAATGCAGCCGGCGCAGCCGGTCGATATGTCCGCTGCGGCTGCGCACCAGCGTCCAGAGCTCCTGCTTGCCGGCCGCGGCATAAAGCTGGGCGTGAAAATCATTGTCGGCGGCGATGAAGCTCTCGAAGTCCCCGGCTTTCGCGAATTGCTGCTGAAGCGCGATCACATGGTCGAGGCGGAGGACCAGGGCCTGGTCATGCTGCTCCGCGAGCAGCCGGACGATTTCGAGCTCCAGCGCCTGGCGCAGGAAATGCGCCTGCTCGGCGCGGCCGACATCGACCCGGCTGACCACGGTCGCGTGCTGCGGAAACACGTCCACGAGCCCTTCTTCCTCGAGCCGCATCAGGGCGTCGCGGATCGGCGTCGAGCTGACCCCGAATTGCGCGGCGAGATCCGTGCGCGACAGCGGCGAGCCCGGGGGCAGTTCGAGCGCGAGAATGGCGTTGCGCAGCCGCTCGAACACCTGCGGCGCGGCCTGCCGGGCCCGGTCGAGCCGCGCGCCGGGGCGGGCCGCGCGGGGCGCGGGATGGGCTGTTTCCATGGCGAGGGCTCCGGCGGACTTGCCTTTGATGCACTAATGCATTAGTGCATCAGCAGGATCGCTCGTCAATGGCCGCCGGAGGAAACGAACAATTATGATCAAGCCATTCCAGCGTGGCGCTGCCGCCATCGCCCTGATCGTCGCAACCGTGCTGGCGGCTTCGCCGGCGCGTGCGCAGCAGAAATCCGAGATCGCGCTGTCGCGCCAGCCCGGCATTTTCTACATGCCGAGCCACATCATGGAGAAGCTGAAGCTGATCGAGAAGCACGCAGCTTCACTCGGCCTCGCGGGCGTCACCACCAAATGGATCACCTTCTCCGGCGGCGGCGCGCAGACCGATGCGCTGCTCGCGGGCGGCGTCGACATCCTCAACACCGGCACCGGCAATCTTCTCTTGCTGTGGGATCGCACCCGCGGCGGCGTGAAGGGCATCGTCGCGACCTCGGCGCAGCCGATGACGCTGATCAGCCGCGACGCCAACATCAAGTCGATCAGGGATTTCGGCCCCTCCGACAAGATCGCGGTGCCGACCGTCAAGGTGTCGACCCAGGCGATCGTGCTGCAGATCGCGGCTGCCGAGGCCTTCGGCGCCGACCAATGGTCGAAGCTGGATGCCAACACCGTTCAACTCGGCCATCCCGACGCCTATGCGGCGCTGTCCAATCCCAAGCACGAGGTGCACAACCACTTCTCCATCCCGCCCTTCACCTTCCTGGAGCTGAAGAACGTGCCGGGCGCGCATATCGTGCTGTCGTCGCCGGACGTGATGGGCGGGCCGCTCAGCCAGGCCCAGTTCTTCACCACCACCAAATTCGCCGAGGCCAATCCAAAGATCATCCAGGCCGTGCGCGACGCGACCAAGGAAGCGCAGGCCCTGATCCGCAGCGACACGAAGCAGGCGGTCGAGATCTACAAGGAGATCACCGGCGACAAGACCTCGGTCGAGGAGCTGCTCGATCTGCTCAAGGAGCCCGGCATGATGGAGTGGAATCTCGAGCCGCAGGGCACGATGAAATTCGCTGCGCATCTGTTCAAGACCGGCACGCTGAAGAGCCAGCCCAAGGCCTGGACGGATTATTATCTCCCCGTCGCGCACGATCTGAAGGGCAACTGATGGCGCTGCTCGACGTCAGCTCCGTGACGCTGCGCTACAAGACCTCCAGCGCAGTCGTCACCGCCACGGAGAGGGTGAGTTTCACGGTCGACAAGTCCGACCGCTTCGTGCTGCTGGGTCCGTCCGGCTGCGGCAAGTCGACCCTGCTCAAGGCCGTCGGCGGCTACATGACCCCGAGCGAGGGCCGCATGACCATAGGCGATCGCGAGATCCACGGTCCCGGCGCCGACCGGATGATGATCTTCCAGGAGTTCGACCAGCTCCTGCCGTGGAAGAGCGTGCTCGCCAACGTCATGTTTCCGCTGCTGACTGCGCGAAAACTGTCGCGCAGGGACGCCGAGGCCAAGGCACGGGCCTATATCGAGAAGGTCGGCCTCACCCGCGTGGTCGATGCCTATCCGCACACGCTGTCCGGCGGCATGAAGCAGCGCGTCGCGATCGCGCGCGGCATGGCGATGGAGCCTGATATCCTCTTGATGGACGAGCCGTTCGCGGCGCTCGATGCGTTGACGCGCCGCACCTGCCAGGACGAGCTGCTCCAGCTCTGGAGCGAGACCAAGTTCACCGTGCTGTTCGTGACCCATTCGATTGCGGAGGCGATTCGCATCGGCAACCGCATCCTGCTGCTGTCGCCGCATCCCGGCCGGGTCAAGGCCGAGGTGATCGACGTCGACAAGGTCTCGAACGAAGACGGCAGCGCCGGCCGGCTGGAGAAGGAGATCCACGATCTCCTGTTCGCCGGCGAAGCCACCGCGCATTGAGGAGCCTCTGATGGGCGAAGCCAGGATATTGCTGCGGGCCGAACCGGTTGCTGCCATCGGCGCAGGCGAGGTCGAGCGCAAGCTGAGCGTGCTTGAGCTGTTGTGGAACGACGGCTTCGTCCGCAAGTCGGTGATCATCCTGTTCCTGGCGGCGGTCTGGGAAGCCTACGGCCTCACCCTCGACAATCCGCTGCTGTTCCCGACACTGCACGACACCGCGATCACGTTGTTCGACCGCGTCAAGGACGGCACCATTCCGATGCGGGCCTGGACGTCGCTGAAAGTCCTGTTCATGGGCTATTCGGCCGGCATCGCGCTCGCCGCGATCTTCACCGTGCTCGCGATCTCGACCCGCATCGGCACCGATTTCCTCGAGACTGTCACGGCGATGTTCAATCCGTTGCCGGCGATCGCGCTGCTGCCGCTGGCCCTGATCTGGTTCGGCCTCGGCAATGGCAGCCTCGTCTTCGTGCTGATCCATTCGGTGCTGTGGCCGGTCGCGCTCAACACCCATTCCGGCTTCAAGAGCGTGTCCAACACGCTGCGCATGGTCGGCCGCAATTACGGCCTGAGCGGCTTGCCCTACGTCGCCAAAATTCTCATCCCGGCCGCCTTCGGCTCGATCCTTACCGGCCTCAAGATCGGCTGGGCCTTTGCCTGGCGCACGCTGATCGCGGCCGAGCTGGTGTTCGGCGTGTCCTCCGGGCAGGGCGGGCTCGGCTGGTTCATCTTCGAGAACCGCAATTTGCTCGACATACCCGCCGTGTTCGCGGGCCTCTTGACGGTGATCATCATCGGGCTCTTTGTCGAGAACCTGATCTTCCGCGCCATCGAGCGGAACACCGTGCAGAAATGGGGCACCCAATCATGACCAAGAAGAAAATAACGCCCGACCAGCTCCGCAGCGCGCGCTGGTTCGCGCCCGACGATCTCCGCTCGTTCGGCCACCGCTCCCGCACCATGCAGATGGGCTACGCGCCCGAGGAGTGGAAGGACCGGCCGATCATCGCGATCCTCAACACCTGGTCGGACGCGCAGCCCTGCCACATGCATTTCAAGTCGCGCGTCGACGACGTCAAGCGCGGCATCCTGATGGCCGGCGGGCTGCCGCTGGAGCTGCCGGCGCTGTCGCTGTCGGAATCGCTGCTGAAGCCGACCACCATGCTCTATCGCAATCTGTTGGCGATGGACGCGGAGGAGCTCTTGCGCAGCCATCCCGTCGACGGCGTCGTGCTGATGGGCGGCTGCGACAAGACCACGCCGGCGCTGCTGCTGGGCGCGACGTCGATGAACATTCCGGCGATCTATCTGCCGGCCGGCCCGATGCTGCGCGGCAATTGGAAGGGCAAGACGCTCGGCTCCGGCTCGGACGGCTGGAAATACTGGGACGAGCGCCGCGCCGGAAAAATCTCCGACAAGGACTGGCTCGACATCGAGGCCGGCATCGCCCGCAGCTACGGCACCTGCATGACCATGGGCACGGCCTCGACCATGACGGCGATTGCCGAAGCGATCGGCATGACGCTGCCCGGCGCCTCCTCGATTCCCGCGGCCGATGCCAACCACATCCGCATGGCCTCTGAATGCGGCCGACGCATCGTCGAGATGGTTTGGGAGGATCTGACGCCGAAGGTGATCCAGACGCGCAAGGCATTCGAAAACGCCATTGCGGTGGCGATGGCGATGGGCTGCTCGACCAACGCGATCATCCATCTGATCGCGCAGGCTCGCCGCGCCGGCAAGGACATCGGCCTCGACGATTTCGAGATCGCGAGCCGCAAGGTGCCCGTGATCGCCAACGTGCGGCCGAGCGGCGATGCGTATCTGATGGAAGACTTCTTCTATGCCGGCGGCCTGCCGGCGCTGATGGGGCAGATCAAGCCGCATCTGCATCTCGACTGCATCACCGTCACCGGCAAGACACTGGCTGAGAACATCGCGGGCGCCGAGGTGCACAATGCCGATGTGATCCGCTCGGTCGACAATCCCATCTACAAGGAAGGCGCGCTCGCCGTGCTCAAGGGCAATCTCGCGCCCGACGGCTGCGTCATCAAGCCTTCCGCCTGTGCGCCGCGCTTCCTCAAGCACACGGGGCCGGCGCTGGTGTTCGACGATTATCCCTCGATGAAGAAGGCGGTCGACGATCCCGATCTCGATGTCACCGAAGACCACATTCTCATCCTGCGCAATGCGGGGCCGCAGGGCGGGCCGGGCATGCCGGAATGGGGCATGCTGCCGATCCCGACCAAGCTCGTGAAGCAGGGCGTGCGCGACATGGTGCGCCTCTCGGATGCGCGCATGAGCGGCACCAGCTACGGCGCCTGCATCCTGCACGTCTCGCCGGAATCCTACATCGGCGGCCCGCTGGCTTTGGTGCAGAACGGCGACCGCATCACGCTCGACGTTGCCGCCCGCACCATCAATCTCGACGTCCCCGAAGCCGAGCTCGCAAAACGCCGCGCCGCCTGGAAGCAGCCGGAGCGCCGCTTCGAGCGCGGCTATGGCTGGATGTTCACGAAACACATCAAGCAGGCCAATGACGGCTGCGACTTCGACTTCCTCGAGACCGATTTCGGCGCGCCAATCAGCGAGCCGTCGATTTACTAGCCCACTGTCATTCCGGGGCGCGCCCCTTGGCGCGAGCCCGGAATCCATACTCCCGATCGTGGTTATGGATTCCGGGCCTGGCCCTGCGGGCCATCCCGGAATGACGAAAGAGAGAGTTCGACCAAATGACAAAACTCAGCGAAGCCACCCGCAACAAGCTCAAATCCGTCTCCACGGCCACGGTGGCCACCGCCTTGTTCAAGCGCGGCCTGCGGATCCAGATGATCCAGGACGTGCATCCGCTCGGTGCCGACCAGCCGACCATGGTCGGCGAAGCCTTCACGCTGCGCTACATGCCGGCGCGCGAGGATCTCAACACCATCGACGTCTTCAAGGATCGCTCCCATCCGCAGCGCAAGGCGGTCGAGGATTGTCCGGCAGGCAGCGTTCTGGTGATGGACAGTCGCAAGGACGCGCGCGCGGCCTCGGCAGGCGCGATCCTGGTGACGCGCTTGATGAAGCGCGGTGTCGCCGGTGTCGTCACCGACGGCGGCTTTCGCGATTCCGCCGAGATCGCCAAGCTCGGCATCCCCGCCTATCACCACCGCCCGTCGGCGCCGACCAATCTCACGCTGCACCAGGCGATCGAGATCAACGTGCCCATCGGCTGCGGCGATGCGCCGGTGTTCCCCGGCGACGTCATTCTCGGCGACGCCGACGGCGTGATCGTGATCCCCGCCCATCTCGCCGACGAGATCGCCAACGAAACCATCGAGATGACGGCGTTCGAGGATTTCGTCACCGAGGAAGTCGGCAAGGGACGCGGCATCTTCGGTCTCTATCCCGCCACCGATCCGCAGACGCTCACCGACTTCGCGGAGTGGCGGAAGAAGAACGGCCGCTAAACCAAAACGAACTCACGTCAAGAAACGAGCCGGCGCATCAAGCGCCGGCCTTTTAGCAAGCAGGGAGGATTTCAATGAATTTCACGCGACGTAACCTCATGGCCGCCGCCGGCGCAGCGGCAGCATCGACGCTTCTCGCCCGCGCCGCCGGCGCCCAGTCGTTCCCGTTCACGCCGAACCAGCGCTACCCCGACCCCGCCGTCCAGATCCTCGATCCCAGCTTCGCAAAATACCGGCTCTATTCCTCGACGGTCGAGCAGGTCGCATCAGGCATGCGCTGGGCCGAAGGCCCGGCCTATTTCCCCGAGGGCGGCTATCTCCTGTTCTCGGATATTCCCAACAACCGGATCATGAAGTTCGACGAGAAGACCGGCCAGACCAGCGTGTTCCGCGCCAATGCCAATTACGCCAATGGCAATGCGCGCGACCGCCAGGGCCGTCTCGTCACCTGCGAGCACTCCGTGACCCGCCGCATCACCCGCACCGAGACGGACGGCACGATCACCGTGCTCGCCGACAAGTTCGAGGGCAAGCGGCTGAACGCGCCGAACGACATCGTGGTGAAATCGGACGACAGCATCTGGTTCACCGATCCGCTGTTCGGCATCAATGGCGAGTGGGAGGGCAAGAAGGAAAAGGCCGAGCAGGCCACCACCAACGTCTACCGCATCGCCAAGGACGGCAAGATCAGTGCCGTCCTCACCGACCTCGTCAATCCCAACGGCCTTGCCTTCTCGCCGGACGAGAAGAAGCTCTACATCGTCGAGTGGAAGGGCACGCCCAACCGCAGCATCTGGAGCTACAATGTCGGCGACGACGGCGCGCTCAGCGGCAAGACCAAGCTGATCGACGCCGCCGACCAGGGCTCGCTCGACGGTTTCCGCGTCGACCGCGACGGCAATCTCTGGTGCGGCTGGGGCTCCAACGGCGCGCTGCAATCCGAGCCGACCGATGTCGGCGGCCGCAAGGTGTTTCAGCTCAAGGCCAGGCCCGAAGATCTCGACGGCGTCATGGTGTTCAACGCGGACGGCAAGCCGCTCGCCTTCATCAGGTTGCCCGAGCGCTGCGCCAATCTCTGCTTCGGCGGCCCGAAGAACAACCGGCTCTACATGGCGAGCAGCCATTCGGTCTATGCGCTGTATGTCGAGGCGCATGGAGCGGTGTGAGATATCTCGCGGCTCACACTCGATGTCGCCCCGGACAAGCGAAGCGCCGATCCGGGACCCATAGAAACAGGGAGAAGTTTGGCGAAGATCGCCAGTTAGAAAGTCTTCCGGTACGGCTACCCGCACTCCATCGATACATCACGCGGTATGGGTCCCCGCCTT
>NZ_LBJV01000027.1:0-17807 GCF_028128855.1 Bradyrhizobium sp. CCBAU 11430
GATCGGAACGCTGCGCGGCATCAGATTGGAATACCTGCGCGCGATCATTGGAATCTGCATGTACGGAAGCCAGCCAGGACGAGACAGCTCCGGAAGGCGGGGCGGAGCGCGCATGCAAGCGCCGCAAAAATCGCGGAGCACTACCGGCACATCTGCCGCGGATCGAGGTCGTGGTCGACATCAACGACAAGACCTGTCCGTGCTGCAGGGGCGACCTACACCAAATCGGCGAGGACAGGAGCGAGCGGCTGGACATGGTGCCGGCCCAGTTCCGCGTTGTCGTCACCCGGCGTCCCAAATACGCCTGTCGCGCTTGCGAGGATGGCGTCCTGCAGGCCGAGGCTCCGGCCCGGCTGATCGAGGGCGGACTGCCGACGGAGGCAACCATCGCCCAGGTTCTAGTGTCCAAATATGCCGATCATCTGCCGCTCTACCGGCAGGCCCAGATCTATGCCCGCCAGGGCATCGCTCGCGATCGATCGACACTGGCGGACCGGTTGGGGCATGCCGCCTTCCTTCTGCGCCCGCTGCATGAGCGCCTTCTCACGGTGCTTCGCGCGAGGTCCAAGCTGTTCGCCGACGAGACGACGGTGCCGGTGCTCGATCCCGGTCGACGGCGCACCAAGACCGGCCAGCTCTGGACCTATGCCGCCGACGACAGGCCCTGGCGCGGCCCCGATCCGCCCCGGCATCGCCTATGTCCATGCACCCGACCGCAAGGCCGAGCGGCTGTTCAGCCATCTTGCCTGCTTCAAGGGCGTCCTGCAGGTCGATGGCTACAACGCCTGCCCAAAGTTTGCCGAACGTGGCGAGGTCGAGCTCGCCTTCTGCTGGGTGCACATGCGGCGCAACTTCTACGAACTCGCGACACCCGGCCCCGCGCCGATCGCAAGCGAGGCGCTGAAGCACATTGCAGTATTCTATGCGATCGAGAAGGAGATCCGCGGTCGCAGCGCGGAGGAACGTCGCCTCGTGCGGCAGCAGAAGAGCCGACCACTGGCCGATGTCTTCGAGGTATGGCTGGGCGCCAAGCTGGCTCTCATCAGCCAGAAGATCAAGTTCGCCGAGACGATCCGCTATGCCCTCTCGCGCTGGCAAGGACTGACGCGCTTCATCAATGACGGCCGCATCGCACTCGACAACAATACGGTCGAACGATCAATCCGTGGCGTCAAGCTCAGTCGCAAGAACGCGCTGCCGACGGGGGGCGCCGAACATTGGGCCGTCGTCGCAACCCGGTCGAGACTTGCAAGCTCAACGACGTCGATCCGCTCGCGTATCTCACCGACGTCCGACCAGGATTGTCAACTGGCATCCCAACCGCGATATCGATCGGCTACTGCCCTGGGCCTACTGCGCTCAAGCCCTCAAAGCCGTGGCCTGAGAACGACGCTTACTGACTGGTGGCGCGGGCGCAAGAGAAGTCCTTGCGGTCAATTCAAGATGGCCTGTTCGGCAGATCGGTACGCCCTCTTGATTGGCTCCGCTTTAGCAGAACTCAGGCCATCAATGCCACACCGCTCGAGCGCGCCTTAGACTTTAGCGATTCATTGACCGGGTCGGCGATGACCGCCATCATGTCGATGCCCGCAATCGCAAAAACTCAACGAGTGCGGCTCGATTATTTCACCTTCTTTCGATCGTGTAAGAGCCAGTAAGCAGACAGGCGAGTATCAGCGGTGCCGTGGCTTCCTGATCGATGTTGTCGACCCTCGTTCCGGCAATCTTAGTCGGAATCCACCCTCGTTTAGCTAGGACAGGTAGAGCCCACGATCGACCAGCGCCAGCATGAGCCGATCTCATGTTTGAGCAAACCATGACAAAGAGCTCCAAGTGTCCCGCTCCTTGCGATTGCGCAGATTGTCCCATAAGCCCACTCTTTTGTTCGGGTGCCACTGCTGACCACTCTTCCGTGCTCGCGCCGGGCGCCCACGCGCATAAAACGCGCATGCAATGAGATCGACGCCCTGTCGACTACCATAACTGTATTGAGCTGCATGTCACGCCATTGACTGCGGCTCTGATGTCTCGATATCCAAGTCGCTGATTGGATCGTGTCCCAAGCGTGGTGTAGCTGGCGGTGGCCCACCGCGTTCGCCGGCTGGAGCCGGGTCTGTCAGCTGGCGATAGCCGTGAGGCGACGTACGGATCATCGCTCAATGGTGCGATGGTTTCTAGCGTCATGTAGCGGGCACGCTGGACCGCCCATTCATCGTTCTGTTCGAGCAGAATGGCTCCGATGAGGCGGACGATGGCGTATTGGGGAAGATGCCGACCACCTCGGTGCGCCGTTTGATCTCGCCGTTGAGGCGTTCGATCGGATTGGTGGAGTGCAACTTGCTGCGGCGGGAACGTCATATAGGCGAGCACGTCGGTCTCGGCCTGGTCGAGAAAACCGACAAGCTTGGGCAGCTTGGGGCGGAGCTGATCGGCGACCTTGCGCCATTGGGTGCGAGCGGCCTCGGCATCGTCCTGGGCAAAGGCTGTGGCGATGAAGGCGGAGACGACGCGCCGTCCGCTCTTGCCGGCATAGGCCAGCACGTTACGCATGAAGTGGACGCGGGGGTCGTTGAAAAAGCTGCGATTGGCTGATTCCGTTCTCGTCGGCGATTCGCGATCGCCGGAGCAAACGAGATGCTGGGGCGCAAGGAGCGGGATCAGTTGGAGCTCTCCATCACTGGCACGGTCAGACAGCTCGTCTCAGATGCGCACGTGCTGGTGCGGGTCGATCGCGTGCTCGACGTATCTTGGCTAAGGGAAGAGGTCTCTGGCTGCTATTGCGCGAACGACGGTCGGCCAGGCATCAATCCCAGAGGCCGCGGTCCGCCTGATGCTCGCGGGTCTGCTCACCGGTATCGTAGACGATCGCAAGCTGATCCGGGAGGCTCAGGTTCACATCGCCATTCGCTGGTTTGTTGGTTATGGCCTGCATGAGCAGCTGCCGCACCATTCCAGCCTAACGCGCATCCGCCAGCGCGCTGGGGCGAAGAGCGATTCCGTAGGATCTTTAAGCGCACGGTCCAGGCCTATCTGAAGGCCAAGATCGCAACAGCCGAAGTGGTTCACATCGATCCGTCGCAATCCGCGCCAACGTGAGTTGGGAAAGCCTCACCTAAGAGCATGTGGTGGACGTGCTGAGCGAAAATCAAAGCGAGGATGAGAGAAAGACCGGCAGAGCGGGAAGTACAAAAAGGTCTGCATGACTGATCCCGATGCGACAATGGCTACGACTGCCCGAAACCGCCGGCTGGAACCCGCTTACAAGCAGCACGCAGCCGTCAATAACAAGGTCGGTGTCATTCTGGATGTCCCGGTCACGACTTGACAAACGAATGAAGGGGAGATGATCGAGCCGCACCTCGATGAGGTTGAAGCGATGACGGGCATCGACATAAAGGTGGTCACCGCCCAATGCGGGCTATGCCTACGCTAAAGTCTATGGCGCGCTCGAGAGGCGCGGCATTGATGTCGTCATCCCAGCCAAAGCCGAACCAATCAAGAGTCGCGTACCGCTCAGACGCTTCCGGTACGGTGCCAAGAACGACATCTTGAAGTGCCCGCGAGGGCGTATCTTGCGCTTCCGCGCGGCCCATCAAGCACGGGCGTTTCTTTTACTCGAAGGCGAAGGATTGCACCCGATGTCTGCTCAAGGGCGACTGCCTATCCAAAGGGCGGGTTAACAAAGCGTCGTTCTCGGTGACCATTATCCGGCACTGCTGCGCGCCCGCCGCCGTCGCGAGCGATGGAGTAAGCAGGATCGACATCTCTATCAACGCGATCGCTGGCGCTCAGAGGGCTTCCACGGCCAAAACTTGGCATGGGCTGGCGCGCGCCGTACCGCGCGGTCTACCGAATATGAAGATCCAGGCCTACCTGACGGCCGCCGCCATAAACCTCAAGCGGCTGGCAACCGCTCTCCTTGTGCTTATTCTGTCTTGGATTGTCCCTCAAAATGCGTTTGCGGCTTCCGATCGGCCGTAGCGCGAGCTTTGACGCGAGGGCCAGGATAAGGCCGGTCGCTGCATCGCACGAAATCTATTGGCCACTTCTTCAACGCGTCCCGCGGCAGCGTTGCCAGCTGGCGTTGAGCATCTTGGTCACGGTGGCCTTGATGCCCTCGTGGGCATCGGACACCACCAGGTTGACGCCGCGCAAGCCGCGACGGGCCAGCTTGCGCAGGAACGCGGTCCAGAACGTCTCGGCCTCGGACGGCCCGATGTCCATGCCGAGAACCTCGCGCCTGCCGTCGCGGTTAACGCCGACCGCGACAATCACCGCGACAGATACGATGCGGCCGTTCTGGCGCACCTTCACGTAGGTGGCGTCAATCCACAAATAGGACCAGTCACCCTCGATCGGACGGGCGAGGGAAGGCCTTCACCTTGTCGTCGATCTCGCCGCAGGGCCAGCTGACTTGACTCTTTGAGATGCAGGTCATGCCCATCGTTTGCACCAAGTCGTCCACCGAACTGGCCGAGACGCCCTGCACATAGGCTTCCTACGCCACGGCGGTCAGCGCCTTCTCGGCCATCCGGCGCGGCTCCAGGAAGCCCGGGAAGTAAGAGCCCTTGCGCAGCTTGGGGATGCGCAGCTCCACCGCACCGGCGCGGGTCTCCCAGACCCGATCGCGGTCGCCATTGCGCTGGGCCAGACGTTCGGGGCTTTTCTCGCCATAGCCAGCCCCGGTCTGGCTTTCGACCTCCAGCTCCATCAGGCGCTGGGCCGCAAAGCCGATCATCTCGCGCAGCACATCGGCGTTTGGGGTCTTCTCTACCAGTGTCCGCAGGTTCATCATGTCGTCGGTCATCGGTGGTTCCTCGGTTGCGTTGGCGTGTCGCAACCCGATCCTACCGGAGAACTGCCGGTGACCACCGCAGAGCCGCCCGCCCGCTACGGCGCTATTGGGGAGCGCGCGTACGGGCGGCTTTGCTCTACCGAGCTACACCACCACCGGGGAGTACGTCATGCCAAGCTGATGATTGCTTGTGGGTGGAAGTCCCATCCGGCCAAAGCCGAAGTGGGCAAGCCGGGACCGAATCTTGCGGGCGTCGCGGCAACGCGGGGTCCGAAGTGTAGGCAGGGGCCATGCGGGGTGCGGAAATGAGCCTCGAACGGTGGATGTTCGCGGAGGCCGAGTGTGTTCCCTAGTCACGAAGGCAGCATGAGCATCGTCGTTATGCGAGACGATGCCGCTCCGTCGGGGGTCGATGGCCGGATCACGCATGGAAGGTAATCATCGGAACATGAGAGGCCCGACCGGGTCCATTGGATTGGTCTCCAATGGCAAGGCACTGCCAGATCCGCGGTCCGAGCTGATATCGGGAGTCGGACTGGTCCATAGTACCTGTGAAATCGTCGAAGGAAACGAGACGTATGGAGGGAACGGACCGGCCCGAGAGGAGCCCGCGCGAGAAGGCCAGGGGCCGGACACAGAGCCGGGTTGCCTTGCCGCCGAATCTCGAGCGGGTGAACGCGGCGGCCAAGCAGGCTGCCCAAACCCGGTTCACAGCCTTGCTGCATGACATCGACGAGGACGCTCTGCTTCGGGCGTTCCGATGACAAAAGCGGCAGGCCAGCGCGGGGGTCGATGGGGTAACAGTGGCGAGATACGAAGAGGGGCTCACGGATAACATCCGCGACCTCTGCGGACGGGTCCACTCTGGTCGCTACCGGCCACAGCCGGCGCGGCGGATCTACATCTCCAAAGCCGACAGCGGTAAGCGGCCTCTCGCTGTGCCGGTGCTAGAGGACAAGATCGTCCAAGCGCGGTGGCCGAGGTGTTGAGCGCGGTCTACGAGGTCGGCTTCCTCGGATTCTCCTACGGCTTCCGGCCGGGGCGGAATCCTCATATGGCGCTTGATGCCCTGCATACGGGATCATGAGCCAGCGCGTGAACTGGGTGCTCGATGCCGACATTAGCAGCTTCTTCGACTCGGTCGACCACGAGTGGCTGCTGCGGCCGCAAGGGGCAGGCATCAGCCCCGCTCCTTGCCAACATCTTCCTGCACTACATCCTCGATCTCTGGGCGCACCAATGGCGTCGTCGCCCGTGCACGCGGTCGCGTTGTGACTATGTGCTATGCGGACGACTTCGTCATGGGCTTCGAGACCAAGGCCGATGCGCAGGAAATGCTCTTGGCCCTCAAGGTGCGACTGGCCAGCTTTGCCTGACGCTCCATGAGGACAAGACGCGGTTGATCGAGTTTGGCCGGTTCGCGGCCCTCTCGCGTCAGCGGCGCGGCGATCGGCGGCCAGAAACCTTCGCCTTCCTGGGCTTCACCGCACTTTGCGGGCGGACCCGAGATGGCCGGTTCATCCTGAAGCACAAGATGGAGGGGAAACGCCTGACGCAGAAGCTGACGGCGCTGCGCCAGGACGCCTGGCGGCTCATGCACGCGCCACTGGCCAAGCAGCGCGAGTGGTTCGCCGCCGTGCTGCGCGGGCACTATGGTTATGGCAGGCCGCACAACTATCCAGCGCTCAACGGCTTCTACCGCGAAGTGCGTCGAACCTGGCTGCGTTGTCTGAGACGGCGCAGCCAGAGAAGTCGGCGCATGGGCTGGCCGAAGTTCGAAACCCTGACGGCACGCTTCCGCCTGCCAACTCCACGTATCACTCGCACATGGGCACAGGCGCGGATATGACGCGGGTTACTCTCGGGAAGAGCCGGGTGCGGGAAAGCCGCCCGCCCGGATCTGTGAGGGCAAAGCTAAATGGCCGAGCTACTCGACCACGACCCGCTGATCGGGGACTGTCGTCTAGGGGAGCACAATGGTACGTTTCGAGGGAGCAATCTCGCACTTGCGTCTGCGAACGCTGCAAATATACATTGATGCAGCGGAACGTTCTCGCAGCAGCTTCAGAGTAGGCGAGAAGTTGTGCGGCACCCACGTGAGATCGCTGCGTCGACGCATGAAAACACTCTTGCTGTCTGAGGCCGTGGTTGGTGCGGGGAGCTAATTGTTAAATGCCCGAAATCGCGGCAGGTGTGACGCGCAAGGCCTTCAAAAAGGGGCTGATTATCGAATGATGTGAACCCGTGATAGGGTCGAATTGTTATCTGCACGAACGACCAACTACGAGACGATAAAGGATTCAAGTGTTCAAATTAGCGTTGGCGGAAGCACTGCCAGAGGCCAGCGACCGAGCGAACCTAGGTCGGCCTAGGTACGGATCCGAGACTCTTGTTGGCCGGAGGAGTTCACGGCTGCCCAAGCGCAATAGCCCGAGGGGCGAGCCCGACTTCGGCACGCATCAGCGGTACCGTACAGTTCGCGCGGTGGTCTTCGATGAAGCGGAAGCTAACGACCGGATTCTGGCAAACATCGCGCTCGACTTTTTTAGATATCGTGCTGCATGCGGTGCCGCGTTTTCTCCAGAGGTAGGCGGCGATCTCCTAAGCGTGGCACGCCGACTTCGACGTCTCCTGTGGTTGGGCATCGCGCCGCCTTTGCAGGCGCTTGCCGGAACGTCGGCATCCGGCGTCGCGCGCACCGCCACACCGAGCTCCTCTGGCCACCGACACGATTGATGGCCGGCTCGACAACAGCGGATCCATGGCCTAGCGTTTCTACCCTCGTGAACGACCGCAGTTGAAGTTTTTTCATTCAATAACTCCAGGCTTCTTGAGGCTGCTACAGGGGTCGAGTCGCTCGAGGAAGGTCCGCCTAGCTAGTCGTGAGTCTCGTAAGAGAATGTGATCGGCGCTCGCTCACCCGACACAGGGTTATTACTGTACCGCCGCTCAATGCACACCTGCTCGAGCGGGTTCTTCGACGCTAAACGCCAGTCGAATTGGCGCGTTTCACATTGCAATAAATCCCACCAAAGTACGTAGTCTCTCAAAATGAATTAACGGCGTACCACGAACTACTAAATTGCCGGAAGGCCATGACGCGCTCGCCGCGAGAGTAGACAGGATCAAGCAATGAAAGTCATAGTCAATCTGTTACAAGTCGCGCGCTTTCTCAACGTATTTGACGAGGCCGCCATTCGGAAAGGGGTCAAGCTTTCAATAGGATATGATTTTCATCAGTATGTGTCGATGACAGAAGCGATTCCGACAAAAGGGAGGACATACCCAATATTCCGGCCAGATCGCTCTCCCATTAAGCCAGGCGAGGGGTGTTGGGTCGTAGGCGTCGACAAAAATAGCGAGATCGTTCTTGTGGAGGCTGCTCGACTGTATAACCTCTCGAACAGCAATCTTGCGGAACATCTTCAATCCCTTAGATTCTTCTACGCTGACCCGGGCAAGCATGCACATCCGGAGGATCATTGTATCTGCAGAGCGCCAGCCGCCCGGAAGATTACTGGGACCGTTGTCTACCACGGCGACATTTGGGTGCGCAAAGACTTCAGAGGACAGGGTATGGCCAAGATCATGGCTGGAATCATGCGGGGTGTTTCTCTTGCGATGTGGGCTCCTGATTTTACGTGTGGTCTTGGAGGGCAGTGGTCCGTCGATAAACGCGTTTACGATATATCGCGCTGTGAGCCCGGTGGCTCGATATTGCGGCTGGTGGACGAAGATATTGTGGACGACGATTGGCTTTTCTGGACCACCCGCGAGGACTTGATCAGGTTGGTTGATGGTCATAACAACAGCGCCCCTGCAATATCATCGTGATTTTCGCTGGAGCACAATCCTAACTGACGACGTATAGTGCTGTATGAGCACTGTCGCGTTTGTGCCAGGAAAGGCGATTAGGACGAGCACGAGCGAGGTGCATCGTAGTCTCTGTATCCCTAAATGAGTCTACGTGAGCCCTTTAGCGTTTTTCCGGAGGTGTTCGCGCAAATCGAGCCTACGTACCTAGGAATATTGGGTGTGGTAAGCCGAGCGATGCTGAGACAAGCTCGCAGAACACATTTGGCGGTTACATGTTTGTCTAAGCGTTGCCAAGTCCATGCAGCGCTTCGCCCTTCGGCGAAAGCGACCAGCGGCCAGTCAATCAGACGTTTGACCCGGGTGATCCAACAGCTGCGTGGACTGCTTGAGATTTTCCAACCACCGGACGCTTTCCTTTTTCTCGATGAGAATCCGGGTCGGATTGATCTTCTTTTTAAGCGCCGCCGTCCCCTTGAATTTCTTCCGGTTCCAAAACTTAACGGCCGCTAACCCCAGCGGCACCCCTTCGATTGTAACCGCGAGACTCGAATGCATCAGGATGCCGGTGACCTGCCACTGCGTATTCCTCCAGAAGGAGTTAGAGTCCGGCCCGAAGAAGAACGGACAGATGAAGCGAGCAAGGTTCACGGAAGAGCAGATTATCGCGGTATTGAAGGAGCATGAGGCTGGGGCGAAGACAGCCGACCTGGCTCGCAAGCACGGTGATCCGCGGCTTGAAACTTCGCAAGCGAACCGAGGTGACGTTGGACGATGTTGCCCGCGAACTAAACCCGATGGTTAGGGGGCGCTTATTATGGGCAATACACGCGTTCGGCGCTCTATCCTTTGGCGCGCTACATCAACCAGACGTTGGCTATCTGGTTGAAGCGAAAGTACGAGCGCTTCCATCACCGCTCAGGACGCGCGCGTCTCTTCCCAGAGAAGATCGCGCGTGAGAACCGTAGGCTCTTTGTGCATTGGCAACTTGGCGATAGCGGCAAGCTTGCCTGATGGGAGCCGGGTGAGACGAGAGCCTCACGGTTCTGCGAGAGGCTGGAGGTGAAATCCCTCCGGCCTACTCACCCGACGGTGCCGGTCCTGGCTAAGGCCAAGACCCGGACCTGTCGGCTCTGGACCTACGTGCGCGATGACCGTCCGTTTGCCGGCCCGGATCCGCCAGCGGCCGTGTTCTTCTACTCGCCCGATCGTGGCGGTGTGCATCCGGAGCAGCATCTGGCGGGCTATGCCGGACTGATGCAGGCCGACGCCTACGCCGGCTTTGGCAAGCTCTACGAGGCCAATCGCAACGGCGGCCCGATCATCGCGGCCGCGTGCTGGACGCATGGCAGACGCAAGTTCTTTGATCTCGCGCGGCTCAGCAAGGCGCCGATCGCGGCCGAGGCGGTCAAGCGCATCGATGTCCTGTTCGCCTTCAAACGTGAGATCAACCGTCTTGCTGCGCAGGAGCGCCTGCGTGTGCGTCAGGAGCGTAGCCGCCCCCTGATCGTCGCGCTGGAGGCGTGGTTGCGCGAGCAGCGCGCCAAGCTCTCCAGGAACAACGACACGACCAAAGCGATCAATTGCTGCCTCAGCCGCTGGGATGCATTTAGCCGCTTCCTCGATGACGGACGGCTTTGCATGTCGACGGATGGTGTTGAGAAGTCCTTACCTTCAGGTCGTAGCAACTTTTTTTGGTTTTTCCTTCCAGGCAGCCACCATGCGTTCGTAGGCCTGCTCGACGCGTGCGACGTAACCAGCTTCCCGTTCGCGGATTTCCTTGATCCAATAGTCCCGGCCCGGGCCAGCCTTGCCGTAGGCACGGGCAGCCCCAGCCTTCAGAGCCACCTTCCGGAGTTTCATCGCCGTGAACGCTGGCCGCGCGTAAGCGTAGTCCTTCCCGGTCGTCAGGAGGTGCCAGATCATGACTGCGAGCTTGCGCGCCGTCGCGACGGCTGCGACCCCGGCCCCGTGCTTTTTCTGCGTGCGGTTGAAGAATGCTCGCAATGGACCCGGCGCCGTCTTGGCTGACCACGTCGCCTCAACCAGCATCTTGCGGGCGTCACGGTTGCCCTGCTTCGAGATCAGGCGATGCCGTGCCGGGTGCTCGCCTGACTGCCGAACCCACGGAGTCAACCCGAAATAGCTGCCGAGCTTATCCGGCGCCGGGAAGCGTGCGATGTCGCCGATGGAGGCCAGTACACTCGATGCGACAACCGAACTCACGCCGGGGATCGTCAATCAGCTTGAGAGCCCGTGGATCGTCCAGAGCCTGCTGGGCCACGACTTTGTCGATCTCCGACAGTTGCTTCGTCACGCGTTCGAGTTCCGCGATCAGACGCCAGAGCATTGCACGCTCCTCCGATGAAGAGGCAGACTGTCCAGCCAATGCTGTCCGCGCTTGCCAAAGAGATAGCCTTTGTAGGGCGGGATGAGGTGGCATGCAGGATAGCCTTCATGCGGCCTTTAATCCGGATGATCTGCGCCAAGACGCCAGCGCGCTCGGCCATCTGGCGCCGGCGGCTGTAGGTGTCCTCGTCAGCAACCCAGCCTCCGGCAAGAAGCCGGCAGCATGCAACTTTGCCAGAGTCCCAGCATCGGCCTTGTCCGTTTTGACTCGCGCACAGGCGATCGCCCGAACGAGCCTCGGATTGGCGACCGCGACGCGCTACGTTCGACCGCCGCGCTGTTGCCCGTCACCTCGATGACCACCTCATCCTCGAGCCTGAGTGTCTTGGCAAAGGCGACAAGCCGATCCTGGACGAGATCTACACGGAGCTGTCGGATTATTGTTCCGTCCTCCAGGATCGCCATCTGTGCGAACAATCGATGGATGTCCATGCCGACGATTTGCATGCTTGGTTCTCCTTTGTCTCAGGAGCCAGTGGCTTGCACGACATCTACGGATCCGCGCTCGCAGCGCAGCCGGGGCAAGTCGTAGGGGGCGGCCAAGTCCAAAGCGAGCTCACAGCTCATGGTCATGCGGCCTGCCACCGTTTCGTGCTCCAGCGCCCCTATCCCGCCTTCGACAGACTAATCCGGACGACCAGTCCTCTCCAGCGTACGTTAATGGCCACCATCTCGCGCAATAGCTCCTGTTGAGGCGCCCCGAAAGGCATGCAGAGTAACTATCTCAAGCAGCGTCAGTATTTCCTTTTAGCGTGCGACGTATCTCGAAGGAGCCCATGTCTGAAGAGCCATCCACATTTGTGCGCCGTAGGGCGGATGACGCATTTATCATTGCTAGAGCGGACTAAGCTCGCTGAAAAGCGAGAAGCCATATGTCAGCGTTGTCTCGGGCCGGCGGGTGCTTGTGCCGAGATCGTCCAATGCATCCCCCAGCGTGCCCCAAGTCTATTCGCTCTGTCTAGTTCGATGGGTGATTCGTTCTACCAACAAGGCGGGCGAACCTCGTCACAATAGGAGAGCTTTCGGACTAACGACGTGTGACCGTTGTTTGGTATCTGACAGGATCTACACCGCCTCGTTCGAAACACCGGTTTTGGATTGCGGCAAGCGTTACCATGGACGAAATAGGCTTAAGCAGCATTGGCACAACAGTTGCTACTGAGAGGGAGCAACACCGATTGAGGGCAGAGCGCAAATATTCACGGGCTTCTCGATTCGTCGTACCGATCTGCAATTCGGAGAGAAGTATGCAAGTGCGCGCCAAGAAGAGTTTATCGCTGTGAAGTACACGCTTATTTCAAAGGGAAACACCTTCCTCTGTCAATGCGCTAAGTCACCGGTCGGCTACCGCTACGTAGTAAATTCGAGAGCGCATACCGGGCAGAGCTTGTTCCGGAATTGCGGATACAAGCCGGCGAACCATTTGTGGGTGCGCCAATCTCTTGCAACAGGCGACCGGCATACCCACGCCTCCGGGCCGTCATTTGAATCTGACGTCACACGATGATCGCAAGTTCAGGAGTAATCTAATGCGCGAGGCATATATCTATGATCACGTTCGTACTCCGCGCGGCCGGGGCAAATCAGACGGCGCGTTACACGAAGTGACCGCACTTCAGTTGGCTACGGTGCCGCTCCAGGCGCTTAGGCGACGGAACAATATTCCACAAGATGTGATCGACGATGTCATCCTCGGTGTCGCAGATCCGGTGGGCGAAGCGGGTGGCGACATCGCCCGGTTTGCGGCGTTGAAAGCGGGTCTTGGGGAGGCGGTACCAGGTGTCCAGATCAACCGCTTCTGCGCCTCGGGCCTTGATGCCGTGAATTTCGCGGCCGCCCAGATCATAAGTGGTCAGCATGAACTCGTGGTTGGGGGCGGCGTGGAAGCCATGAGCCGGGTCGGCATGGGTGCAGCCGGCGGTGCCTCGTCAGTTGATCCATCTATTGCGATACCCACCTATTTCATGCCTCAGGGGCTTTCCGCGGATCTGATTGCGACCAAATATGGGTTTTCGCGCGAAGACGTTGACGGCTATGCCGTACAGAGCCAGCAGCGGGCCGGGAAAGCGTGGTTGGAGGGTCGCTTCAGCAAATCAATCGAGGCGGTCAAAGATGTCAATGGGCTCATCATCTTAGATAAGGACGAACACATTCGACCGAACACGACTATGCAGTCGCTGGCGCAGCTGAGTCCGTCCTTTGTCAACCTAGCACAGACGAGTGGCTTCGATGCGGTCGCCATTCAGTCGCATCCCGAGATCGAACGCATCAATTATGTACATCACGCCGGTAACTCGTCCGGAATCGTCGACGGCGCTGCTGCAGTGCTACTCGGGAGCAAGAATGTGGGTAGAAAATACGGGCTTAAGGCACGGGCAAAAATAAGAGCTTTTACCAATATCGGTTCCGAACCAGCCATTATGCTTACTGGTCCAATCGATGTTACCAGAAAATTGTTCGAACGCTCGGGCATGAAGAAGTCGGACATTGATCTGTTCGAGGTCAACGAGGCTTTCTCTTCAGTGGTCCTGCGGTATATCCAAGGGCTCGGGATAGATAGCGACAAAATCAATGTCAACGGCGGCGCGATTGCACTTGGCCATCCTCTCGGCGCAACTGGTGCGATGATCTTAGGAACTGTGCTTGACGAACTCGAACGCAGAAACCAGGTGACCGCACTGGTGGCGCTGTGCATTGGTGGCGGCATGGGAACGGCCACGATCATTGAACGCGTGTGAGGTAAGATGAGTTTAGCGGATCACATCCGCGGAACCTAAACCAGTCAAGGGCGAAGCAGGAATCGGGTTTCCGGCGCCTCACCAATTCGCTTCAGGAATCGCTGCATCGTCATGGTAGTCCGAGTAGAGGGAAGAAAAGATATGCCGGTCAAAAATTTTCGAGTCGAAACTGACGTTGATGGCGTTGCCCTGGTGACTTGGAACAACCAAGGTCGTTCCGTGAACGTGCTGGACCAAACTTCGATCGACGAGCTCGAGGAAATCGTTGAGCAAACAACCACTGATACGAGCGTGAAGGGGATCGTCATCACCTCTGGCAAGGAGGCATTCTCCGACGGATCCGAGATCTCGATGCTCCAAGGGATGTACAAGCAATACGTCCGCGTGCTGAAGGAGGAGGGCGAGATTCCCGCGAACCAAATGCTGTTTGACCAAAGCCGTCGATTGTCGCTCGCCTTTCGGTCGATCGAGACTTCAGGCAAGCCATGGGTCGCTGCCATCAACGGCCGTGCACTGGGCAGCGGATTCGAGCTGACGCTATGCTGCCATCATCGCGTAGCGGCGGACAATCCGAAGACGCAGCTCGGCTTCCCCGAGATCAAGCTTGGCCTGTTCCCTGGTGCTGGTGGCACCCAGCGCGTACCGCGTATCGTCGCGCTACAGCAGGCGATGCAGATACTAGTCAAGGGCGACACGATGAATGTCGCGCACGCCCACGCGCTGAGGCTGATCGATGCCATTGTACCAGCCCCCAATCTGGTTAGGGAGGCGAAGAATTGGATCAAAGGTGGCGGACAGGCGCTCGCCCGGTGGGATGAGAAGGGTTTCGGACTGCCCGTCGGTCCAGTCTATTCCCACGCCGGCAAAATGGCATTCCGAGCGGCCAATGCCATGTACCGTCGCGAATCCTACGACAACTACCCGGCTAAGCGAGCGATTTTGGCCTCTGTTTATGAAGGCGTACAGCTTCCGATCGAAGCAGCGCTGCGCGTTGAATCGCGGTATTTCGCGAACGTTCTGCGATCCAAAGTAACGCAGGGGATGGTCCGCACTCAGTTCCTCTCGATGGCGGAACTACAGGCAGGTCGCCGTCGTCCGCAGGACGTGCCTCCGACGAAGGTGAAGAAGCTCGGCTTGATTGGCGCTGGCTTCATGGGTGCGAGTGTCGGGTACGTCTCGGCACGCGCCGGCATTGAGGTGGCCCTAATTGCACGGCATCAAGAGAGCGCGGATAAAGCGAAGGCGCACGCTAATTCAGTGTTCAACGATCTTATACAGAAGGGTCGAGCCAGCGAAAGCGATCGAGACGAGACGCTCTCGCGGATCATCCCTACCACTGACTACGCCGCGATTATGGATTGCGACCTTGTGATCGAGTCGGTATTTGAGGACCGTAATGCCAAGGCCGGTGTGTACGCGAAGGCGCAGCCCTTGCTCAAGAAGGGCGCGATCTTCGCTTCCAACACCTCGACACTACCGATCAGTACCTTGGCCGAGTCATTCACGGAGCAGGGTATTTTCATTGGTATTCATTTCTTTTCGCCGGTCGAGAAGATGAAGCTGGTTGAAGTCATTCTTGGCAAGAAGACGGGCAACCTCGCGCTTGCAACAGCGCTCGACTATCTTGATCAGATCAGCAAGATCCCGATCCTCGTTAACGATTCTCGCAGTTTCTTCGCCAATCGCTGCGTGCGGCGCTTTGTCTCGGAAGGTGTCGAAATGTTCTTGGAGGGCGTGCCGCCGGCGATGGTTGAGAACTGCGCCAAGATGGCGGGCATGCCGGTCGGACCGCTCTCACTGGCTGATGAAATCGGCCTGGACCTTCGATTAAAGGTTATGAGATTGACCGAAGCCGATCTCGGACAGAACGCGATTGACCCCGCGCAGAAGCAACTAATGGTCGAGCTAGTCGAGAACCAGGGGCGTCTTGGACGCAAGAACCGCAAAGGATTTTATGATTACCCCGAGAAGGGGAAGGGCTCAAAGACGCTTTGGCGGGGACTTACCAACCTACAGCGAAAGCATCTCGATTCCGATCGGATTGAAGCCGAGGAGCTTAAACAACGCTTCTTAGTCGTGCAAGCGGTGGAAGCCGCGCGTACAATCGACGAGCGCGTTGTTACCGATCCGCGCGACGCGGATGTGGGCTCGATACTCGGTTTCGGTTTTCCGCCGTTTACCGGTGGTGTGCTGTCCTATATCGACTTGATGGGTACGACGAACTTCATCAGCGTCTGCGAGATGTTCGAAGGCAAATATGGCCCCCGCTTCGCCCCGCCAAAGCTTTTGCAACAAATGGCGGAGAAACATGAAACCTTTTACAAGTCTTTCTAACTTCACAAGCGTTGACCTGCCACTGCGTATTTCCTCCGGAAGGAGTTAGAGTCCGGCCCGAAGAAGAACGGACAGATGAAGCGAGCAAGGTTCACGGAAGAGCAGATTATCGCGGTATTGAAGGAGCATGAGGCTGGGGGCGAAGACAGCCGACCTGGCTCGCAAGCACGGTGTTTCCGAGGCGACGATCTACAATTGGAAGGCCAAATTCGGCGGCATGGACGTTTCCGAAGCGAAGCGGCTGAGGGCCTTGGAAGAGGAGAACGCGAAGCTGAAGAAACTTCTGGCCGAGCAGATGCTCGATGCGGCCGCACTTCGCGAGCTGCTTTCAAAAAAATGGTAGGGCCCGCCGCCAAGCGCGCTGGGGTCGCGCATCTACAGGCCGTCATGAGCCTGTGGAACGGCGGGCCTGCTCGATCGTCGGGGCGGATCTGAAGATGATCCGCTATCGCTCCAGCCGCCCGCCGGACGCAGCTCTGCGCAGCCGGTTGCGCGACCTGGCCAACGGGCTATTCCTCCTGCTGCGACGGAAGGGCGAGCCCTCGGGGATCAATCGGATCTACCGGCTTTATCGCGAGGAAGGGCTCACTGTCCGCAAACGGCGGGCTCGCCGCAAGGCCATGGGGACCCGTGCCCCGATCCTGATCGAGGCGAGGCCCAACGCGCGTTGGTCGCTGGACTTCGTCCACGACCGCGCTTCCGCATTCTCAACATCGTCGACGACGTCATCAAGGAATGCCTGGGCGCCATTCCGGAGACGTCCATCTCAGGACGGCGCGTGGCCCGCGAACTGACGGCAATAGTCCAGCGACGCGGCAAGCCAGTAATGATCGTGTCTGACCATGGCACCGAGTTCACCTGCAACGCCATGCTCGCTTGGTGCAAGGACGCAGCCATCAATTGGCACTTTATCGCGCCGGGAAAGCCGATGCAGAACGGCTTCATCGAGAGTTTTAATGGCCGGATGCGCGATGAACTGCTCAACGAGACCCTGTTCTTTGATCTGGATGACGCCCGCGCCAAGATCGCCAATTGGATCGCCGACTACAATCTCCAGCGGCCTCACTCGTCGCCAAAATACCTGACCCCCGCGGCCTATCCCGCCCAACTCACCGCAACGGACGATCGGCTGCGCAACCCCGACCAGCTCCGCCGATCGTCCGTTGCTCCACCCGCGCCACTTGGCGTACAAAACCCAGAGACTCTAACTGCCGCGGGATGAAAATGCACTGGCAGGTCACGCCGAATGATAGCAGACGGTAGCGCGCTGCGCGCTTAGCCAACAATGCGTATTCTCTTCTCCGTTTTGACCTAGAAGAGCCTTAAGACCTGCGGCCAGCTTGCTAGCGCACATCATCGGCCATTGTCGAATATCCGCCCCCGGCGGTTCGACTAAGACCAAAACCGCCCCGTCTGGGGCTGAAAACAAACATCAAACCATGACTCCGGCTCCGATTTTTGCGTCGCTGCCGACCTACTTGTTGGCTTTAAACGGGGCCTCAGATGCCGAAAGCTATTGAGCAAGCCACGTATTAAACTGCTGAATAAGCGTCTCGTTGTTTTTGCCGACCCATCCGTAGCTGCTCTGCAGAGAATTGATTCAATCCTCGAACTGGCGGGGCTGAACTGCGCCGCAAACCGAGCCAAGCTTTCTGGCATGCTGTCGTTCCAAATATTGCTCCAAGTTTAGCAGGCGGCGCTGTACCCGCCTTCTTGGC
>NZ_LBJV01000028.1:0-28161 GCF_028128855.1 Bradyrhizobium sp. CCBAU 11430
GCCCGGCGTAGCCCTCTCATCATGGTCGACGCTCCACTTCCATCCTGTTCGCCGCGCGGCACTCCGGCGGCAAAACGAGGTCTATGTGCGCCTAGCCGCGCTTGGCCCCGAACGCCGGGGATCAAGGGCATTGGTTTGGAATACGCCAACGAAGTTCAAGGCGGCCGATCCTGACACGCACAATATAGGGAGACGCGAATGTTGATCGAAGGGACGCGTTAATGCGAGACAAGTGTGAGACGAGCTGAACAGCAGATACCCTGACGCGCAAGATCAAGTACCAAGAAGGGCTCCGGATCAGTCTCGCACAGCCCGCTACCGACCGTTGCGTCGCGTCTTCGCGCGGTCACCGCGAGACTGGTCATGCTTCTTCAGCGCACGCCCAAATGTTGGCGATGTTCTTAACAAGTACCAAAATGCCGCACCGGCCGGTGCAGTGTGCGGCACCCCGTCGCCGGTTGGCTGCGACGGGGACATCCCACCTGTTATCCACCACATCGCAGTGATGAGGCGTAGCCCAAGCAGCGGACATCGTGGTGAGGCGGCGCGGTTGTCAGCGCCAATTCGGTCGTGTCCGGCGCGGCGGAGCCTATCAGAGCGCATGGCCAAAAGCGAGAATGTCGGCTGCGAATAGCCCGACCTGAGTGTGGCTAGTGCCCTCGGCAGAGCGGACGCGTGAATATCCGCTCGCCAATCTAGCTTGCGGGCTTCAACAAGCCGGCTCTAGGCAGGTTCTCCAAAGGGCATTCTGGAGCTCATTTTTGTGACCGGCATGCAACTTGCTGAAAGATCCGAAGGCGAGCGAGGCTTTGTGACAGCAGTGACATCATTCGCCAATGTCGCCAATACGGGCGCATCGTGAACATTGTAAGAGACGGCGCAATTGTGAGGATGCTGACAAACGCTAAACATGCCGCCGCCGGGGTCCACGACGCGATCGCGCGTTTGGTCCGCCGGGTCCTGCGATTTCTTACTCGGCTTTCCGAGCAAATTGCGCCATTCGGGCCAATCGATCCGGGCCTCGATGGGGCGCCCCGTGAGCCGCCAACAAGCGATCCGGCAGGCGGTCTGAATGGCGCCTGGACCCCAAAGCGCCAAGTTCATCGAAGCAGCCGTACGACCCAATAGAGCGGATCGAGGGAAGTAAGGCCAACGACAAACCGTTTCACTCACACTAAGAGTTTCGGATGGATCATCAGGTGTGCCCTGTGCATGCGCCTGTTCAGGTGGTTTCTCAAGATGCCGGTAAGACGCCGCGTAAGTTCGTGGTGGATCTGTTCCGGCAAGTGTTCGCGAGGTAAGAGCGCGATGCTTACGCCCTTTCCATTTTGATCGAACAGAATGACAAAGCGGAGTGCGGCCCCTTTCCGCCATCGGTTGTAAAGGCGCTATCGGTCAGGTGGCCGCCCTGCCGCTGGCGCCCTCGCTGCTGTGCGAGGGGCAACCTCATAGTCGAGGACACCGCGCTCGGGCCGTATTGCACCGAGTTATCCAACCTGCGGCTAGGAGCCGTTGACCAACGGCTCGCTCGAAAATTCAAGGGCAATGAGTGAGTGCGATGGCGCCGGATGGGACAAACGTAAACGTTTTGCAAAGCCGGTCTCGACGATTTTACGAATGAAGGCTGCTTTAAGCTTACCTGGACTATTCAACAATCGTGCCGAACCTCTCCATATTTTGGCCGGCCCCGCCGTTAACACACCGCCGCGAAACGGGAGTGGTTTGCGATGGACGATGTGATTGGTGAGATTGCCGGACCGAGGCTGAAGACGTTCGGGCGGCGCAAGATGACGCCGCGCGTATGCGTGGTGGACAGCAAGCGCCATCTGCGCGCTTTCATGAGCGAGGTGCTAGAGGATCTCGGCTTCGTCACCAGCGAATGCAGCAGCGCGAGCGAGCTGCGAGCTATACTCGCCGCCGATCTGCCGGACCTCGTCCTGCTTGGCATTGGCGCCGATCGCATCGAGCCTGGCCAATTCCTGGAAGTTCTCGTACGCACGGGATTCCAGGGCAAGGTTCTCGCTGTCGGCGCGCGAGATTCGATTGTCGTGAAGGCGGTGCAGCAGGTCGGCGGAGAATATGGACTTGGAATGTTGCCGCCGCTCACGACGCCCTTTGCGGCCGACACACTCCGCGACCGCGTGACGATGCTGCTGCCCGAGGAGCCGGCCCCGAGCCCGGCGGTGCATGTCGGCGAGGCGCTACATGGGGGGTGGCTCGAGCTGTGGTATCAGTCGAAAGTTGACGCGCGCTCGCTGGTTCGCCGTGGTGCCGAGGCGAAGGTGCGCATGCGACACCCGACCTGGGGCGTGGTCCCGCCAGCGTATTTCATTCCGGAGGGGCATGACCCATTTTTCTGCGAATTGTCCGAGTTCGTGATCGAGCGCGCCCTGCAGGACTGGCATTATCTCTTGGAACGGCAGACCGCGGTCGATCTTTCGATCAACCTGCCGGCACCGTATCTGAGAAAGCCGCAGGCCGTCCGCGACCTCTGCCGCCGGATGCCGATGCACCCGGCCTTTGGGGGGCTGACGATTGAGATCGCCAGCGATGAGGCGATCAATGATCTCGAGTTTCTGGCCGAGATCGCTCGCGAGATGAGCTTTCACAATATCGGTCTGTCGATCGACAATCTCGGCGCAAATTGGCCGGAGCTGATGGGACTGGACAGGATTCCCTTCATCAAGCTGAAAGCCGACCGGCAATTCGTGGCCGGCTGCGGCAATGACCGGCTAAAACGCACGGTGTGCCGTCACATCGTCGAGCTCGCACAGGGCTACGGCGCGCGCGCCGTCGCTGAAGGCATCGAGAGCGGGGCTGATCTGGCGACCGTGAGCGAGCTCGGTTTTGACCTCGTCCAGGGCTATCTGTTCGGCAAGCCGATGCCGCTGAAGAAGTTTGCTCAAGCCGCTTTGACGCCGACCATGATGCAGCAGGAGTGAGCGGCGACGGCTTACATATAGCGGAGCGCGGAGAACACCCGGACGACCAACAGCGTTGCCGCGACGACTATAGATGTGATGTAGCGCGCACTGAGATCATACGTCCATATGAAATTGGGCGGGGGGCTCGTGGAACAGCTTCTGTTCGTGCGACGGCTTCAGTCTGGAGACGGTGATCACCTGAAGCGGGATGGAGCTAGTCTGAATCGATTTTGGAAATCGAATCAGCGCGTTCCGATTCACCGTGCTGGCCGGATAGGAAGCGGGCATGAATGAGCAAGCCATATTCTCTGGGTTTTCGAAAGGGCGTAATAGCCGCGATTGAGGACTGTTGTCCCACAATCGGGCCGCCAAGCAGTTTGGGGTGGCCGACAGCACGGCGATTGGCTGCTTGTTTAGACGCGCGCGATGAGACCGGCAGCGTTGAGCCCGGCGAGATCGGTGGCCCAGGCCAAAGAGGATCTCGGGCGAGTATGCTCAAATCGGCGGCTTTGATTAGTTGCGACAGTCAGACCGATAAGGAATAGATCCCGGCTTACGATCTGTAGTCCGGCGTGGCATTCAGTGTCGCGCTTATGGCAAGGCAAAATAGCCGTCCGAAATTTGCGAGGTCTAAAGGCGCAGAGACGCGTTACTGTCTCTTCGGCGTTCTGTTTCCGTTGTGTGAGCTCAACTGCCACGAAGCCAAACAAGGTCCGTAAGGAGCATTTAAGTTTTCAGGCGGACCAAACGGAGGTCATCGCCGCAACAGCCTGAATTGCCGCCGACTACAAGCTTCGAAAATTGAGGGATTGAGTCCGTGGTTAAGCTGCCTCGGAGGTTGCATCGTTCACCTTTTGCGCTTCGGCCGATAATCCAGGCCGTGGCAGCAAGTGATCAAGCTCATCAAACAAGTCGCGCATTGAACAACTCCAAATCGCAAAAAAATGATCAATTACCCGTTGAAGTGGCGGAGTGTCGTTATATACTATTTTAAGTAGATATTGTTCTCGAGGCGGTGGGTCTTGTCCGCTTCGCGAGCGCATGCAGCGAAACAGTTCCGATCTCTTCTGTGCAGAGGTCGCACGGGTTGAATGAGGACGACGCAGTCATTGTTGGAGGATTTTCCAAGCATCAGTTCTGAGACAAGGCGAACCTTGCGCAAGCTCGAAAAGAAAGCTGGTTTCGTTTCATGGACTGGACATGGATTGCGTCTATGATCTGCACTGTTGATGAGGCTGCAAATCGATGTGGTGGCCCTATATGCGAGTATTCTTTGAGAACGGCAATGGCTGTGTCGACACGCAGAGGAACGCTGGATTCTAAAATACTGGTGGTGTGTGTCAGGGGGCGGCCGCTTGATTGAACAGTAGTGAGCACGCTCAGATAATTCGGATGCGTATTATCAAGATTGTCTTGCCGGTTTGTCGCCAACCACCGCCGCGGAGCGTGTTTAGACAGCAGAGAGAGGCACCGTCATGAGTGGAAGTATAGCTGTTGATAGCGTTATTCCGCGGGCAAACATCGTCAAGCACGCGGATCGGCTTGGTGCCGAAATCAAGAACATCACGCTGTCTGGCGATTTACCTGACGATGTCATCGTGGCGTTCCGCCAGCTGCTGCTAGAGCATAAGGTCATCTTCTTCCGTGATCAGGGGCATCTCGACGATGCCCAACAACAGCGTTTTGTTCTGCGACTCGGCTCGCTGGCACGGAATTTGACAATGGCGGACACGATGGGCGGTTTAGCGATGCCGCAGGAGCTGCCTGATCGCGCCTGGAGTTATCTCAATCAGATGGACGATGAGCGCGTCCGCACAGCCATCTCGGTGCTGCGGCTCGCAGCGGTCCCGCCTTCTGGCGGCGACATTGCTTGGTCGAGCAGGGCGGCTGCATATCTTGATCTTCCCTATCCTCTGCGGATGCTCGCAGATAATCTCTGGGCTGTGAGCTTCGGGGTATCTGATCTCACTGCGACAGAGAGGACCACCGAAGCCAACAAGCGGCCTTGGTGTGGCGTATCCACAGGAACGATATACGAAACGGCATATCCGATTGTTCGGGTTCATCCCGAGACTGGCGATCGTATGCTCTCGCTCGGTCGTTCCATACAAAACTTCGTTGGCCTGCAGCGCTATCCCAGCCAAAAATTGTTTGAACGGCTGCAGTCCTATCTCATCGCGCCCCGGAATACGCTGTGCTGGAAATGGAAATCAGGCGACGTCGTAATCTGGGACAATCGCGCGACTGAGCCGTACCCCGTCAGCAAATCCAGCAGCCCTTACTGGATGATGGACCAGCTTGCGATTGACGCCCGCGTACCGCGCGTGAAGAGGCCAAAATCGAGGGCGGCAAAGGCGGCCTGACATTGTCCACATCTCCCGGATCATGTGAGGCGCCCGGAGACCCAAGTCCAAGTTGTGCGCGAGGACGGCTAACGGGCGCAGCTGCCACCTGTTAAGCTTCTTCCAGCCCTAATAGGATTAATCTCAGGCATCGTCTCTGCTTCGCCGGTCAAACCGATGACGCTGCATTTTTGATGATCTGACATCTGTTGGCTCTAGCTCCGCGAGCAGCTCCCTTTCATCGTCTCCGGGACAGTCAGGCCCAAGGTTGCTCACACCCAATTCAGACCTGTTCGCCAACTGGCGAGGCGCCCGATGTCCGTGATTCACATTGCGCCGCCCCGGCAGAAACTATCCCGTGGCGATTGCGCCGGCGTCTTAGGTGTGAAGAACAAGCCCTCAATCGGACCTTCTAGGAGGCCCTAAATTGCGCCCCTCCAAGCGCATTTCAACTCCCCGATCTCGGGCCAGCGGAAAGGTCTCATGGTCGAGCCGTACATGAGGTTAATCCTTTCGCCCGACAGCTCCTGGGGGCGAATCTGCGCCCATGCTCTTACGCACCAAGGTAGTAAGGCCTTCCATGCCCTTGCAGAAGTCTTTCAATTGGGCCATTGCGATCACCTGAGGCCTAGCCGACAAACCGACCAAAGCTCTAACCGGACTCTTCGAAAACTTCGGTTTCAGGCCACCGTCGGCAGGATTACGCGAGCAGCGCAGACCCTCAGTTCGAAGATGCTTCGCCTTATAGCAGGCCGCTCCCAGGGAGCGCCAAACGGAACCCTGCTGGCAGTACATCGGCTGGAGGAGGAGATTGGAATCATCGGATATAGATTGATGAAGCACGTGGGCCGCTCCGGCTCGATTCCGCTCGACCCTTAGCGACGTGGCTCAATAATCACGTCTTGTTTCGGCCAAGCCGTGCCGGCTTGCGCCCTCTGGACATCGGCTTGGGCGGCATTGCGCCTTTAGCCGGCTGTGTGAATAATTCCGACAAGTGAATACCCAAAGTCGTGGCGATGCGTTCCAAGAGATCGATAGTCGGGTTCTCTTTCTTCTGCTCAATGCGCCCCATGTATGAGCGGTCGATCCCGGCATCATAGGCCAATCGGTCTTGCGGAATGCCGCGCTCTACGCGGATCCGGCGCACATTCCAGGCCACAAGCGCACGAGCGTTCATGCGCAGAGGCAGCCATTCCGATGATTATGAAACCACTGGTTATAGCCAGACTATTACAATAAGCTGGGACCCAACAGTGGCTGTCCTCCCCAATTGTCCGAGAAATCAGGCAATGGTGAGGTGCTGACGAGGGTAGCGCGCGCCGTCTTCTCGTCGATCATCGCAAGCGCTCTGCGCGGGCAATAGCTTGCGATTAGCAGCAGAGAGGGCCACCGCGCTCGGAAATACCTGCGCTGTTTTCGGTGCGCCGCGACTGGATAGGACGAATGTTCAGTTAGAGCTCGAAAGGGAAACGAATATTCTCCAGCTGGCAGATTCTGGTTATTGCCTTTCACACGTCTGACGGGTCGTCACCACGAAGCACCATGACCTTCCGCTAAAACAGCAGGGACAACCCAGTTACGGGGCGCATGTGTAATCGCTTCCAGTGTGGACTACGTTGAAAAAGAGAAAGCGCAGCATGGAACCAACAGGCCAATGTGAGCCGATATGCGATTGCGTCTTGGCGCGAAAGGAGATTGGCGTGCGACCATTGGGTAGGTACCAAAGCGACCTGAAATTAGTTATCCTCGCTCTGATTTCGGTAGATTTTTCAGCTGGGTAGGAGTTTAAGCAGTGCCAGCCGAGCCGAAGATCGCAGAATTGGCGCCTTGCGTCGACGAGCTCACGTCCTATGACAAGGAGCACGCCGTTGCCTACGTGCGACTTCTTGATGCCGACGCTGACAAGGCAGATTGGCGTGAAATCGCGCGCATCGTGCTTGGGCTTGACCCGACCGGTGAACCGGATCGAGCCCGACGCACGTTCGAAAGTCATCTGACGCGGGCCAAGTGGCTAGCGGGCAAGGGCTATCGTGATCTGCTACGTAGCGGTTGGCCAAAACAATGATCAGCGCGGATGTCGCCGTTGTCGCAATCCTCGTAATCGCAAAAGTCGATTGTTCCATCGATTAGTTGTGTGGAAGACGCGCACACGATACGCAAGCAGCCGGAAAGCGCCACAATCATCGGCTGCATTTTCCCGCGTCTGAATATTATGCGGGAAAGGTGCGATGGCGGATACTGACTGGAGATCTGAGGAAGCGTACAGCGTCCTGAACACGGCAGATGCTGCCGACCTGGCCTGGGAGTGGCTGCGCCGGGACGGCGACTACCAACAGGACTATAAGCGGTTATGTCGCCGCGAACGTTCAAGCGCAGCGGCGGGCGAGTTCCGACGCAAGTGGGGACTCTCGTTTTCCTGCTGATCCGCAAACCACTTTCGACAAGCAAGCCGTCTTTTGGGCACCTGAGGTGCTGCCGACGGTACTGGCTGTGCGGGCGGCTGGCCGCATTGCGCCCAAAACGTATCAGCTCGATTTGAACAATCTGCCCGGCGGCGAGCTTCGCCCTGCGCCGGATGGATGGCATGCGATCGTGCCGCTCGGGGGCACGAAGCATCGCCTTTGGCTAAGAGAGCTTCCGCGGAGCGGATATGCTGTCGCCGTTGATCTGCCGCTCGATGCCGATTTCGAGCTCCGCCTTCGGGCCGCACGTCGATTTTGGCTTGCCCTTCAACGTCGGGCGCTCGGAGATGCCCCACTTGCTTTGCCCGCTTCGAAGCGGCGTCGGCTGATCCTGGCGTTGCGCGCAGTGGACGGATGGCAGCAAGGAAATAGCTATCGCCAAATCGCGCAAGGCCTGTTTAGAAGTCATCGTATTGCCGAGCGCGCCTGGAAAACAGACGATTTGCGCAGCCGAACCATTCGACTTGTTAAGCTGGGGCAGCGGCTCATGCGCCTACGCTGGCGAGCATTGCTCGCCAGACGCAGGGGCAGGGGTGATAAGTAGTGGGTTGCGGCGCGATAAATGGCCTGTCTTCCGTGCTGTCAGCCAATTCTTCCGCTGCCTGGCACGATGTGGATAGGATAAAGGCTTTGCGCTCCGATATCTCATGTCTTGATTGCTGCAACAGAGGGGCGCTACTTCCTTTTTTGCGGACTATCCTCGAACAATTGTCTTAAACTGAGCGCTCGCGACCTGAGGGCATTGATCTCTCCTGCACGGATTGGGGGACCGCCAAGCCTCAGGCCGCCTGCGCAGGTGCTACCTTCTTGCAAAGACGAGCCAGCCATCGACAAAAAGAATGTGCGATCTCGGGGTGCGCGCTGCGATCTACGGCATAGGCGCGATATCGCATGCCACTTCGAGTGCGGGTGCCGGGGATGATCTGCAAAGCGCCCCCTCTGACCAGATCTCCGACGATGATTTCCGGCGCGACAAGAAGGCATTTTCCCGTCATGACCGCCGGCAGAGCAAGATAGTTGTGATCATACCGGGCGCCCACTCGTATGTCGCTCGAAGACAAATTCATGGCCCTCAACCAGGTCGGTAGGATGTCGGGACGGGATGTGACGTTCAGTATTGGGGTTGTGCGAACGATCGAGAGCTCTCTGCCTCCGACCAGAGTTGGCGGGCCGACGCACACGAGCTCCTCTTTGTAAATCTCCCAACTGTCGGCGGGTTCGATGACGGAAAGATCCCGTGTAATCAAAATATCGAAGTCATCCGAAGATGTCGGGGGCGCCAGCGAGCTGATGATGTCTACGATAACGCCACCAGCTTCAGACGAGAAAGCCTGCAGATTTGGAATAAGGATAGAGAAAGAAAAGGTCGACAGTGACGTGCGGACCACGATCCGATTCGTTCCTGCGCCTGCACGGCGCCGCATTCTCTTCGCGGTGAAGCTGACGGTTTCGAGCGGTTCAGACACTGCATTTGCGAATAGCCTTCCGAACTCGGTTAAATCGCTGCGCCGTCCACGCCGCTCGATGAGATCAGCACCCAGATAATCCCGCAGTACAGCCAAATACCGGCTGACCGAACTTTGCGTTGTCCCCAAAATGGTGGCCGCGCGCGTGACGCTGCCTTCGCGGGCGACCGTCACAAAAGCTCGGATGGCATTTAGAGGAACTTCATTGTCTCGAGCCGCCATTGTCTGCTCCGGCGCCAGAATCAAAGCCCATTACAATATTCGATGCGCATGGCCGGATCGCTGCGTGTCAGCGTCCGAAACGCATAAAATCCTCTTATGAGCGCGATACCTGCGCCGGTCGCGCACGACATCAGTGTCTCAGATGGTGTTTGTCAGACTTAAGTCCTTTTGCCGCGTGCCGGCTTCGGCTTGCGGCCTTTGGGTAAGGTTGCAGGTGGCGGGGCGCCCTTGGATGGCCGAACAAACAGTTCGGAAACAGCTACGCCGAGCGTTTCGGCAAGGCGATCAAGAAGATCGACTGTCGGGTTCGCTTGTTGGCGCTCAAGTCCGCTCATGTAGGAGCGATCAACTCCCGCATCGTAAGCCAATTGCTCCTGCGGAATACCGCGCTGGACGCGGATCCGGCGCACATTGTAAGCCACAAGCGCACGAGCTCTCATGCGCGAAAGCAGCCATTTCGACGATAATCAAACCACTGGCTATAACCATCCTAAAAACATCACCAGGATTGAAGAGTATGCGTGCCACCCTATCGCGTTTCCCGGACGCTACGGAGCGGCCCGCACATGGGCCGGTATGTCGACCGTCTTTCAATTCGCGGCAGCGCAGGATTTCCGGGCGCTGGCCGAAGTTCACCCGAATTGCTGCTGCCTTGGCAGCGGTTCGATTCCGCTACCAAATTCGCACGAAGGGCCTCAAGGCAAACAAAGATACTCACTGAGACAGGCGATGTTCCTCCATTCATCGAAATGGAGTTGCAGCTCCGATGAAATGAGCCGGCGCAGACGACCGCGATCGCAGCGACAGCCGGTCAGCGATTTATACTGGATCAGCGCAGACGGCGCGTTTCAGCGACCCTAATATTTCGTTCATTCTCTGGACTAGGAAAATTTCGTCTACCTACAACATCTCTGGGAGCGTTCCGCAGGCGGCCGTCAGCCTGATAAGGAAATTTGGGTCTCCAGTCCGTTCAATAGGCACGACGGCGAACTCTTTTGGCTCAGGCTCAAGGAACGCGCGGGGGCGATCAATTTGCGACGAGTTCAAATCAACGCGATACGCAAGTCGCAACCTACTTTGTCGGCACGCAGTGATAAGAGTGGCATCCCCAGAGCAAGCCTCGTAGCGTCTCTCGTACGCGCGGGCGATGGCTTGAGGGCAAGCGGCGAGTAGTCGCGAATAGGGTCCGCCACTATGAAGTTGAACAGATGGCCACGCGTATCGTTCCATGATGCGTGAGGGCGAGGGAATTTAGATTCGGTGCGCGGTTGAGATTAGCTGAGAGATTTCGGCTTGGCGTTTTCCGGCTATCCGAATGCTGTGGGCCGGCTTACCCCTTAAGTCACTCAGCTGAGGGACTTCGATGTTGCCAAGCGGTGCCCGAGCGTGAGGACGGTGTCAGGAAAGAGTTGTTGCAGAACAGCCGAGAGCAGCGCAGAAGACTGGCGCCATGGCAAAAGAATCCGATGCTGCTCCGGCTAACACTATGCTAGCGAAACGAGCGGGTGGCTCAGCGACCGAGTAGTGAAACCTGAAGGCGCTGTTCCTGGCCGATGCCGCAAGTCTCTGGGGCGCTGGCCACCCTTGTTCCTGGAGATGCAACCCACTCGCAGTGCAACCAAGTGGTATTGCCGAGAGGTACCGCGGGGCACTACGCGTATTAGTGGGAAAGCCTTCAAAGACGCTGTCCCTGCCACGCGCCGCTAACCTTGGCACCAGCCTCGCCCCATTCGGTATCAAGCTGACACCTCGCCTCTTTAGAATGCCGCGAAGTTGTAGGCTGCCGCGCCTGCGCTGCAGATTGAGGTTAGCTGGAACGTGACTCAGCGCTGTCCCATTCTGGTCGTGGCGCTCTCTCTGCCACGACTCGCTAACCCCAGCGGCTCTAGTACTCACGCTAGCTTTCCAAAAGCTGACGAAAGCTGCGCGGCAATTCACCAACCAAGAGCAGCTGTTGTGGCCGAATGTGGACTCTCGATGGGTGGTGCCGGCTCAAGTGCCGGGAAATCGGACAGTTACGCCAATCACGAACCGTAGCGAGCCTGTGGGCGCGCTGATTGCGGGTGGCATGCAGACGATGGCAGGTCCTCTACAAGAGTAGGTAGGTGCCAAAGTGAGCGCGGGGTCCTAGCGTCCTCCTGTTCCTATGCCGATCATCGAGCCAGAAGCGAACACCCAGAAGGTCATACGGAGACAACCTTACGACGTGCGGAATCAGGGTGGTTGCGCATGCACACCTCGATGACGAGCTCCGGCGTTCCGATTTGAGCGCCAAAGAAGGCGACAAGGGCGGGGCGCGTGACTACGGAAAATCAATCAGCCAAGAAGCACTCGAGGGAACGTCAACCGGTCGACGCGACCACGGCGATCAATTGCCTTGCAGGTTCGAAGCCGGTGAGAGTTGCGCTGAGGCACGGCGCAGACGAACTCACATATGAGGCGCTACGATCAAGATCGGATGCCCTTGCAACGACCTTACGAGAGCAGGGTGCTCGCGGCGCGATTGTCGGCTGTTGGGGAGAGCTGGACCTCGACTGCGCGATCGCTGTCATCGCAATCTTGAAAGCTGAATTAACGTACCTACCGCTCGATCCATCATTGCCGGCTTCCCGTACATCCTTCATGATCGAGCAGAGCCGCTGTACTTTGTTGATGGGCCGAGAGCGGCGGCCGGATTCGCTCAGCCCATTTCAGGATAGCAGAAAGGCAGCTCCTCAATTCGTAGCTATAGAGGCGGCCCCGTCCGGGGGGCATACCTCGTCTGTTGTGCCATCGCCGTTCGTGGATGGACTTGCCTATATTCTGTTTACGTCTGGTTCGACGGGCCAGCCTAAGGGCGCAATGATCGAACGCGCCGGCCTAAACAATCATTTGGCGGCAAAGCTCGATGCTCTGAGTCTCACTCAGACGGATTGCGTCGCGCAAACGGCGTCGCACTGCTTTGTGCTTTGGCAGCTTCTTTCTGGGCTTTGCGTCGGAGCCTCGACATCAATCATCGATAATGCCACGGTGAGATCGCAGTCGTCGCTCCTTCAAGCAATTCAACGATGCGGCGCTACGATCGTCCAACTCGTTCCGTCGCTGCTGGCAGTGTTTGTTGAATATCTGCAGTCGCTTGCCGCGGCAGATCGAGCCATGGACGGCTCGCGGATTGTTTCTACGATCGGAGAACCACTAACGCCCGAACTAGCGCGTGCGTGGCTTGCCTTGTATGCCCGCGCTTCCATTCTCAATCATTACGGGCCGACCGAGTGCGTCGACAGCGTGACGTATCATCTGGTTTCCGAGGCGCCTGCGCTGGCTGAGCCTTATGTGCCGATCGGCAGGCCAATTCAAAACGTTGAGGTTTATGTCGCGAACGGACAACCGCAAAGGACCACCTTGAGATTGGTCACAAGCAGCGCCGAACCGATGCCTTCCTTGCTGCCAGCTCGCTGGCGTGAGTCTTTTTCGGTCGTGGCGTTGTGGAACCTCTATGGTGCGACGGAATGTGCGTCCAATGCAGCCGTGCACCAAAAATCAGATGCGGATGACAACTCGGTGCTTATCCCGGTGGGGCGGCCAACGGACAACGTCAAACTCTACGTGGTCGTTTCGCGATTGAAGAGAGTGCCTCTTGGAGCCCCTGGCGAACTGTGCATCGCGGGCCGCTGTCCGAGCGCCGGGTACTGGCGGGATCAAGACCGGACTGACCGCTGCTTCGTGCCGAATCCGTATGATGGCGGACAATACAACGTACTTTATCGAAGTAGGGAGATCGCACGCATATCAACCAGCGGCATTCTTAAGACTTGCGGGCGATCGGACAACCAAATCAAGGTGGTCGACTTTTCCCTTGAGGCTCATCCCGCAATGGCAAAGGCCGCGGTCTTCGCAGAAGGCTTCGATGACGATCGCCCATTGACGGTGCCCGCTCGCCACAATCTAAGCTCTGGAGAGAGTCTTGGCCCACCTGCGCAATAAGTTGCCATCTTCCATGGTTCCCGCAGCCTTCAGGTTGGTTGATAGTGTCCCCAAAACGCCGAGCGGAAAGCTAGACCGTGCTCGTCTATCCTCCCTTCCTTACGGCGAGATAGAAACCAGTCCATCTGCTGAGCCTCGCACCAGGAACGAGCGAGTTCTTGCTCGGATCTGGGAGGATCTATTATGCGCCGAGGGGGGCGGAATCGACAGCAGCTTCCTTGATATCGGGCGCGATTCTCTTCTGAGCGTGCGTTGCGTCACGCTGGCGCGCAAAGCCGGGCTGAATCTCGCCGGAAACCAACTTTACCGAACGCCGACCACCGGCGCTCTGTTCTTCTTGCGCGGCGGCATCCTGAACATCAAGAACCTGGACCACGCTCTCGCTCATGTTATCGAGAAGCACAAAGGCCTCGGGCTGCGCTTTGCCCGAACCCAAGATGGACTAGGGCTGGGGATTGGGCCTTGTCCGACCGAGCGCATTGTGGGAAAGATTGATCTCGTCCGGATGGTCAGCCCAGACCAGCGCAGGACAATCGAGATCGTCTCGGCAGAACGTCAACACATGTTTCGGTTTGACGGTCACACGCCTCTTGTTCACATCGCTGCGTCTCGTGCTTCGGAAAGCGGCGATTACTATCTCCTGGTGCTGATGCATCATGTCGTGGCGGTTGGGATCGGCTATCGGCTATTCTTGGAAGTATTGGAGGATGCCTACAACGCTCTTGCTACAGGCCATGGTGTGAACGGCCCCGAGGCCGTACAAAGGCTCTCTTCCCGGTTGAAGCGCCTCGAGAATTACGCGGACAGCGAAGCACCAGACGAAATCAAGTACCGTGAGGATATTGACTGCGATCAATTCAGCTTGCGCGTCAGTGACGCGTCATCGCACGGCACGAGTGTTGAAGGAAGCGCGAGAACGGTTCACGATGCAAGTCTCGGACGTCGTCGGGAGGATGCGAGCGGCCGTTCGCTCCGGGTAGATCAGGCCAAGTACCATCTTGAGATCGAACGGGAGGCGACAGCGGGTCTCCTTAGTAATGGGGCCAGATCAGCGCCTTGTCAGGTCTTTGATGCGTTTCTTGCTGCTCTGTCCAGCGCGTGCGGAGCGTTGTTCGACAACTACTCGCTCTGGATTGATAGCGTGACCTGGACACGAGGTCGGCTGTTTGACGATTTCGATTCATCTCGGATCATTGGCCTTATCAGCGAGCTCGTTCGGCTTCCATTGAATGTCAGCGGCAGCGAGTCGCATTCCTACCGTGCTCGTTTGATATACCGGCAGCGGAATGCGCTGCCACGTGAGGGAATAGGCTTTCTGGCCCTGAAATTCCTAAACCGAGATCCAGTCGTGCGGTGTCGGCTCGATCACCTGCCGCTGCCTTGGGGTGAATTATCGCGCCGGTTTGCACCGCCATTTCGCAGGCTGTTTTCTAGACACAGACTCCTACCCACTTCGGACCGGCTGACACATGATCCGAGCAGGGCCGATTATGAGGTGGCCGCCATCTTTGCACGGTCTTGCAACAGGAGCTGATGCAGATGATCGATGAATTCTCAGCGCTCGCACGTGTGAACCATGAATGAGCGCAATGCAACGCGAAAGAAAAGCCGGCATGTGGATCTCTCGGACCAAAAGCTCCCGAGGCTTCTTCTGCGGCTTGCCATTCCATCTGTTATCGGGTTGTCGATTAACGCGTTTCAGCAGGCCCTCAACGCTATCTTCGTTGGCTCCCTCGGTGCGCAGGCGATCGCTGCCGTCAGCATGACTATGCCGATCATTTTTCTGCTCGGGGCGGTGGGAGAGGGGATCGGTGTGGGTACTGCCTCCTTCATATCTCGTCATCTTGGTGCTGGTAATGAGTTAGAGGCGAGCCGAGGTGCCAGTACGGCGCTTGCGCTCGCCGCTCCAATCGGGGTGATTATGACCATCGCCCTGCTTGTTACCCTACGAGGCATCTTCGTCACGCTCAGGGCAAGTCCAACCATCCTGCCCATCGCGCTCGACTACGCCACGATCCTCTTGCCGGGGTCTACTTTGATGCTCCTAAACATCGTCAGCGGCTTCATCGTAAGAGCTGAAGGCAACACGCGATTCAGTATGTGGACGATGCTGACAGCTTTCATACTGAACGCATTGCTTGATGCAGTTTTCATTTTCTTGCTAGGCTTGGGTGTACGAGGCGCGGCCCTAGCGACGCTGATATCACAGATCGCCGCTATAAGCCTCTACATTGCGTATTTTGCCACGCGGCTCGGCACGGTGCTCGTCAGCATATCTCAGGTCTCCTTACGAGCAGATCGTATCGGGCAACTCGCGCTCATTGGAGCGCCAGCGACGACGACAAGTATCTTAGCCGCTCTTGCCGGTATGTTCTTGTACGGAGCCGCTGCGCGCTTCGGTGACGATTTCATCGCGGCGGTGGGAATTGCCGTAAGAGTCCTGACAATCGGAGCACTGCCTATCACTGGAGTCTGTATCGGCTCTCAAGCTGTCCTGGGGTTCTGTTGGGGCGCGCGCGACCTTGCTCGTGTAATGAAGGTTGCGAAGTTTATGCTCTCTATCACCGTTGCGCTTTCTTTTGCGTATTCCGCAGCCGTCATGCTTTTTGTTTGGCCTTTGGTCAGGTTATTCAGCGATAGCGACAAGGTCACCGAAATTGCCGTCTCGAGCTGCATCGTCTTTCATCTGTTTTTTGGCCTTTACGGTATTCAGAGTTTCGTAACCACAATGCTTCAGTCGCTGGGGAGAGCACGCCTCAGCGCGGTGGTGTCTTTCGCCAGGCAGGGGTATCTCTTCATACCGGCGGTACTTCTATTCCCTCTCATATCGGGCTTCAGTGGAGTGTTGGCCAGCCAGGCAATTGCTGAGCTCGGCGCTGGAATGATCGCGTTATTCGTCATGTTGCGCGAGTTCGCTGAGCTCAGGCAAGCAGGACCAGCATATTCAGAAGGGAATCAGAGGGCTCCTTGAGTTGATCCGGCATCAGCTCGCGGCGAAACAGCCAGCCGTCATCCTTCCGGGCTGGTTGCCGAAGCACTGCGACTGGAGAGTGTACCTCCGAATGACCTCAACTTCTTTGCATCGTCGCGCTCGCCGATTGATGTCCCGTGCTGATAAAGCTGATCGCGAGCGGCCCATAGGAACCGCACCGATGGCTTCGGATCCCTTCGAGGGGCGCGCTCGCCCCCGTAATCGCCGATATGGAGAAGCTCACCTGCGTGGAGGCTCGCCGCATCCACGTCGACAAAGAGTACCGCGGCCACAACCACCCGCACCGGTCAGGGTCGGGTCAGGTCCGCCGCGTCATGGCTTCCATCAGTCGCGAGATGACGCGCCGCGCGGCTATTGACCTGTCATCGGCGAGGGCAAGGCCGAGCACCGCATGTACCGCAACTATCTCAAGGGCGGTGTCGGGGCCGCCTCAACGCTATCCTCGCCGCGGACAGCTACAACTTCGGTCTGGTCCTGCGATTGCTTGCGGACTCTTGCGTGCCATCATCCAGGACTTCGCCAAAAACTGTCCCGGCTCAAGAGCGCTTAGATTAGCGCGCGCCCGCGTTTCTTCACAGCGGACCCGGGAGAGTTTTTCCTGGCTACCGCTTGCTTGGTTTCGAACGAGCGCGTTCCTTCTCAGGAAATCGCGTCACGCGGCTGGAGGGCTGCTCGACAACATACTCTCCGGAATCTCGTATCTCCAGCTCATTTCTGCGGACGCGATCGAGCGCCTGATTTCCAAGCTTTGAGACAGTCAGCGAAACAACAATGCTACCAATTAGTTGCGCGGCGGAGGTTGAATCAGGAAAGGCGTAACCGCGATTGAATATTAAGAGTACAAAATGAGCAATTTGAGCTAGGGGGGCATTCTCGCTGTCGGTCACAGCAATAACGGTGGCGTTCTGAGAACGTGCTGTCTGCCCCATGCCTAGCGTGATGCGGCTGTATGGATAGGAGGTAAAGCCAATAAAAACATCTTTGCTGGTCAGACGGTCGAGCTCGAGCGCCAGCCCACCGCCGGTATCAAGCAAATAGATATTGGGCTTTGCCTTCCGCAGCGAATAGACAAAGCTGTACGCGGCAGCAAAATGCGTTCGCCGCCCAACAACGAATATACGCTCCGCGTTTGCGAGCGCATCAACAACGCCATTAAGCGTCTCCTCTCTCAGAGCCGCGATCACCTGTCTCTGCAACTCGAATTCGCGTTCCGCAAATTTCGCTGCAAATCCAAGAGCGACTTCTGTTTGTGCGAGGGTCATGAGTTGAGTTGCCTGGCCAAAGTTTCGACTTTGGCCGTTGATCAGCGCGTCCACATAGATCTCGCGAAAGTCGTCGAAGCCTTCAAAGCCAAGTCGCTGGGCGAGCCGTACCAATGTTACTGGCGGGACGTCGGCGCGCTTCGCAAGATCTCGCATGGAACGAACGGGGACTTCATCTCGGTTGGCGAGAATAAAGCGGATCGCGTCGGCAATACGCCCTCGGACCTTCGGCATCAGCTGGCGTAATTTCGCGTCAATGTCTGTCGCTTGCTGATTCATGAAAGGCTCCACTTATAGAACTTTCTCTCCTAATCGCATAAATTGTCTGAACCAAATGATCCATATTGACTAGAGAGGGGTCATATGATCCAATCGCGAGCAACCCCTAGACAGGCAACGGAGGAATCAACAATGCACGGCCCGCTACGCCCCTCGGCGCGTGACAAAGAAGAGATTGTTGGGCCGCGCTCGAGAGCCGAGTTTGTTCGCGCAAAGGCTATTACGCCGGGCGGGAGCATGCGCTCTGCACCCTATTTTCCGCCTCAGCCGCCTTACGCAATGCGGGGTGAGGGATGCTGGGTGGCGGACGTAGATGGTCGCAAGATCTTTGATTGTGCAAACAATTTCTTTTCCCTCGTGCACGGTCATGCGTTCCCGCCCGTCATACGAGCTTTGCACGATGTGATTGACTCCGGTACCGCGTTCGGCCTGCCAACGACTTTGGAAACCGAATTAGCGGAAACAATTCGAGCCCGATCCCCCCGATTGGAGCAGTTGCGTTTCGTTAATTCCGGCACCGAAGCCGTTATGTTCGCTGTAAAGGCGGCGCGCGCGATCGCCGGACGTCCGATGATCGCCAAGTTTGAAGGTGCATTTCATGGGGCGTATGACTATGTAGAAGTAGGTCTCGATTCAAATCCTCAGAACTGGGGTGCTGATCCGCAAAGCATTCTCTATGCGCGAGGCGCGCCGAGCTCGGTCGCTGCGGATGTTCTCGTTCTGCCCTACAACAACGCCGCTGACTGCCGGCGATTAATCGAAGAGCATCATGCGCGTCTTGCCGCCATCCTGTTCGATCCGCTCGCCTCGCGCGTCGGCATGATTCCGGCAGAACCTGAATTTTGCGAAGTGCTGCAGGATTGTTGCAGAAAATATGGAATCCTGCTTATTCTCGATGAGGTCGTCTCCTATCGCCTTGCTTTTCAAGGGGCGCATGGTCTGTTCGGCCTCGAGCCTGATCTCGTGTGCCTTGCAAAGATCATCGGGGGCGGCCTGCCGGTCGGCGCGGTCGCGGGCCCAGCGCGACACATGGCAATTTTCGATCATACGAAAGGCAAGCCGCCCGTCTCGCATGGCGGCACCTTCAGTGCCAATCCACTAAGTATGTCCGCAGGGTGCGCTGCCCTTAGGGCCTATGACCAGGAGGCTATAGCGCGGCTGAACCGAATGGGCGACACAATGAGGGCCCTCCTCTCTGAGGAATTCAAAAAAGAAAAGCTTCCTACTCAAGTCACCGGAATGGGTTCTCTTTTCCGAGTGCACACGAAGACGAGCCCGATCGGCGACTACCGAAGCTCTTTTTCGTCGCCGTCGCAGAAGCAAGCCATCGAGCGAATTCATCTTGCCGCGCTAGAGCGCGGCTATCTCCTGACGCCAAACTGTTCAGGGGCACTTTCAACTCCCATGAGCGACAGCGACATCCGAGATATGACCACGGCAATTGTGGAAGCAGCAAAGGACGTCAATCAGCAGTCGCCGTGGGAATAGTGGAGGCACATTATGTGCTTGGGGAAGTGACGACCGCCTCCATCGTCGCGCTGCTGGCTGCGTTGTCTTCCGCAGCATTCGCTACACCACAGCCATCCAAGCCCGACTTCCCGTGTCGACAGCATTGCGAGCTAGGCGATTTCACCCGCCCAGTGAACGTCAGGCAATGGGATTAGATAGGGCGGCAGCCGCGCGCCGCGGAGTGATCATTGTTCTGAGTCACTATGCCTCACCACGCTACTAACAAGCAAAGTATCTCGATCGTGCAAAGAGCTTATCGTCTGCTATGGCCATTGAATATCCGAATCTAGCTTTGAGAGCATCACAAATCTACACCAAGGGCTGGATAAGGGGCGAATATTCCGGACTAGAAAAGGTTGTCGCGGTGCGCTGTGCGCGAGAGAGCTATCGAAGCAGCTTTTTGTTGGAACGGATGCAACCCGCGTTGAGCGGTTGTCCAGTGTAGACGGTCTGATCGTCAGGTCGGCTGGATAAAGCCGGGAGTCGCCGAATTTATGCGTGAACCTGGGAGCCATTGCATAAATCGGTCTCCTGTTATTCTACTTGATCTCCGAAGTGAAGTTCCTTCGATTGGTGTTGCTGTCAAATACGATCATTGCGGTGCATTTGGAGCGTCGCAACCGAGATTTCTTGCCAGAAAGACTGGTCGCCACCCGGCCGATTTTATATATTAACCGAGGAGTGCAGCGTGAGCGATCTGGTTAAGCTCTAGCGTCATGACGAGTCGGTGTTGTCACGGTCAACAGTCCTCTGGTCAATGCGCTCAGCGCCGCGGTGCGCGGCGGGCTTCTGGAGTGCGTCAAGGCTGCGATCGCTGATCCCGCGATCAAGGCCATCGTACTGACCTGCGCCGGCCGGACCTTCATCGCCGGCCCCGACATCACCGAATTCGGCAAGCCACCGAAGGCACCCGGAGTCAACGACGTGCTCTCCGAGGTCGAGAACTCGCCGAAGCCGATCGTAGCCGCGATCCAGGGCACCACGCTCGACGGTGGTCTCGAAGTTGCGTTAGCCTGTCATTTCCGCGTCGCGAGCAAGGACGCGAAGCTCGGCCTGCCCGAGGTCAAGCTCGGACTTCTGCCCGGCGCCGGCGGCACCCAGCGCCTGCCCCGCGCGGTCGGGCCCGAGCTCGCCGTCAAGATGATCGTCGGCGGCGACCCGATCGGGGCTGCGGAAGCGCTGAAGAACGGCCTGATCGAGGAAATCATCGAGGGGCCGGCCTCCGGCGGTGAAGCCTTCGTGCGCAAGCTCATCGCCGAGAAGCGCCCGCTGCGGCGTCTGCGCGACGACGATTCCAAGATCGCCGCGGCCAAGGCCGACCGCTCGATCTTCACCAATGCGGTCGCGGCCATGACCAAGAAGTCGCGCGGCCTGGAGGCGCCGTTCGCGGCGGCCGATGCCGTCGGCTACGCCATTGACCTACCCTTCGACGAAGGCCTGAAGAAGGAGCGCGAGGGCTTCCTCAAGCTGGTCGCCAGCGACCAGTCCAAGGCCCAGCGCTACGCCTTCTTTGCCGAGCGCGAGGCCAACAAGATCGCGGGCGTTCCTGAAGGCACCAAGCCGCGGCCCGTGAACCGCGTCGCCATTCTCGGCGCCGGCACCATGGGCGGCGGCATCGCGATGTCCTTTGCCAATGCCGGCGTGCCCGTCACCCTGATCGAGGCCGGCGAAGAGCAGCTCAAGCGCGGCATGGGCATCATGCAGAAGAACTGGGAAGCGACCGCCGCGCGCGGCGGCATCCCGGCCGATGCGCCCGCCAAGCGCATGGCGCTGATCAATGGCGTCGTCGGCATCGAGAATGTCGGCGATGCCGACCTCGTCATCGAGGCCGTGTTCGAGACCATGGCGGTGAAGAAAGAGGTGTTCGGCAAGTTCGACCAGTATGCCAAGCCCGGCGCCGTGCTCGCATCCAACACCTCGTACCTCAACATCGACGAGATCGCGAAGGCGACCAAGCGTCCGCAGGACGTGCTCGGCATGCACTTCTTCTCGCCGGCCAACGTCATGAAGCTGTGCGAGATCGTGCGCGCCGACAAGACCGCGCCGGATGCGCTGGTGACTGCGGTGACGATCGCGCGAAAAATCGCCAAGGTGCCGGCCGTGGTCGGCGTCTGCGACGGCTTCGTCGGCAACCGCATGCTCGCCCAGCGCGGCAAGCAGTCCGTAAAGCTCCTGTTCGAAGGCGCGCTGTCGCAGCAGGTCGATGCCGTGGTGACAAAATTCGGCATGCCGATGGGCCCGTTCGCGATGAGCGATCTCGCCGGCCTCGACTCAGCTGGCGCTCGCGCAAGGACCGCGGCATCACGTCGGAGATCGCGGACGCGCTCTGCGAAGCCGGCCGCTTCGGTTAGTCTTACTGAGTCATTCGGCCGCGCCCGCGAGGGCGAAGAATCAAATATTTGAAGAGATTCAATATTTGGCGCGTGGAGGGCCAGATGGATCTCAATCAGGTTGGAGACGGGGAGGCACGGTTTGCGGCTTATGTAGCGGAGCTGGGAAGTGTTATCGATCAGGCAGTGCGCCTGAGGCCACTGCGTGACTACTGCACCGGCCTGATGCTGCCGGGTGAACGCAAGAGCGTTGAGCCGATGGCGGCCCGAACGGCTCCGGCACGGACGGCCGCACAGCACCAGTCGTTGCTGCATTTTGTCGGTAACGCAACCTGGTCGGGGAGGACGTGTTGGCCAAGGTGCGCCAGATGGTGTTGCCGGCGATCGAGAAGGCGGGACCGATCGAGGCATGGATCATCGACGACACGTCGTTCCCGAAGCAAGGCAAGCACTCGGTCGGCGTGCACCACCAATATTGCGGTCAGCTCGGCAAGCAGGCCAATTGCCAGGTGGCAGTGTCCTTGTCGATTGCCAACCATGTCGCCAGCCTTCCGGTGACGTATCGGCTGTACCTGCCGGAACCCTGGGCGAAGGATCGCGCACGACGGAACAAGGCGGGTGTTCCGAAGGAGATCAAGTTCAGGACCAAACCGGAGATCGCACTGGAGCAGATACGTTGGGCTTGCGAAGCCGGCTTGCCGCGTGGCGTCGGATTGATGGATACGGCTTACGGCAATGACTCGCGGCTACGCGCGGGCATGACAGCCCTGGGCGTACTCTACGTCGCCGGCATCTTGCCAAACACCTTGATGTGGCGACCGGGCACTGGCCCACGACGCAAGGACAGGCCGCTAAACAATACCGGGCGACGCGATGAGCCCGATCTGGTCTCGGCCAAGGAAGTGATGCTTGCTCTACCGAAGCAGGCCTGGCGCACGGTGACGTGGCGGGAAGGCTCGGCCGACCGGCTGTCCTCGCGCTTTGCGCGTGTGCGCGTCCGTGTCGGGTATAACAAACTAATCCCCGAGAAGCTGTCGCCGGAGTGGCTGCTGATCGAATGGCCCAAGGGTGAAGCAGAGCCCACCAAATACTGGCTCGCAACGCTGCCGGAGACCATCAGCTTCGAACGGCTCGTCGATCTCGCCAAGCTGCGTTGGCGCATCGAGCGCGACTATCAGGAGCTCAAGCAGGAGGTCGGGCTCGGCCACTACGAGGGGCGGGGCTGGCGCGGCTTCCATCACCACGCGAGTCTGTGCATCGCGGCCTACGGCTTCCTGATCGCCGAGCAGGCGACGATTCCCCCCTCAGGACCTCGTTCCACCGCGCCAATCGCGGTGCCTGACTTACCCGAAGATTATCGACCCAGAGGCTCCGCCCGCGCGGCCTGAACGTCATGTCCCGAACTCGATCGCAACCATGCGCGCCAGACTGATCCGCGCGCTCATCAAAACTTTTCCGCGATGTCCCTGTTGTGGCACCCCCGCAGCATCGAATGACGTCGGCGCCAATGACGCAGTAAGATTAGAAGACCGGCAACGGCTACTACACTACGAGCTCGCGCGCGTCGCTGCCGGATCCCGAGGTCCAGAAGCTGATCGCCGGCTGGGGCGCAAGAAGCGCGTCGTCAGCGACGAGGAGATCCTCGAGCGCATGATGTACCCGATGATCAACGAGGTCGCGAAGATGCTCGAAGAAGGCATCGCGGCCCGTCCGTCCGAAATCGACGTCGTTTGGCTCTATGGCTATGGCCGCCCAATCTATCGCGGCGGCCCGATGTTCTGGGCCGACAGCGTCGGCCTCAAGCACATCGCCGATCGCTTGGCCTTCTACGCCAGGGAGACCGACGAGCCGAACCTTGAGCCGGCACCGCTGCTGAAGAAGCTTGCCGATGAAGGCAAGACGTTCGCCTCGCTCGGGCAGCGTCGAAACGGCGTGATCCAGCATTTGTCATCAATGCTTTAGCCGGACACACCAAGGAGGCGAAGCTAGAACATTGATGCTTGGTTACGTCCACAAGGCAAAACTCGCCCGCCTCACATTGCTTTGCTGCGCGAATCCCGAGAGCACACCGATCGCATTGAGAACCGATTTCATATTTTTCGGTCACGTTCAAACTACAATCTCTGCTCAGGGGATTGTGGAGTACGACGTAAACAGGCTGGAGCTCGCGATGGCCGTTTGCCCATAATCCCACCGTCTAGATACCCATCGGAGCAGCCGAGACACGCCAGAGCAGGTCTTGATCGGGGGCGCGGTCATAAGAGGCTGTATCGAAGAAATTCAGTCTCTCTTGACTGGCGATCGCATCGTACGAAGCCGCCGATCGATCTGGCCGGGCCTTTCCAGGGCGGCTTTAAGGTTGACTCCGCGGCGTGGGCCGATCTCTGCGGCTTAGCAAGCCGTTCGACCTCGGGACCAGTGGCGCGTACCCATGTGGTTTCGATCGCGCGCTGATCCTCGAAGATTAGCAGGGGCGCGGATCGACCCCCTTGGCTCGAATGCATCAATAAGCGCTGTGGCTCGGTGTCTTCTGAGCTCGCCGGCGAGGATATTCCTTCAGTCGAAGCCCTGGCACGGTGCCAGGTTCACCAGTAATGGTAGGTGCGAAGGCAAAGCCGAAATGTAAAAGTTCTCTACCGAACAGGAGGCAAGCAAGATGAAGAGAAGGCAATGTGAAACCAGCCTTGCGACTACGAAACTGCGAGCCGTCGGTGATTTCCGGTCAACAGATGTGCCCGCTAGCATTGTTGAAGTGTTACCAAACCACGGAGCTGACATGCTGAATCGGTCGACCTGTTGATTCTGCGGGAGGCTTCTGGCAGCGCACACTTTGTTCGGCTCAGTCCGGTTTTCCCGAGGACATTTAGTAAAACGCTCAACAGACGCTCACATAGGATAACCTAACCTCACGTCTATAATGGCATGAACGCCAACGTCACGACTGAACACCTTTGTCTGGCGAAAAGGGACTGCCAATTTGGAGAATGCCACCATGAGTGAACTGAACGTCACAAATGTCATTCCACGCACCGACATTATCAAACAGACAGCGCGCATTGGCGCTGAAATCAAGAACATCAGGCTTTCGGCTGATTTGTCGCAAAAGACCATTGTTGCGCTAAAAAATCTGCTGCTAGAGCACAAGGTCATCTTTTTCCGCGAGCAGCATCATCTCGACGACGCCGAGCAAGAGCGCCTTGCTCTTCTTTTCGGGAAGCGTTCGCCATATCCCGAGGGAAAGTTGCCAATTCTTGAAATCGATTCCGTACGCGGGGATATTCAAGCCGACGTTTGGCACGTTGATTGGTCCTGCATGGATGCTTATCCGAAGATTTCCATACTGCGAGGTGTTGTGATTCCACTGGTCGGCGGCGACACGGTGTGGTCAAATACAGCGGCCGCATATCTCGATTTGCCCCGCCCGTTACAACGGCTTGCCGATGACCTTTGGGCTGTTCACAGCTTCCCGGGAGCCTCTAAGAAGCTTTCTGCGGAAGGGCTTGCCAGACCTAGAATTGAGACCGAACATCCGGTCGTCCGCGTTCACCCCGAGACCGACGAGCGCACGCTAGTGCTGGGGTCTTATGTAGAACGTTTTGTAGGAATTTCGCGGTCCGACGGCCAGAAGTTGTTCGAGCTATTTGAGTCTCATATCACTGCGCCAGAAAACACGATGCGCTGGAAGTGGAAGCAGGGTGATGTTGCTATCTGGGACAATCGAGCCACGATGCATTGTGCGACCAAGGACTACGGTGAAGAACGCCGGGTCGTTCGACGCGCGACCATTGAGGGCGAGGTGCCAATCAGCGTCGACGGTCGTCACAGTGCCGCGCGTTTCAAGTTCATCGAGCGGCCGCCTGAAAATGTCGTCTAACACCTCGACCAAAATCGGCGGAGATCTACCCGATGCAAGTATCGGCCCCTGCGCGTGATTGCTGTTTACTACCGCACTCAGAATGAAACAAGCGGGTGAGCCGTTGTTCTTTGAGGTGCAGTTGTACGGAACGTTCTGCAAAAAGCTCAGAGGCTCGGGTGGTCGTATTAAGTTCGATCGATGCGGAACCCATCTAAAAATGGAGCTTGACCCACCGCCGTCCTCGGCACCAGGCGCATCACATTCGGGTTGCCGCGGTGCCGAACAAGCCTCTCGCGCAGCCACCCTTGCAGGCAATCGAGCCGCTTCTCCCGCTCAAGCGACTTGAACGCCTTCACTTCACCCACCGCCAAGTAGTCTTCATCGTGTGATGGCTGCACCCAGCTGCCTGGCAATCTGCGCTCCAGGCACAAGATTTCCGCGCCGTCATCCGGAGTGACCTTGACCCGGTTTTATCCAAATCTGAGTTCGCCCTATCGGTTCGATCTGCCCTGTTGGGCGGTGAAAGCGACGGGAGCTGGCGCGGAGCCTTCGCATAGCGCAGCGCCAGATCGCGGCGCGGATAACAGGTGAAGGCGAACCCCGACGAGGTTTTCCATCCGAGCTGCGAGTGTGGTCGTGCGTTGTTGTAATCGGCCCGCCAGCATCCAGGCGTGACGCGGGCCTCGGCCAGCGACGTGAACAGCGTCTCGTTCAACAATTCTCCCGCACTCGGCCGTTTAACCTCTTGATGAAGGCGTTGTGTATGGGCTTGCCCGGCGCGCGATGTAGTGCCACGCGAATCGGCTCTGGTCGGTCCAGGTCAGGATGGCATTGCCGGTAAACTTGCTACGTTGCCGCTGACCCATCTTGGGTTTGCTCCGCTCCATCACCCAACCCGTCCAGTTCCCGCGCGACCCTGGCCCCGAGGGCGGAGTTGTCGGCCAGAAGGGTCAGCCACTCGCGGGTTCATCATCGACCACGGTCAGGATGCGGAAGCGGCGACCAGCGGTGAGTTGACGAGACGAAGTCGAGCGACCAGCGGTCGTTGGGCACCATCGGCATCGTCGCCCGCGCTCGGGTCCCGATCGCCCGCTTGCGGCCGCACGGCGACGAACCGCGGCCTCTCTTCCCCGTAGAGCCGGAAGAATTTCTTGTGCTTGATCCGATAGCCCTCCCACTTGGCTGCAAACTTCTTCATTTCGTCGCGTAGTTGCCACCCTACTCGCCAGCGGTAATTGTCTCTTTCGCGCGGGACTATCGCTAGAGCAAAGCCGCCCGGACGCGCGCCCCCAAATAGGTAGCGGGCGGGCGCTTTGCGGTGGTCACCGGCAGTTCTTTGGTAGGATCGGGTGTGCGACACGCCAACGCGACCGAGGAACCACCGATGACCGACGACATGATGAACCTGCGCACGCTCGTGGAGAAGACCCCTGATGCGGATCTACTGCGCGAGATGATCGGCTTTGCCGCCCAACGCTTGATGGAGCTGACCGTGGTGTTGATGTTCGACTGGCACGCGAGCGCGCTTCAAACGAGATATGTCGCTTGTCCACCTGTCAGGCAGAAAGAGACGTAACGCGACCATCACTGGCACTTCGCCGCTTGCACGCGTCAAAGACAGCAGTGTTTGGCAATTTGCCCTTTTACCGACTGCCGAGGCGTATTGAGCCGCAACACCGACCGAGCGGTCACCCTTCTTGGGAAGTGAGGTGTGGTGCAACTGGTCGTAGTTGTCGTGGCAGGGCCTTCCGCCATCGGCTGAACGCTCTTACATAGCCGGGACCGATCAATCCCGCAATATACAGAGGACACATCCGCTGCCGGGTCTTATGACCCAGCCAGTCCAAGAACGGCATCAACCAGCGTTCGAGTTCGTCTTCGCATCCTGGCATGGTCAGTCCTCCAAGAGCCGACCACCCATGAATCGCTGAAAAATTGATTCAGGAATCCTATAAAACACGAAAAATCAACAATCTGCCAAAGTAGTGTTAGAGCCTGGAGTCACAAGTTCGCAATCCTAGATTTGCGTTAGATTGGCGCCGCTGTGTCGGACTGGAGGCTTCAAAAGCGGCGGTGGATCTGATGGCGGCCGAGCGACTTGCGCCCTTAATAAGGCTGCTCGCACAATGGCGCAAGGTCGCCGATCAGCTCCGCCCCAAGCTGCCCAAGCTTGCCGGTTTTCTCGACCAGGCCGAGACCGACGTGCTCGCCTATATGACGTTCCCGCCGCAGCATCGGACCAAGTTGGACTCTACCGATCCGATCGAACGCCTCAACGGCGAGATCAAACGGCGCACCGAGGTGGTCGGCATCTTCCCCAATGAGGACGCCATCGTCCGCCTCATCGGAGCCATTCTGCTCGACGATGAATGGGCGGTCCAGCGTGCCCGCTACATGACGCTAGAAACCATCGCACCATTGAGCGATGATCCGAACGTCGCCTCACGGCTATCGCCAGCTGACAGACCCGGCTCCAGCCGTCGAACGCGGTGGGCCACCGCCAGCTACACCACGCTTGGGAACACGATCTTCGGTCGCGGACAATGCGGCGAAT
>NZ_LBJV01000029.1:0-28885 GCF_028128855.1 Bradyrhizobium sp. CCBAU 11430
GGAACCCCCAGGACGAACCCGAGTCAATCCGCCGCACCAGATATGTGCATGCCCTAGTGCGAACGCAGGGACCCATACCGCGTGATTTATCGGTTGCGGATGGTCGCAGTACCGAATTCCGAATCTTCGCCAAACGTCACCCTGTGGTTATGGGTCCCTGCGTTCGCAGGGACGAAACCGAGGGTGTGGATATGCCTGCCCAAAGAGCGCGCCCTACGACGCCCTGACCTGCCAGAAGCGCAGCGTCCGCTTTGCATTCTCCGGCGTCATCCGCGCAAAGTGCCCTTGCGCTCTTGCAAGATCGGCCGGCTTCATGGCGCCTGTGGCAAAGCGGCTTTCGAGCACGGCGGTTGTGGTCTCCCAGCTGAGCTGCGCCGCCTTGCACGGCACCAGCAAGCCGTCGTCGCGCAGGCTCTGCATCAGCGGGCGGATCACCTCGACGGTTGATCCGGACAATGCGGCCAGCGCCGCGGCGGTCTCTTCATAGCGCCGCTGCGCGGCGAAACCGAGCAGCGTCGCTTCGCTGAGCTGGCCGGTCGCCTTGAGCATTGCAATCGCCCGCTTGGCACCTTCGAAATCGCGGACGCCCGACATCTCGCGATCGACACCGACGGTGACGGCGGCGATCGCGCTCTGGATTTCCTCGAACAGATGCGGCGGCGCGCGCGACAGCAGGCGGGCGCGCACGGCATCGCTGGCCGAGCGCAGCAATCGACGGCGCAGTTCCGACGGCAGGTCGACGCGGACGCCGACGCTGACGGCAAGTTCGGGATCGGCCTCGGCTTGCCCGATTATGACGGCGAATCCGTTTCCGGAGACGCGCGCGCCGGGATTGGCAGCGAGCCGCCGGTTGACGCTGGGATAGCGGCGCGCCAGCAAGGCGTCGGTGACGATTTCCTTCAACCACCAGCGGCCGGCGATCGCCAGCAGATGCGGCTCGCCCTTGGATGATGCGATCTTCACCAGCTCGCCGTCGTCGAGGCGGGCGGATTCCTGCAGCACGGGACCGGCGATGCGGATCTCGTTATTGCTGGCGAGGCGGCGGATTACCGAAGGCGGTGCCTGCGCGATCGGCGCCAGCTGCGCGCTGATCTCGGCGAGCGCGATGCGAGCGCCCATGTCGGCAAGGGCGCGAAGCTCGATGGTGCCGATCAGGCGCTCGAGCACCTCGTCGAATAGCGCGATCTGCTCGTCGTCGAAACTGCCGGCAGAGGAGAGGAACAGGTCGGTGACGCGCCGGGCCGTTTCCAGGCCCTTTTCCGCCGAGCCTGCGCGAATCGCGGATTCGACCTCTTCGATGATCGATAGCTCAGCCTTGGACATCACGCCTTGCTCGTCCTGAGCGGTTACAGAAGCTTGTTCTAAGCAACCGTCATCATTAGCGCCGAGCGCTGAACGTTTCGTAAACCATGGGCGGAAGGCGAGTGCCGACCCTCATCCTCAGGAGCCCGCAAAGCGGGCGTCTCGAAGGATGGCCGCGGGCGAGATGCGGGCCTTTCTTGGCGGCCTGCTCACCCTGAGGGTCTAAAAGATTATTCCCCGTTCCAGCCGCAGGCGCGGAGCTTTTCGTGCATGTGGGGCGGGGCCGGCGCCACGACGCGGACGGGCTCCTTGTTCCGGGAGATCGGCACCACGATCTCGCGGGAATGCAGATGCAGCTTTGGCTCGCCGAAACGCGGGCCGTTGCCGTAAATGTTATCGCCGAAGATCGGCCAGCCGGTCGCGGCCGAATGCACCCGCAATTGATGGGTCCGCCCGGTCACCGGTTCCATGGCCAGCCAGGTGAAACCGTCACCCCGGCCCATTACTTTCCAGTTCGTGATCGCCTTCTGTCCCTCAGGATCAGGCTTCTGCCACCAGCCCCGTTCGGCGTTGAGCCGGCCGAGCGGCATGTCGATGGTGCCCTCGTCCTCGGCGGGGCCGCCCTCGACCACGGTCCAGTAGGTCTTGCCGATCTTGCCATGCTTGAAGAGGAGGCCGAGCGAGGCCGTTGCCTTGCGGTGGCGGCCGAGCACGAGGCAGCCGGAGGTGTCCTTGTCCAGCCGGTGGGCGAGCACCGGCGGCCGCGGCAGGCCGAAGCAGAGCGCGTCGAACGAGGCCTCCAGATTGGCGCCGCCCTTGGGACCGCGATGCACCGGCAGGCCGGCCGGCTTGTCGATGATCAGCATCAGCCCGTCGCGATGGAGCACGCGGGCCAGAATTTCATCGGCCGTCAATTGGGGAACATCGAGCAATTGCAAGACTTTCGGTCAAGACTTTCGTTTGGCAGCCGGAACGGCTAACACACCCCCGCCATGAACGATACCACGTCAGATCCCCCCAAGCTGAGCTGGTGGCGCCGCCTGTCCAACGGGCTGAAGCGCACCTCGTCCTCGCTCGGGACCGCGGTCGCCGACCTCGTCACCAAGCGCAAGCTCGACCGCGCCATGCTCGACGACATCGAGGACGTGCTGCTGCGCGCCGATCTCGGCACGTCAGTCGCGGTGCGGATCGCGGACGCCGTCGGCACTGGACGCTACGACAAGGCGATCTCGGCGGACGAGGTCAAGGACGTCGTCGCCACCGAGGTCGAGAAGGTGCTGGCGCCGGTGGCAAAGCCGCTCGAGATCGATACGGCCAGGAAGCCGTTCGTGATCCTCGTGGTCGGGGTCAACGGCTCGGGCAAGACCACCACCATCGGAAAACTCTCGCAGAAATTCGCCTCCGAAGGCCGCAAGGTGATGCTGGCCGCCGGCGACACGTTTCGCGCTGCGGCGATCGAGCAGCTCAAGGTGTGGGGCGAGCGGACGAAGACGCCCGTGATCGCAGGCGCGCAGGGCTCGGATTCGGCGAGCCTTGCCTTCAACGCGCTGACGGCGGCGAAGGAGCAGAATATCGACGTGCTCCTGATCGACACCGCCGGCCGGCTGCAGAACAAGGCCGAGCTGATGAACGAGCTCGAAAAGGTCGTGCGTGTGATCCGCAAGGTGGATGACACTGCGCCGCATGCCGTGCTGCTTGTGCTCGATGCCACCGTCGGCCAGAACGCGCTGTCGCAGGTCGAGGCCTTCCATCGCACCGCCGGGGTCACCGGCCTCGTGATGACGAAGCTCGACGGCACCGCGCGCGGCGGCATTCTGGTGGCGCTCGCGGAGAAGTTCAAACTGCCGGTGCATTTCATCGGCGTCGGCGAAGGCGTCGACGATCTCGCGCCGTTCACCGCGCGCGACTTCGCCCGCGCCATTGCCGGAATCGAAAGCTGAAGAATGGACAAGACCCAGCCGCATCCGCTGTTCAAGCTGGCGACCGAGCTCGGGCCGCTGCTCGTGTTCTTCTTCGTGAATGCGAAGTTCAATCTGTTCGCGGCGACCGGCGCCTTCATGGTCGCGATCGTGGCGGCGATGGTCGCCTCCTATGTGGTGACGCGCCACATTCCGATCATGGCGATCGTCACGGGCGTGATCGTGCTGGTGTTCGGCACGCTGACGCTGGTGCTGCACGACGAGACCTTCATCAAGCTCAAGCCGACCATCATCTACGGCCTGTTCGCTGCGATCCTCGGCGGCGGCCTGTTGTTCGGCCGCTCCTTCATCGCCGTCATGTTCGACCAGATGTTCAATCTGACGCCGCAGGGCTGGCGCATCCTCACCCTGCGCTGGGCGCTGTTCTTTGCCGGCATGGCGGTGCTGAACGAGATCGTCTGGCGCACCCAGAGCACCGACTTCTGGGTGAACTTCAAGGTGTTCGGCGTGACCCCGTTGACCATGGTCTTCGCCATCGCCCAGATGCCGCTGACCAAGCGCTACCACCTCGAGCCGGCGTCGCTGGAAGCGAGCGAGGCGGACGCGGGGGATGTTAGGAAGGGGTAAGCTCTCGTGTCCCGGACGCGCGAAGCGCGAGCCGGGACCCAGGCTCTTTCCGGCAATGCAGCCGTGGTGAGATGGGCCCCGGCTCAGCAGCGCATCGATGAAGGATCGCTGCGCTGCGTCCGGGGCACGAGCTGCCTTACGAGCCCGCCCCCAGCGCCTTCTCCATCTGCGGCAACAACACGTTGCGCAGATTGTCCGGCGTGATCGGGCCGACCAGCTTGTAGACGATGGTGCCTTCGCGGCCGACGACGAAGGTTTCGGGCACGCCGTAGACGCCCCATTCGATCGAGGCGCGGCCGTTGGCATCCACGCCGACGCGACCGAACGGGTTGCCGTAGCGCCCGAGGAAGCGCCGCGCATTGTCGGACGCGTCCTTGTAGTTGATGCCGACGAGCTGGAAGCGCTTGTCCTTGGCGAACTCGGTCAAAAGCGGCGCCTCGTCATGACAGGGCACGCACCAGGATGCCCAGACATTGACCAGGCTGACCTTGCCCTTGAACGCGGCGGGATCGAGGCCCGGCACCTGCGAATTGTCGATCTGCAATCCCTCGAGCGGCGGCAGCGCCGTCTGCGGCGCGGGACGACCGATCAGCGCGGAGGGAATCCGCGAGGGATCGCCGCTGCCGAGCCGGAACCAGAACAGCAGTGCCAGTGCGATGAACGCAATCAGCGGCAGCACCATCAGGAAGGTGCGGCGCTGCGGCGCTGCGGAGGTCGATTGCTCGTTCATGATGCGTCCATGGCGCTACGGCCGGAGCGGCGGGTGATGCCGCTGCGGTCGAGCTCGCGCAGGCGCTGCGTCTGGTTGCGATAGTCGAGCACGATCCAGCCGATCAGGATCGCGACCACGAGGGCCGCTGCGGCATAGGACGTCACGATGAAGGATGCATAGGGACCGAGCGACATCATCCTGCGGCCCCAATTTCTTTCGACGCGTTTTGTCCGCGCGAACCGGCGCCCATTTCGCTCGAGAATGCGACCCGGCTCGCCTGCATCATTTGCAGGGACCGGACCCGGCGGCGCAGGATTTCATTGCGCATCGCCGCCAGATGCAGCGTGACGAACAGCAGCGTGAAGGCGATCGCCATCACCAGCAGCGGAATCAGGAACGATTTGTCGAGGGCCGAGCCGCCCATGCGCATCACCGAGGCCGGCTGGTGCAGCGTGTTCCACCAGTCGACCGAGAACTTGATGATCGGCAGGTTGAGCGCGCCCACCAGGGTCAGCACCGCGGCGGCGCGTGCGGCGCGCGAGGGATCGTCGACGGCGCGCCACAGCGCCATCAGGCCGAGATACATCAGGAACAGGATCAGCACCGAAGTGAGCCGCGCATCCCACTCCCAATAGGTGCCCCACATCGGCCGGCCCCACAGAGAGCCCGTCAGCAGTGCGAGGAAGGTGAAGGCGGCGCCGATCGGCGCTGCGGCCTTGGCGGCGACGTCGGCGAGCGGATGCCGCCACACCAGCGTGCCCAGCGAGGCGATACTCATCACGCCCCAGACGAACATCGACAGCCAGGCATTGGGCACGTGGATGAACATGATCTTCACGGTCGCGCCTTGCTGATAGTCGTCGGGCGCAAGCGCGATTTGATAGAGACCGATTGCAAGAAGGAGCACGGTCGCGGCCGCGAGCCACGGCAGGACCCGCGCTGTCAGCGCGAGGAACCGCGTGGGGTTGGCGAGGTCGATCAGCGTCATGGTACCCTGATAATCATCGGTGGCCGCTCAGGCAATCAGCACGAAAGCGAGGGACGAAAGTTGATCGGGGTCAAGGTCAGTCCAGCGCATCTCAGTCGAGCCCGTGCCGCAGGCTCGCTGCGGCTGCGAAGGGGCCAATCACGAGGCTGATCAGGGACAGCGCGCACAGGATCGAGAACGGTGCGCCGAACGACATCGGACCGACGATCACGGCCTGCGAGGCCGCAACCCCGAAAATCAGCACGGGAATCGACAGCGGCAGCACCAGCACCGCCATCAGCAGCCCGCCGCGGTGCAGGGTCACCGCCAGCGCCGCGCCGATCATGCCGGTGAAGGTCAGGGCCGGGGTGCCCGCCAGCAGTGTCAGCGCCACCGCGCCGGTCGCGACCATGTCGAGGTTGAGCAACAGGCCGAGCACGGGGGTTGCGACAATCAGCGGCAGGCCGGCGGCCAGCCAATGCGCCAGCGCCTTGGCGGCGCAGGCGAGTTCCAGCGGCGTCCGGCTCATCGTGATCAGGTCGAGCGAGCCGTCCTCGTGATCGGCCATGAACAGCCGGTCGAGGGTGAGCAGGCTCGCCAGCAGCGCGCCGAGCCAGAGGATGGCCGGCCCCAGCCGCGACAGCAGCGCCAGGTCCGGCCCCACCGCGAACGGCATCAGCACCACCACGGTCAGGAAGAACAGCACGCCAATCAGCGCCCCGCCCCCGACGCGGAGCGCGATCCTGACGTCCCGGCGGACGAGGGCGGAGAGGGCGGTCATGGGGTGACTCCCGCGGCGAGGCGGCTATGGGAGCCCGGCTCCCGCCACAGGCACACTGCGCTCCCTCCCCCCTTGCGGGGGAGGGCGGGGGAGAGGGGTAGCCCCGGATGAGATACTCGTTTGAGGTGAGCCGCCAGCAACAAAACGCCTGCCTCAGCAACGCCAGAACCGACAGGTCTTGCCGTGTGGCACCCCTCTCCCTGACCCTCCCCCGCAAGGGGGGAGGGAACGGAGAGGCCGGGGGCCAGCCGCTCGGAAAGCTGAGGGTCGTGTCGCCTCACGCCACACCCCCGATCCGCAGCTCCCGCGAATCGATCCCCAGCGGCGCATGGGTCGCCGCGACGATCAGGCCGCCGCGCGACAGGTGCTCGCGCATCAGGCCGCCGAACATGTCCTGGCCGGTCACGTCCAGCGCATTGGTCGGCTCATCCAGCAGCCAGACCGGGCGGCGCACGGTCAAAAGGCGGGCCAGCGACAACCGGCGGCGCTGGCCGGCCGACAGGAAGCCGGCGGGGAGGTGGGTGGCATGTTCGAGCCCCACCGTGGCGAGGCTCTGGGCGAAGTCAAGACGCTCTCCCCCAAGGAAATCGGCCCAGAATGTCAGGTTTTCGGCCACGCTGAGCGCAGGCTTCAGGGCATCGCGATGGCCGAGATAGTGGCACTGCTCCGGCAGCGTCATTTCAGCGTCGCCGCCGTCCAGTACGATCGTGCCGCCCGCCGGAACCAGCAGGCCCGCGATCAGCCGCAGCAGCGAGGTCTTGCCTGACCCGTTGCGGCCGACGACCGCCACCGCTTCGCCGGCGACGGCCTCGAAATCGAGCCCGGCAAACACCTCGCGGCCGCCGCGCACGCAAACGATCCCGCGTCCAGACAGCTGCATCTTGCTTCGTACCACCCCGCTCAAAGCCGGGCCTCAGGAAAACTTGGGGTAGCGCATGGGAATTTTTGGCTCGCGAATGCTGCGGTACGATTGTGGCTGTGGCGGCGCGGTTAGAAAGCTTCTATAAGCCCGGAACTACTTGATGCAGCAACTCAACCTGCCCCTGCAAGCGGCCCAGCCTGATACGCTGACGGTGTTAAAATACCCTGCCGGGTATAACTAACAATTGGGATTCCTACATGACCTCGCTCGACAGCTTCAAATGCAAAAAGACCCTCAAGGTCGGCGCCAAGACCTATGTCTATTACAGCCTGCCCACGGCCGAGAAGAATGGTCTGAAGGGAATTTCCAAACTTCCCTATTCGATGAAGGTCCTGCTCGAGAACCTCCTGCGCAACGAGGACGGCCGCTCGGTCAAGAAAGAGGACATCGTCGCGGTCTCGAAATGGCTGCGCAAGAAGTCGCTGGAGCATGAGATCGCCTTCCGCCCGGCGCGCGTGCTGATGCAGGACTTCACCGGCGTGCCCGCGGTGGTCGACCTCGCCGCGATGCGCAACGCGATGCAGAAGCTCGGCGGCGATGCCGAGAAGATCAATCCGCTGGTTCCGGTCGATCTCGTCATCGACCATTCCGTGATCGTGAACTTCTTCGGTGACAACAAGGCTTTCGGCAAGAACGTCGCCGAGGAATACAAGCAGAACCAGGAGCGCTACGAGTTCCTGAAGTGGGGCCAGAAGGCGTTCTCGAACTTCTCCGTCGTGCCGCCCGGCACCGGCATCTGCCACCAGGTCAATCTCGAATATCTCTCCCAGACGGTCTGGACCAAGAAGGAGAAGATGACGGTCGGCAAGAAGACCGGCACCTTCGAAGTCGCCTATCCCGATTCGCTGGTCGGCACCGATTCCCACACCACCATGGTCAACGGTCTGGCCGTGCTCGGCTGGGGCGTCGGCGGCATCGAGGCGGAAGCCTGCATGCTCGGCCAGCCGCTGTCGATGCTGCTGCCCAACGTCGTCGGCTTCAAGCTGAAGGGCGCGATGAAGGAGGGCGTCACCGCGACCGACCTCGTGCTCACCGTGACGCAGATGCTGCGCAAGCTCGGCGTGGTCGGCAAGTTCGTCGAGTTCTTCGGCCCCGGCCTCGACAATCTCTCGGTCGCCGACAAGGCGACCATCGCCAACATGGCGCCCGAATACGGCGCGACCTGCGGCTTCTTCCCGGTCGACGCCGCCGCGATCGACTATCTCAAGACCTCCGGCCGTGCGGCGCCGCGCGTCGCGCTGGTGCAGGCCTACGCCAAGGCGCAAGGGCTGTTCCGCACCGCCAAGTCGGCCGATCCGGTGTTCACGGAAACGCTGACGCTCGATCTCGCCGACGTCGTGCCGTCGATGGCCGGTCCGAAGCGTCCCGAAGGCCGCATCGCGCTGCCGTCCGTCGCCGAAGGCTTCTCGCTTGCGCTCGGCACCGAGTACAAGAAGGCCGAGGAACCCAGCAAGCGCTTCGCCGTCGAAGGCAAGGACTTCGAGATCGGCCACGGCGACGTCGTGATCGCCGCCATCACCTCCTGCACCAACACCTCGAACCCGAGCGTGCTGATCGGCGCGGGCCTCCTGGCGCGCAACGCCGCTGCGAAGGGCCTCAAGGCCAAGCCGTGGGTGAAGACCTCGCTCGCCCCGGGCAGCCAGGTCGTGGCCGGCTATCTGGCCGATTCCGGTCTGCAGAAGGATCTCGACAAGGTCGGCTTCAACCTGGTCGGCTTCGGCTGCACCACCTGCATCGGCAATTCAGGTCCGCTGCCTGAGGAGATCTCGAAGTCGATCAACGACAACGGCATCGTCGCCGCGGCCGTGCTCTCCGGCAACCGCAACTTCGAAGGCCGTGTCTCGCCGGACGTGCAGGCGAACTACCTGGCCTCGCCGCCGCTGGTCGTCGCCCACGCGCTCGCGGGCAGCGTCACCAAGAACCTCGCGGTCGAGCCGCTCGGCGAGGGCAAGGACGGCAAGCCGGTGTACCTCAAGGACATCTGGCCGACGACCAAGGAAATCAACGCCTTCATGAAGAAGTTCGTGACCGCGTCGATCTTCAAGAAGAAGTACGCCGACGTGTTCAAGGGCGACACCAACTGGCGCAAGATCAAGACCGTCGAGAGCGAGACCTATCGCTGGAACATGTCTTCGACCTACGTGCAGAACCCGCCTTATTTCGACGGGATGAAGAAGGAGCCGGAGCCGGTCACCGACATCGTCGAGGCGCGCATCCTCGCCATGTTCGGCGACAAGATCACCACCGACCACATCTCGCCGGCCGGTTCGATCAAGCTCACCTCTCCGGCTGGAAAATATCTCAGCGAGCACCAGGTGCGTCCCGCCGACTTCAACCAGTACGGCACGCGTCGCGGCAACCATGAAGTGATGATGCGCGGCACCTTCGCCAACATCCGCATCAAGAACTTCATGCTCAAAGGCGCGGACGGCAACATCCCCGAGGGCGGTCTCACCAAGCACTGGCCCGACGGCGAGCAGATGTCGATCTACGACGCCGCGATGAAGTACCAGCAGGAGCAGGTGCCGCTGGTGGTGTTCGCCGGTGCCGAATACGGCAATGGCTCCTCGCGCGACTGGGCGGCCAAGGGCACCCGCCTGCTCGGTGTGCGCGCCGTGATCTGCCAGAGCTTCGAGCGCATCCATCGCTCCAACCTGGTCGGCATGGGCGTGCTGCCGCTCACCTTCGAGGAGGGCACCTCCTGGTCGTCGCTCGGCCTCAAGGGCGACGAGAAGGTCACGTTGCGTGGCCTGGTCGGCGACCTCAAGCCGCGCCAGAAGCTGACCGCGGAGATCGTCTCCGGCGACGGTTCGCTGCAGCGCGTTTCGCTGCTCTGCCGCATCGATACGCTGGACGAGCTCGACTACTACCGGAACGGCGGTATTCTGCACTACGTGCTGCGCAAGCTCGCGGCCTAAGCGCGAATTTGTGAACGGTGGCTCACCGCGACGTGAGTAGAAGGTTAAACGAAGGCGGCCTATCACAAGGCCGCCTTCGTGCGTTTGCGGCATGCTCCAGATGGGCCCGCCCGGCGGAAAACCTCCTTTCGGACGGTTGGCCTGGACGGTCGAGTGTGTCGCGCCCCGTAAGACTACGGTGACCATCCGGCGATAAGATCTCCCTTTCCACGAGCAATGGTGTGCGGCGTTCGACATGACAACAATGACGGCTTCTCATCTGGTTTCACGTTGGTCCGGTGCCCTCTGGTCGGGAGCTCTCGGCATCTGTGCGATCGTCGCCGTCATCCGTCCGGCGGAGGCCGATCCCCGCGCCGTCGTCGAATTGTTTACCTCGCAGGGCTGCTCCTCCTGCCCGCCCGCCGACCAGATCATCGGCGATCTCTCTAAAGACCCGTCGATCATCGCGCTGAGCATGCCGATCGACTATTGGGACTATCTGGGCTGGAAGGACACGCTGGCGGATTCGCGCTTCTCTGCACGGCAGCGTGCTTATTCGCGCATGCGCGGCGACCGCGAGGTCTACACGCCGCAGGTCGTAGTCAACGGCTCCACCCATGTCATCGGCAGCGATCGTGCCGGCATCGAGAGCGCGATCGGCAAGACTGACAAGGGCACGGGTGTGATGAGCGTGCCGGTGACGATGTCGCTCGCGGGCAAGCAGATCAACGTGTCGGTGGCGGCGAGCAACGAGCCGGCCGTCTCGCATGGCGAGGTCTGGATCTGCTCGATCGCCAAGTCGGTCCCGATCGCGATCACTCGCGGCGAGAATCGCGGACAGCAGGTCACCTATCACAACGTGGTGCGCAACCTGCTCAAGGTTGGCGACTGGACCGGGCGTTCAGAAAGCTGGACGGTGCCGATCGAGAACCTCACACGCGACGGCGTCGACGGCGCGGTGGTCTATGTCCAGGACGGCAGCCGCGACAAGCCCGGCACGATGCTGGGCGCGGCCTACACGTCGCTGCACTGATTTCAATTCTCTAGCGTCGTACTCACTGCCACCCTCATGGTGAGGCGCGCGCCCTTGCGCGCGTCTACCGGACGATGCTTCGCATCGCCGTGAGAACAATGCAGGCCCCGCTCACGCAGCTCGGCCTCGATCCTTCGAGACGCCGCGCGAAGGACGCGCGGCTCTCGGGATGAGGGATGAGATTGTTGGCGCTGATGAGAGAAGAATTTCGTCGTGCCAGAAACATCCCGACACAAACAAAAAAGGACCAACTTGCGTTGGCCCTCCTTGTCGCGCGTACAGACCCGATCCTGTTCGACCCCGGGGGGCTGGGGGCTGAGGAATCCGGAACCGAAAGGACCGGGTCAACGCACGTGAGTCTTTTCGCAATGCAGGGCGGCAGTCGCTAGGCGGAAAAGCGGCGAGAGTATGATTCCTGCTAACGATCCCGTGACGGTTTGCCGCGAGGGAGTTCCACCATAGCGTGTGCTCCGATTCGTAACCGATTCGACCGGTTGAATCAGGAGCCCCTTGCGGCGCTGGCCGGTTGGCGCAATCATGCAGCTGTCATGATCCAGGTTCCGGGGACGGTCTTCGCGGATTCGGGTCATGCCGTGCGATGAGGAAGCGCTCCATGAGTCTGTCGGAGGATACCGATCCGAGCGAGCTGCGCGCGGCGGCGCGCCCCGCCGCGGCGACGACGCAACTGAGCCGGGTGACGTTCAACCGGCTCGAGCTGCACCGTATTCTCAATCTCTACGGCCGCATGGTCGCCGACGGCGAGTGGCGCGATTATGCCATCGACTTCCTGAGGGATCGCGCCGTGTTCTCGGTCTATCGCCGTGCCTCGGAAGTGCCGATCTACCGCATCGAGAAGGATCCGCGGCTGGCGCGCAAGCAGGGCATGTACAGCGTGATCTCGGCGACCGGCCTGATCCTGCGCCGCGGCCACGAGCTGGAGCGCGTGCTGCTGGTGATCGATCGGAAGCTCGCGGTGGTATAGCCGCACAAACGGTGCCGTAGGGTGGGCAAAGGCGCGCAGCGCCGTGCCCACGTTCTTTCTCTATCGCTGGGAGATGGTGGGCACGCTTACGCTTTGCCCATCCTACGAGGCCTACTTCCCCGGCACCGTCTTCGCGCCCTCGCCGAGGTCGCGCTGCATCATCACCGTATCGAGCCAGCGTCCGAATTTCAGCCCGACATTGGGATGCGTGCCGATCATCTTGAAGCCGCCCCTGGTGTGCACGCCGATCGAGCCGGCATTGGCGGAATCGCCGATCACCGCGATCATCTGGCGGAAGCCGCGCGCCTCGCATTCGGCGACCAGCCGTTCCAGCAGCTTTGATCCGACACCGCGGCGGTGGAAGGAGGGATCGAGATAGATCGAGTTCTCGACCGTGAAGCGGTAGGCCGGGCGCGGGCGGTAGGCGCCGGCATAGGCATAGCCGGCCACGCGGCCGTCGAGGATGGCGACAAAATAGGGATAGCCGCCGTCGACCAGCGCGCGATAGCGGCGAGTCATCTCCACGAGGTCAGGCGGCTCCAGCTCGAACGTCGCGGTGCCCTCGCGGACGGCCTGCTGGTAGATGGCGGTGATGGCGGGAAGGTCGGCCTCGGTTGCAGGCCTGATTTCAGGTTCGGACATGGGGCAAGATTAGAGCCTTCCCGCTTCTGCTGAAAGGGGCAACTGTGTTGCCACACCCGTCATTGCGAGCGCAGCGAAGCAATCCAGAAATGCATCCGCGGAGGGACTCTGGATTGCTCCGTCGCAAGGGCTCGCAATGACGAGGAGAGGCCAAGGCTCAAACAAAAACCCCGGCCTTTCGGCCGGGGTTCGTGTCCGTTCGTCCTGGTCTATCGCTTAGTCGCGCTGGCCGAGGAGCTGCAGCAGCAGCGTGAACAGGTTGATGAAGTTCAGGTACAGCGACAGTGCGCCGGTGATGGCCGCACGCTCTGCGATGTCCCCGCCGGCCGAGGCGTAGCCGTAGATGTAGTCGTTCTTCAGCCGCTGGGTATCCCAGGCGGTGAGGCCTGCGAACACCAGCACGCCGACCACCGACACGATGAACTGCAGCATCGAGCTCGCCAGGAACAGGTTCACCAGGCTCGCGATGATGATGCCGATCAGGCCCATGAACAGGAACGAGCCCATGCCGGTCAGGTCACGCTTGGTGGTGTAGCCATAGAGGCTCAGCGCACCGAATGTGGCCGCGGTGATGAAGAACACCCGCACGATCGAGGTGTGCGTGAACACCAGGAAGATCGACGACAGCGAGATACCCATCAGCGCCGCGAACACCCAGAACAGGATCTGGGCGGTCGAGGGAGCCAGACGGTTGATGCCCGCCGAGATCACGAACACCATGGCGAGCGGCGCCAGCATGAACAGCCATTTCAGCGGGCTGACGAACATCGCGTAGCCGAACGGCGTCAGGAACAGCTTGCCGACGCGGACGGCGTCCGCGGTCGGGACATCGGTCACGGCAGCCATGTAGACGCCGAGCGCGGCAAGGCCAGTGATGGCCAGGCCGATGCTCATGTAGTTGTAGATGCGCAGCATATAGGCGCGCAGGCCGGCATCGACCGTCGCGGCGTCAACACGCCCGGCGGCCCTGCCGAAAGGAGAAGCGTAGTTACGGTCTAGGTCCGACATGGTCGAATTCCCGTTGGTTGGTCCGGTCCGGCACGAGGGTCGCCATGCCGCCGGTTCGTCAAACTCTATCTCGGATACCGACGCCAACCGACTAAATTTTGGCTAACAATCGGGGCTCCGAACCCATTCGATATGTGGGAAACTAACACATTCGCTGCAACCTTCCACGCGCGGCTGAATGTCGCCCTTGGCGGCAATCCTGACGCGAACCTGACGAGCAGTCGTGGTTAATCGCAGAAATCGTTCGATTTCGCTCTCGTGCGGCCATCCGCTACATTTTGTCACAAATTCCGCAACACCGTGGCGGGCTTTTTGTTCAACGCCAGCAGCGTGCCCGCGAGCCCGAGCCCGACGGTGACGACGAGCGCGGCCGCGACCACGCCGGCCGCGCTGCCGGCCTGCCAGACGAAACTCAGCGTCATCAGCCGCGTCACGATCATCCAGGCCGCGATGCTGCCGGAAATCACGCCGAATACCGCGGTCGCGAGCCCGATCAGGAGGTATTCGAGCGCATAGGCGCCGAGCAGCCGCAGCCGCGTCGCGCCCAGCGTCTTCAGGATCACCGCATCGTAGACCCGGTGGCGATGGCCGGCGGCGAGCGCGCCGCCGAGCACCAGGATCGCCGAGATCAGGGTCACGGCGCTGGCACCGCGGATCGCCAGCGCCAGATTGGTCACGACAGAGCCGACCGTCTCCATCACCTCGCGCACGCGTACGCTCGTCACCATCGGATAAGCGTCGGCGACCTGCTTGATGATCTTGCCGTCGCCTGCCGCAGTTCCGCCCGTTTCCGTCAGCGTCGCGATGTGGGTGTGGGGGGCGCCCTTGAAGGCGTTCGGCGAGAACACCAGAACGAAGTTGATGCCCATCCCCTGCCAGTCGATGGTGCGCAGATTGCCGATCTTGGCCGGGATGTCGCGGCCAAGCACATTGACCACGACCTCGTCGCCGAGCTTGAGGCCGAGCCCGTCGGCGATCTTCTTTTCCATCGAGACCAGCGGCGGGCCGGAATAATCGGCGCTCCACCATTCGCCCTCGACCACCTTGGAGCCTTTCGGCAGCTCGCCGGTATAGGTCAGGCCGCGGTCGCTCTGCAGCACCCACTCCGAATCGGTGGTCGGCTTGAGCTCCTCGGCGCGCACGCCGCGCGCGGCGACGATGCGCCCGCGCAGCATCGGTACGTTTTCGACCGTTGCGCCCGGCGCGATCCGGCGCAGATAACCGTCGAACTGCTCGGCCTGCGTGCTCGGGATGTCGATGAAGAAGAAGGACGGCGCGCGGTCCGGCAGTGCTGCCAGGAACTGCCGGCGCAGATTGCCGTCGATCTGGGTGATGGTGACGAGCACGGCGAGCCCAAGCCCCAGCGACAGCACCACCGAGGGCGTCAGCGCGCCCGGGCGGTGGATGTTGGCGATCGCCAGCCGCAGCATCGGCAGCCGCGTCCGCGGCAACCGCCTCGCGATGGCCATCAGCAGGGCGGCGATGCCGCGCAGCAGGGCGAACACGACGACCGAGGAGGCCACGAACACCGCCGCGATGCGCTTGTCGAATGACAATCCGATCACGACCGCGATCAGCAGCGCGATCACGACGGCCATGAACACGAGATAGCCCGCGCGCGGCCGATGCCATTCCGAGCTGATGGTGTCGCGGAACAGCGCGGCCACCGGCACGTCGTGGACGCGCCCGAGCGGCCACAGGCCGAAGGCGAGCGCGGTCAGGAGGCCATAAACGAAGGACAGCGCAAGTTCGTCGGCATGCACGGCCGGCACCACCGGCAGCGGCAGCAGCTTGCGGAACAGGCCGACGATCGCGAACGGCATCGCGGCGCCGAGCGCAAGGCCGATGATCGAGCCGATGCCCGCGAGCAGGAGAACCTGCGCGAGATAGATGCCGAACACGTCGCGCCCGGTGGCGCCCACGGCCTTGAGGGCCGCGATCACTTCGAGCCGGCGGTCGATATGGCTCTTCACGGCATTGGCGACGCCGACACCGCCGACCAGCAGCGCGGCAAGGCCGACCAGCGTCAGGAACTGCGTGAAGCGGTTGATGTTGCGTTCGAGCTGCGGCGAGGCGTTGGAGCGGCTGCGGATCTCCCAGCCCGCCTGCGGCGCGGCGCTCCGCGCGTCCGCGATGAAGGCTTCGGTGGCGCGCTCGTTGTTCGCCGTATCAGGCAACTTCACCCGGTAGACCCAGCGCACCAGGCTGCCGGGCTGGATCAGGCCGGTGGCGCGCAGGCCGGCCTCGCTGATCAGGAAGCGCGGTCCGAAGCCGATGCCGCCGGCGAGCTTGTCGGGCTCGGCTTCGACGGTCGAGCGGATCTGGAAGCTCGCGGAGCCAATGGTGACGCGGTCGCCGGTCTTGAGCGAGAGCCGCGCCAGCAGCGTCGGATCGGCGGCGGCGCCGAACGCGCCGTCGCGCTCTGCGAGCAGGTCGGACATCGCCAGCTGTGGCGCCAGCGTCAGCTGGCCCAGCATCGGATAGGTGTCGTCGATCGCCTTCATCTCGACCAGTGCGAGCTGGCCATCGGCCGCGCGCGCCATGCCGCGCAAGGTCGCGGCGGTCGAGACCGTGCCGCGCGAGCGCAAGAAGGCGACCTCTTCAGGTTTCGCCTCGCGCTGGAACAGCACGAAGGAGACGTCGCCGCCGAGCAGCGTGCGGCCCTCGCGGGCCAAGCCGTCGGAGAGGCTCGCCGACACCGAGCCGACGCCGGCGATCGCCATCACGCCGAGCGCGATGCAGGCGATGAAGACATAGAAACCGCGCAGGCCGCCGCGCAATTCGCGCAGCGCGTAACGCAGCGACAGTGCGACGCCGTTTGGCTTCGCGAACGGTTCGGCCGAGGCGCTCATGCCGGCGCAGACTGCGTGTCGATGCGGCCCGAACGCAGGCGGATCACGCGGTCGCAGCGATGCGCGAGCGAGGAATCGTGCGTGACCAGCACCAGGGTCATGCCGCGCTCGGCATGCTTGCTGAACAGGAGGTCCACGATCTGTTTTCCCGTGGCCTCATCCAGATTGCCGGTCGGCTCGTCCGCGACCAGGATGGCGGGATCCGGTGCCAGCGCGCGGGCGAGCGCGACGCGCTGCTGCTCGCCGCCGGAGAGCTGGGTCGGATAGTGATGCAGGCGGTCGCCGAGCCCGACCGATTGCAGCTCCTGCGCCGCGCGCGTTGCGGCATCGGGATTGCCGGCGAGCTCCAGCGGCACAGCGACGTTCTCCAGCGCCGTCATGGTCGGGATCAGATGAAAGGACTGGAAGACGATGCCGACCTGGCGGCCGCGGAAGCGGGCCAGCGCGTCCTCGTCGAGGGCATTGAAAGGCGTGCCCGATACCACCACCTCTCCACTATCAGGACGCTCCAGCCCCGCCATCACCATCAGCAGCGTGGATTTGCCCGAGCCTGACGGGCCGATCAGGCCGATCGTCTCGCCCGAGGCGACCCGCAAGCTGATATCCTTGAGGATGTGAACGCGTGCCGCGCCCGTACCCAATGAGAGATTGACGTTGGAGATGGCGATGGTGTCCGCCGAGGCGGCGGCGAGCGAAGAGGAATCTATGCGAGTGTCCATGGTCCGGTCATATGGCAACTCCGATGGCGCGGTCGAGAGGCGTTACGGATTGTTCATGCACATAGCCGTGTTGATGCTCGGTTTGATGACGATCGCGACAACGCCGTCGTTGCAGGCTCAGCCGGCGGCCAAACCGATCAAGCTCGTGGTCCTCGGCGATTCCTTGAGTGCGGGCCTTGGCCTCCCGGCCCAGGATTCGTTCCCGGCCAAGCTCAAAAAATCCTTGCAGGACAAAGGTATAGCCCTCGACATGACCAACGCCGGCGTGTCCGGCGACACCTCCTCGGGCGGCCGCGACCGGCTCGACTGGTCGGTCCCCGAGGGAACCGACGGCGTCATCGTCGAGCTCGGCGCCAACGACGCCCTGCGCGGCGTCGATCCCGATTTGACGCGGGCCGCACTGACCGACATCGTCCAGCGGCTGAAGGCGCGCAAGATCGCGGTGATGCTGTGCGGCATGCTGGCGCCGCCGAATTACGGCGCCGATTATGCCGCGCGCTTCAATTCGATTTATCCGGATCTGGCGAAGAAATTCGACGTGCCGCTCTATCCGTTCTTTCTCGAGGGCGTTGCGGCCGACGCCAAGCTCAACCAGGCCGACGGCATCCATCCGACTGCGGCCGGCGTCGACATCATCGTCGGCAACATCATGCCCACCGCGGAGGCATTCCTTGGCACGATCACTGAGCAACGCCGTTGAAAAGCGGGCAGCGCCAACCCTCATACCCAGGGTTTTACCGGGGTGAGGCGCGCGATGCTTCGCAGAGTCACACAACTGCGATAGGAATCAGGGTACCGGTGATTCGTCACCGGCTCTAAAATTTGGATATGGTCTGTCCCACGGATCATGCCCAAGCATCGGGAGTGCGAAACGATGCCGCGTTTGTTCACTGGTCTGGAAATCCCGGCCGAAGTCAGCCAGACGCTTTCCAATTTGCGGGGTGGCCTTCCCGGCGCCCGCTGGATCGATCCCGAAAATTATCACGTCACCCTGCGCTTCATCGGCGATATCGACGGCCTGTCCGCCAACGAGATCGCATCGATGCTGTTTCGCGTCGACCGCAAGCCGTTCGAGGTGAAAGTGCAGGGGCTCATGAGCTTCGGCGGCCGCAAACCGAGAGCAGTCGTTGCGACGATCGCGCCGAGCAAGCCGCTGATGGAATTGCAGGCCGAGCTCGAACGGATGATGCAGCGGATCGGTCTCAACCCCGAGGGACGCAAATACATCCCGCATGTCACGCTCGCCCGGCTGCACGATGCCAGCGATCGCGACGTCGCCGACTATCTCTCGCTGCGCGGCTACTTCCCGAGCAAGGCGTTCATGGCCGAGCGTTTTGTTCTGTTCTCCTCGCGCGCGTCCACCGGCGGCGGCCCGTACGTGGTCGAGGATGCCTACGAGTTGTGTGAGTAGGCGGAAAATCGAACGGTGCGGGTCGATCAATTTTGGCGATACGGCTCGCTGGGCCTCAGTATTGCTCTGTACCTCTGGTGCCTTTCCCTCGATGCTTTTTGCGCGCCTGCATGCCAGCGCGGATACGACATCTTGATCGCTGGGCCGTTCGGCCTGTTAGCGTCCGTCACGAATTGGACCTGGCTAGCCAACCCCGTCCTTTTTTCGGCATGGTTTGGTCTCGCAGTCGCGGACAGGATTTCTGACGCGAGATTCTTGGCATTCGGTGCCGGCCTGGCTGCACTCGTCATCGCGGCATCGTTCCTGCTTCAACGGGAAGTCATGATGAACGAAGCTGGCAACCTCAATCCCATCCGGGCCTATGGGGCCGGGTATTGGGTTTGGTTGTCGAGCATGGCCGTCTGCTGCGTCGGAGGCTGGCGACGGCCGAGCTTTCGGCGCGCAACAAAAATACGGGATGAAGCCCCTGCGGGTCTCTTCCGGCCGCTCTTGCCGAGGACGTCTACGAACTGTGTGAGTGGGGCCCGCACCTCGGCGCGTTATCGCAGCGGCGTCACGCTCGACCGGTTGATGTCGGTCTTCGCAAAGTCCTCGCCTTTGAACAGCAGTGGTTCGCCACGGGTCATGGCCAGCGCATAAGAAAAGCAGTCACCGTAATTGAGCGACGCGGCGTGACGCCCTTTTCCGAAACGCCGCCAGGCGCGCCGGGCCGCGTCGGCTTGCACGGCATCGACCGCGACGACCTCAGCGCCGATCTTGACGAGCCAGAGATCGAACTCGCGCCCGCCCGCATCGCCCAGCCGCGTCTCGATCACCATCGTCGCTTCAAGCACCGTCGCCGCGGAAATCAGGCGGATCGGATCGTCCACGATCAGTCGCTCCATATCCGCGGCATCGTCTTCGTCGAGCGCGATTGCCACGATCGCGGATGTGTCGATCACCATCAGCGGGGCAATCCATGATCGTCGTATCCGAGGATTTCTTCAGGCTTGCGGTCGTCCAGGACGCGCATCTCGCTCCAGCGCCGTCTGATCTCGGCAAGGTCTTCAAGCAGCGCGTCCTTGTGTGTTTGAGCGTTGAGCCGGCGCAATCGCTCCTCGATCGCGCGCTTGGTCGCAGTCGTGATGTTCTCCCCCGTCAATTGTGCCAGACTCCGGGCCAATTGCTCGGTTTCGGGGTCCTTGATGCTCAGCGCCATGCTCGGCTCCTTGGTTCCTAGATAGGTATATTCTACCTCAAGGCGCCGCAAGCTGGATTCTGACGGCCCGCTCGGCTGTCGTCCCACCGGGGCATCCGGCCGGTTTCCGCGAAAGAGGTCGCGCATAAGCCGTTGCGCCAATACGCGGTTGCAATTTCCGTCGGTCTCTGGCGGTAAAGGGCCATGCTCTCGCCCCCCAGTTCCCCCTTCAGCGACGCGTATCAGGCCCAGATCGCCTCCGGTGCGATCGAGCCGGACGCCGCGCAGGCCGAGGTCGCCGAAGCCTATGCTGCACTGGACCAGCGGCTCGCGGACTACAAACCGCAGCGCAAGCAGGGCCTGCTTGCCCGCCTGTTCAGCAGTGACAAGGATGAGGCGCCGCGCGGGCTCTACATCCATGGCGAGGTCGGCCGCGGCAAGACCATGCTGATGGATCTGTTCTTCCAGCACGCCTCGGTCGAGCACAAGCGTCGCGCGCATTTCTACGAATTCATGGCGGACGTGCATGAGCGCATCTACGACTATCGCCAGAGCATCGCGCGCGGCGAGATCGCCGACGGCGACGTCATCGCGCTGACCGCGAACGCGATCTTCGAGGAGAGCTGGCTGCTCTGCTTCGACGAATTCCACGTCACCGACATCGCGGATGCGATGATCCTCGGACGCCTGTTCGCGAAGTTGTTCGAGCTCGGCACCGTCGTGGTCGCGACCTCCAACGTCGCACCTGACGATCTCTACAAGGGCGGTCTGAACCGCTCGCTGTTCCTGCCCTTCATCAAGCAGATCACCGACCACATGGACGTCGCGCGGCTCGATGCGCGCACCGATTTCCGGTTGGAAAAACTTCAGGGCGTGCCGATGTGGCTGACGCCGGCGGACGCTGATGCGGACGCGGCGCTCGACCGCGCCTGGTCGCGGATGTCGGGCGGCGCCAAATGCCGCTCGCGCGACATTTCGATCAAGGGCCGCATCCTGCACGTGCCGTGCTCGGCCCATGGCGTGGCGCGGTTCTCGTTCACCGATCTCTGCGAGAAGCCGCTGGGGGCATCCGACTACCTCAGGCTGGCGCACGACTATCACACCATCCTGGTCGACCATATTCCAGTGATGGACCAGTCCCAGCGCAACGCCGCCAAGCGCTTCATCACGCTGATCGACGCGCTCTATGACAATGCCGTGAAGCTGATGGCCTCGGCCGACGCCAACCCGATCTCGCTCTACCTGGCCCACGAGGGCGTTGAGGCCATGGAGTTCAAGCGGACGGCGTCGCGCCTGATCGAGATGAGCTCGGAATCCTATCTGGCGCTGGCTCACGGCCGAAAGGATTCCACCGCAAGCGGCTCCACCAAGGGGCTGGTGGAGACTTAAGTCCTATTCCTGTCGAAGGTACCGCTGTCATTCCGGGGCGCGACGAAGGTCGCGAGCCCGGAATCCATCGCGCCACAAAGCTCTGCTGCCCGATGGATTCCGGGCCTGCGCCTGTCGGCGCATCCCGGAATGACGGACCGTTATGGCTGCTATCGCGCCAAGCCCGACAATTGGGCATCCGGCGACTTGAACGGGGGAGGCGAAAGGGATAACCACCCTCTCAGTTTTCCCCACCTTACGTGTCTAAAGGACAGGCTCACATGGCGCGCGACAAGATTGCTTTGATTGGCTCCGGTCAGATCGGCGGAACGCTGGCTCATCTCATCGGCCTGAAAGAGCTGGGCGACGTGGTGATGTTCGACATCGCCGAAGGCGTGCCGCAAGGCAAGGCGCTCGACATCGCGCAGTCCTCGCCCGTCGACGGCTTCGATGCCCACTACACCGGCGCGAACTCCTATGAAGCGCTCGACAACGCCAAGGTCTGCATCGTCACCGCCGGCGTGCCGCGCAAGCCCGGCATGAGCCGCGACGATCTTCTCTCCATCAACCTCAAGGTCATGGAGCAGGTCGGCGCCGGCATCAAGAAGTACGCCCCCGACGCCTTCGTCATCTGCATCACCAATCCGCTCGACGCGATGGTCTGGGCGCTGCAGAAGGCTAGCGGCCTGCCGCACAAGAAGGTCGTCGGCATGGCCGGCGTGCTGGATTCGGCGCGCTTCCGCTACTTCCTGGCCGACGAGTTCAACGTCTCGGTCGAGGACGTCACCGCGTTCGTGCTCGGCGGCCATGGCGACACCATGGTGCCGCTGGTGAAGTATTCCACCGTCGCAGGGATTCCGCTGCCCGACCTCGTCAAGATGGGCTGGACCTCGCAGGCGCGCCTCGACGAGATCGTCGACCGCACCCGCAACGGCGGCGCCGAGATCGTCAATCTGCTCAAGACCGGCTCGGCCTTCTATGCGCCGGCCGCCTCGGCGATCGCGATGGCCGAGAGCTATCTGCGGGACAAGAAGCGCGTGCTGCCCTCGGCCGCGTACCTGAACGGCGAATACGGCGTGAAGGACATGTATGTCGGCGTGCCCGTCGTGATCGGCTCCAAGGGCGTCGAGCGCGTCGTCGAGATCGAACTCGCCGGCAAGGACCGCGAGGCCTTCGACAAGTCGGTCGGCGCGGTGCAAGGTCTGGTCGACGCCTGCAAGAAGATCGCCCCCGATCTTCTCGGCCGCTAAGGGTCAAGCACTTCCCGCCGAAGCCCGAAAACCGGTCTTCGGCGGTTTCATTTCCGGGGCCCGGTTGTCGGGACAGGCCCCGGGTCGGCAGTCCAAAGATCGATGTCAAAGAATCCCGGTTGCAGTTCCTGTGGTATATGGTATGCCAGCCACAAGACTGAGGTGGGCCCTAGAGGTCACCGCCCGCGGGTTCAGGGAGCGACCATATGAATATCCATGAATATCAGGCCAAAGCGCTGCTGGGTGAGTTCGGCGTGCCGATCTCCAAGGGCGTGCCGGTCCTTAAAGCCGCCGACGCCGAAGCTGCCGCGAAGGCGCTGCCGGGTCCGGTCTATGTGGTGAAGAGCCAGATCCACGCCGGCGGCCGCGGCAAGGGCAAGTTCAAGGAAGCCTCCGCCGGCGACAAGGGCGGCGTCCGCATCGCCAAGTCGGCCGCAGAGGTCACCGAGTTCGCCAAGCAGATGCTCGGCGCCACGCTGGTGACGATCCAGACCGGCCCCGCCGGCAAGCAGGTCAACCGCCTCTACATCGAGGACGGCTCCGACATCGACAAGGAATTCTACCTCTCGATCCTGGTCGACCGCGAGACCTCGCGCGTCTCCTTCGTCGTCTCGACCGAAGGCGGCGTCAACATCGAGGACGTCGCGCACAACAGCCCCGAGAAGATCGTGACCTTCTCGGTCGATCCCGCCACCGGCATCATGGGCCATCACGGCCGCACGGTTGCGAACGCGCTGAAGCTCTCCGGTGATCTCGCCAAGCAGGCCGAGAAGCTCACCGCGCAACTCTACGCGGCCTTCGTCGCCAAGGACATGTCGATGCTGGAGATCAACCCGCTGGTGGTGACCAAGCAGGGCCAGCTCCGCGTGCTCGACGCCAAGGTGTCGTTCGACGACAACGCGCTGTTCCGTCACCCCGAAGTGCTCGCGCTGCGCGACGAGACCGAGGAAGACGCCAAGGAAATCGAGGCGTCCAAGTACGACCTCAACTACGTCACCCTCGACGGCAACATCGGCTGCATGGTGAACGGCGCCGGTCTCGCCATGGCGACGATGGACATCATCAAGCTCTACGGCATGGCGCCCGCCAACTTCCTCGACGTCGGCGGCAGCGCCAGCAAGGAGAAGGTCGCGGCCGCGTTCAAGATCATCACCGCCGATCCCAACGTGAAGGGCATCCTGGTCAACATCTTCGGCGGCATCATGAAGTGCGACGTGATCGCCGAGGGCGTTACGGCTGCGGTTCGTGAAGTCGGCCTCAGCGTGCCGCTGGTGGTCCGCCTCGAAGGCACCAATGTCGAGCTCGGCAAGAAGATCATCCGGGAATCCGGCCTGAACGTGGTGCCGGCCGACAATCTCGACGACGCCGCGCAGAAGATCGTGAAGGCCGTCAAGGGAGGCTAAGGCCATGGCTCAGGACCATCTCGCCGCATCATCTCCGCTTCCCGAGCACGCGCGCCTCGCCGCGTTCGCCGGCGAATGGGATGGCGAAGAGGTGGTCTTCCCGTCGCGCTGGACGGCGGGCGGGCCGGCAACTTCGCACGTCGTCGCGCGCATGGACCTGAATGGATTTTATCTGATCCAGGACAGTGTCCAGAAGCGCGACGGCCAGCAGATCTTCGCCACCCACGGCATTTTCACCTATGACCGCGACGACCGGACCTACAAATTGTTCTGGTACGACTCGCTCGGCTATACGCCGCCTTCGCCCGCTTCCGGCGGGTGGGTCGGCAAGACCCTGACGCTGGTGCGCGGCTCGCTCCGCGGCAATGCGCGCCACGTCTACGAAATCATCAATGAGGATTCCTACTCGTTGAAGATCCAGTTCTCGCCGGACGCGGAAGGCTGGGCCGACGTGCTCACCGGCGTCTACCGCCGCATCCACTGACCCTCTCACTCTGTTAGTTTCGCGAAAGCAGACCTCATGTCCATCCTGATCGACAAGAACACCAAGGTCATCTGCCAGGGCTTCACCGGCAAGAACGGCACCTTCCACTCGGAAGCCGCGATTGCCTATGGCACCAAGATGGTCGGCGGCACCTCGCCGGGCAAAGGCGGCGCGACGCATCTGGGCCTGCCGGTGTTCGACACCGTGCGCGATGCGCGTGAGAAGACCGGCGCCGATGCATCGGTGATCTACGTGCCGCCGCCGGGTGCGGCCGACGCGATCTGCGAAGCCATCGACGCCGAGATCCCGCTGATCGTCTGCATCACCGAGGGCATTCCTGTCATCGACATGGTGCGCGTGAAGCGCTCGCTCGCGGCTTCCAAGTCGCGCCTGATCGGGCCGAACTGCCCGGGCGTCATGACCGCCGGCGAGTGCAAGATCGGCATCATGCCCGCCAACATCTTCAAGACCGGCTCGGTCGGCATCGTCTCCCGCTCGGGCACGCTGACCTATGAAGCCGTGTTCCAGACCTCCCAGGAGGGTCTCGGCCAGACCACTGCGGTCGGCATCGGCGGCGACCCGGTCAAGGGAACCGAGTTCATCGACGTCCTGGAAATGCTGCTCGCCGACCCCAAGACCGAGTCGATCATCATGATCGGCGAGATCGGCGGTTCCGCCGAGGAGGACGCCGCCCAGTTCCTCAAGGACGAGGCCAAGCGCGGCCGCAAGAAGCCGATGGTCGGCTTCATCGCCGGTGTCACCGCCCCTCCCGGCCGCCGCATGGGCCATGCCGGTGCGATCATCTCGGGCGGCAAGGGCGACGCCGGTTCCAAGACCGAAGCGATGAAATCGGCTGGGATTACAGTGTCTCCGTCGCCCGCCCGCCTCGGCCATACGCTTGCCGAAAAGTTGAAAGGCTAATTCACTTCTTCGTACTTTTCCGGGCGAAGTTTCGCAGCAAATAGGGTAAAGGGTGCCTGTCGCGCCGAGCCTCTGCCGGGGAGCTCGGTGCCAGCGCCGTTTGTTATGCGCGAACCGAAATCGCCAGGAACTCAAGTATGTCTCGCCAGGACGCGAACGCAGCCTTTGCCTTGTCCTCCTTTTTGCAGGGCACCAACGCCACCTACATCGACGAAATCTACGCCCGCTACGAGAAGGACCCGTCCTCGGTCGACGCCGAGTGGCAGGAGTTCTTCAAGAGCCTGAACGACCAGCCCGCCGACGTCCGGAAGAACGCCGCTGGCCCGTCCTGGGAGCGCGCCAACTGGCCGCTGACCCCGCAGGACGATCTCACCTCCGCCCTCGACGGCAACTGGGCCGAAGTCGAGAAGGCGGTCGGTGCCAAGATCGCCGCCAAGGCGCAGGCGAAGGGAGGCGACAAGGGCGCCGGCCTCTCCTCCGCCGACCTGCTCCAGGCGACGCGCGATTCCGTCCGCGCCCTGATGCTGATCCGCTCCTACCGCATGCGCGGTCACTTCCACGCCAAGCTCGATCCGCTCGGCATCGAAGCCCCGCGCAACCGCGAAGAGCTCGATCCGCGCACCTACGGCTTCAGCGAAGCCGATTTCGACCGCAAGATCTTCCTCGATCACGTGCTCGGTCTCGAATACGGCAGCTTGCGCGAGATCACCGCGATCTGCGAGCGCACCTATTGCCAGACGCTCGGCGTCGAATTCATGCACATCAGCAACGCCGCGCAGAAGGCCTGGATCCAGGAGCGCATCGAGGGTCCGGACAAGGAGATCTCGTTCACCCGCGAAGGCCGCAGAGCCATCCTGACCAAGCTGGTCGAAGCCGAAGGTTTTGAAAAGTTCTGCGACACCAAGTTCACCGGCACCAAGCGCTTCGGTCTCGACGGCGCTGAATCACTGATCCCGGCGCTCGAGCAGATCATCAAGCGCGGTGGCAATCTCGGCGTGAAGGAGATCGTGCTGGGCATGCCGCATCGCGGCCGCCTCAACGTGCTGACGCAGGTGATGGGCAAGGCGCACCGCGCCCTGTTCCACGAGTTCAAGGGCGGCTCGGCCAACCCCGACGCGGTCGAAGGCTCGGGCGACGTCAAATATCACCTCGGCGCATCCTCGGACCGCGAGTTCGACGGCAACCGCATCCATCTGTCGCTGACCGCCAATCCCTCGCATCTCGAGATCGTCGATCCCGTCGTGCTCGGCAAGGTGCGTGCGAAGCAGGACCAGCACGGCGATCCGCCGGACATGCGCATCTCCGTCATGCCGCTGCTGATGCACGGCGACGCCGCGTTCGCCGGCCAGGGCGTGGTCGCCGAGTGCTTCGGTCTGTCCGACCTGAAGGGCTACCGCACCGGCGGCTCCGTGCACTTCATCGTCAACAACCAGATCGGCTTCACCACCTATCCGCGTTACTCGCGCTCCTCGCCCTATCCGTCGGATGTGGCGAAGATGATCGACGCGCCGATCTTCCACGTGAACGGCGACGATCCGGAAGCCGTCGTGTTCGCGGCCAAGGTCGCGACCGAGTTCCGGCAGAAATTCCACAAGCCCGTCGTCATCGACATGTTCTGCTACCGCAGGCATGGCCACAACGAGGGCGACGAGCCGGCCTTCACCCAGCCGGTGATGTACAAGCGCATCGCCGCGCATCCCTCGACGCTCGAGCTCTACGCTCGCCGCCTGATCGGCGAAGGCGTGATGACCCAGGGCGAGGTCGACAAGGCCAAGGCCGACTGGCGCGCCCGGCTTGATGCCGAGTTCGAGGCCGGCACCTCCTACAAGCCGAACAAGGCCGACTGGCTCGACGGCAAGTGGGCGGGCTTCAAGATCGCCGACCAGGAAGAGGACGCCCGCCGCGGCGTCACCGGCGTCGATTTGCCTGTTCTGAAGGACATCGGCCGCAAGATCACCAAGGTGCCGGATGGTTTCCGCGTCCACCGCACCATCCAGCGCTTCCTGGAAAACCGCGCCAAGGCGATCGACGGCAACGCGGGCATCGACTGGGCGACCGGCGAGGCGCTGGCGTTCTGCACGCTGCTGCAGGAAAACCACCACGTCCGCCTGTCCGGACAGGATTCGGAGCGCGGCACCTTCTCGCAGCGCCACTCGGTCCTGATCGACCAGGAGGACGAGAGCCGCTACACGCCGTTCAACCATCTCGGCAACGAGCAGGGCCATTACGAGGTCATCAACTCGCTGCTGTCGGAAGAAGCCGTGCTCGGCTTCGAATACGGCTACTCGCTCGCCGAGCCGAACACGCTGACGCTCTGGGAAGCCCAGTTCGGCGACTTCGCCAACGGCGCGCAGGTCGTGTTCGACCAGTTCATCTCCTCGGGCGAGCGCAAATGGCTGCGCATGTCCGGCCTCGTCTGCCTCCTGCCGCACGGCTATGAGGGGCAGGGACCGGAGCACTCCTCGGCGCGACTCGAGCGTTACCTGCAGATGTGCGCCGAAGACAACATGCAGGTGGTCTACCCGACCACGCCGGCGAACTACTTCCACGTGCTGCGGCGCCAGCTTCATCGCGAAATCCGCAAGCCGCTGATCGTGATGACACCCAAGTCGCTGCTGCGTCACAAGCGGGCAGTGTCGCGCATCGAGGAACTTGCGAAGGACACGACCTTCCACCGCATCCTCTATGATGACGCCCAGATGCTGCCGAACGAAGCCGTCAAGCTCGTTCCGGACGAGAAGGTCCGCCGCATCGTTCTGTGCTCCGGCAAGGTCTATTACGACCTCTACGAGGAGCGCGAGAAGCGCGGCATCGATGACATCTATCTGATGCGCGTCGAGCAGCTCTATCCGGTGCCGCTGAAGGCGCTGGTGGCCGAGCTGTCGCGCTTCAAGAAGGCCGAAGTGGTGTGGTGCCAGGAAGAGCCCCGCAACATGGGTGCCTGGCACTTCATCGAGCCCTATCTGGAATGGGTGCTGAACCAGGTGAACGGCGTGAGCCGGCGTCCGCGTTATGTCGGCCGCGCCGCTTCCGCCGCGACCGCCACTGGTCTGATGTCCAAGCATCAGGCGCAGTTGAAGGCGTTCCTGGACGAAGCACTGAGCTGAACTTTCTTAACTGCGTCATGCCCCGCTCGGAAGAGCGGGGCATCCAGTAGGTCGCGACTGCGAACGTCCCGGCTCGCTGGATGGCTTGCTTTTCGCGGGCCATTGACGACCGACTTATGACCGCACCGGCGATCCCTTAAGGAAAAGACCATGACTGAAATTCGTGTGCCGACGCTCGGCGAATCCGTCACCGAGGCCACCATCGGCCGCTGGTTCAAGAAGGCCGGCGACCCCGTCGCCGTCGACGAGCCCTTGGTGGAGCTCGAGACCGACAAGGTCACCATCGAGGTCCCGGCGCCCTCCGCCGGCACGCTGAGCGAGATCATCGCCGCCGATGGCGCCACCGTCGCGGTCGGCGCGCTGCTCGGCCAGATCACGGAAGGCGCCGCAGGCGCTGCCAA
>NZ_LBJV01000030.1:0-32850 GCF_028128855.1 Bradyrhizobium sp. CCBAU 11430
TTTCGGAACGCCGCGCGCCATCAACTCGGTACGGTGCGCGCGATGACCTCGGAATCGGCAGTTTTGGCTACCGCCGGCTGTTCGTCCTGCTGCGGCGAGAGGGAGAGCCCTCGGGGATCAACCGGATCTACCGGCTTTATCGGGAAGAAGGGCTCACCGTCCGCAAGAGGCGGGCTCGCCGCAAGGCCGTGGGGACCCGTGCCCCGATCCTGGTCGAGGCGAGGCCCAATGCGCGCTGGTCGCTGGATTTCGTCCACGACCAGTTCGCCAACGGTCGGCGCTTCCGCATCCTCAACATCGTCGACGACGTCACCAAGGAATGTCTGGGCGCCATTCCGGACACATCGATCTCGGGGCGGCGCGTGGCCCGCGAACTGACGGCGATCGTCGAGCGGCGCGGCAAGCCAGGAATGATCGTGTCCGACCATGGCACCGAGTTCACCTGCAACGCCATGCTCGCCTGGTGCAAGGACGCAGCCATCGACTGGCACTTCATCGCACCAGGAAAGCCGATGCAGAACGGCTTTGTCGAGAGCTTCAACGGCCGGATGCGCGACGAACTGCTCAACGAGACCTTGTTCTTCGAACTCGACGATGCTCGCGCCAAGATCGCCAACTGGGTTGCCGACTACAATCTCCAGCGGCCTCACTCGTCGCTGAAATACCTGACCCCCGCGGCCTATGCCGCCCACCTCACCGCAACGGACGATCGGCTGCGCAACCCCGACCAGCTCCGCCGATCGTCCGTTGCTCCACCCGCGCCACTTGGCGTACAAAACCCCGAGACTCTAACCGCCACCGGATGAAAACTCAGTGGCAGGTCAGCAGCCGAAAAGAATCGCGCGTCTCCGAATCAACGCAAGATTCCAGCCAATCCGGTGTGCAAATTGACTAAAAACGACTTTGAAGCCCTCTTACTGTTCACGAAACAAATAAACAGTCGACGACCATCACACAATTGCAACCAAGGGAGTGAAGCTATGAGCTTTTTGATGAACCGTAGGCGTGTCCTCCAGGCCGGCTCCTCCGCCGTGTTGGCGGGCGCCATGAGTTCGATGGCCGGCAATGCTGTGGCGGCGACCGATGAGCTGCGCGTTCTGGTCTACGGTGGTGACGTAGCAAAGGCTTATATTGAAGCCTATGTGAAGCCGTTCCAGGCCGAGACGGGGATCAAGGTTACTCCGATCACCGACCAAACCACCCTTGCCCAGCTTGAGCTTATGGTGAACACCAAAAGCGTTACGGTTGATCTCGTTCCTCTCACACAAGGCTCCACCATTGTCGCTGCGGAGAAGGGTCTCCTCGAGCCGATCGATTATTCGATCTTCAAGAAGGATGAACTGGACGGTATCCTTGATTTCGTCAAGCATCCTTTCGGCGTGGGGCAACAGGTCTTCTCTTTCGTCATGGTTTGCAATACAGACAAATATCCGTCCGACAAGCCGCGGCCGACGACATGGGCCGATTTCTGGGACGTCAACAAGTTTCCTGGTGTCCGCACACTAATATCTGGCCGAAGTGGTGTTGAAGGACCTTGGGAAGAAGCGTTGTTGGCCGATGGCGTCGCTCCGGACAAGATCTATCCCATGGACATTGATCGAATTTTCGCCAGCTTGGACAAGATCAAACCGCACATCCGAAAGTGGTGGACGGTCGGCTCCGAGATCCAGCAGATAATGACCGACAGGGCGGCTGATCTTATGCAGTCCTATGATGGACGAGCGGGTGTGGTCATCTCCCGGGGGGCTCCGATGGCCATCAATCGGAATCAGTGCAGGCTGCAGTGGGACACCTGGGCGATTCCGAAGGGTAGCCCGAATGCAGCGAACGCACAGAAATTCATTGAGTTCGCCACCCGTGCGGAGCGCCAGGCTGCTTTGTCTCAAGTCTATCCGGCCGGTCCTGCTAATCGGAATGCCTTCAAGCTCCTCCCCGAACAGCTGGCCCGCAAGCTAGCCAGTCACCCTGACTACCTGGCCAGCAGCATTGTCATGAACGGGAAATGGTACAGTCAACGAGGGGCTGATGGAAAAACCAATTCCGAGCGGCTCCGCGAACGCTGGAATGAGTGGATCCTTAGCTAATTCTGACATCGCTGAGATCGGGAGGCATGGCGACGACGGCGCTCGTCGGCTGCCATGCTAATGCGCATGTGGAGCCATGATGCCAAATACTTTGATTTTCAGCAGTCAAGAGCTCGCTGATCGACCTGCGAGCGTGCCTGTGAACAGTTTTGTCGCCATTGCTGGCAACGAAGCGATGGAGAAAGACGTGACTCTCGCGCAAATTGAATTTCGGAATGTCACTAAAACGTATGGAGCACTTGCCGCTGTCAAGGACCTCTCGTTGAGCGTTCGTCGGGGGGAGTTCCTGACCATTCTTGGTCCGAGTGGCTCGGGCAAGACAACCTCACTGATGTTGCTCGCCGGCTTTCAGGCGCCGAATCAGGGCGAGATTTTTATTGCTGGAAAGTCCGTCGCGGCCGTTCCCTCTTACCGGCGCGATCAGGGTATTGTTTTTCAGAGTTATGCGCTGTTTCCACACCTAAATGTGCGTCGCAATCTTGAATTTCCTCTAGAAATGCGCGGCATAAAGGCTGCCGAGAGGACAATGCGCGTCGATCGGATTCTTGCGCGCGTGCATCTCGACGGCTTGGAAGACCGCATGCCCTCTCAATTGAGCGGAGGCCAGCAGCAGCGCGTCGCGCTTGCTCGTGCCTTGATAGCCGATCCACCGATCCTTTTGCTCGACGAGCCACTCGGCGCACTCGATCGCAATCTGCGCGAGCAGATGCAGACCGAAATCAAGAGTTTGCACAAGGAGTTTGGTATTACCACCGTATGCGTCACACACGACCAGGACGAGGCGCTCACACTATCCGATCGTATTGTTGTCATGCGCGCTGGTCGGATTGAACAGACTGATACACCGGAAGCAATTTATGATCGCCCGGCGACGCAATTCGTAGCCAAGTTCCTAGGTGAGGCGAATATTCTTGAGAACCCTGGCTTTACGATCGAGGCCAATGCCCCGCAACCGTCCGGCACCGTTGCCATGATTCGGCCGGAGCGCATCTGCATCGTAGCTCTCAATGCCCCTAAGCGCGTCGATGTCGACCAGTACCAGTCTGTCACTGGGACCGTTGATAACATGATCTATGCCGGCCCGCTGCGAAAATACCATGTGCGGGTCGGCAGTACCCTGCTTGTCGTGCGCGAACACGTTGCATCGGGAAGACGAGCCCTCCAGCCTGGTGACGAGGCGCGAGTTGAATGGCTGCGTTCCGACGTTCGATTTGTTGCCGTGTAGGGGTCACAGAGGGCGAGACCGATGAAGATGATTTACAAGCTTGGCCGCTTACCCATTGCGCTTACTTTTCCGGCTCTTGCCATTCTGCTCGCGGTCTTTGGCATACCGGCCGTTCTGCTATTCCTGACCAGCCTCAATGCGCCAGCCTTTTCGCTTTCTAACTACGAGGAGTTTTTTAGCCACCTGGCGAATGTCCGCGTACTCTTGCAGACTGTCCAGGTAAGCATCGTCGCTACGGTCGTGTGCGTCATCATCGGCTATCCCACCGCGTATCTTATCGCTGCTGCCTCGAAGCGTCTTCGCATGGCGCTTCTCGTGCTCGTCGTGATTCCCTATCTCACCAGTTTTTTGGTGCGCACGTATGCGTGGATCGTCATCCTCGGTGATAGTGGCTTGATTAACAATCTACTGCTCGATCTCGGGGTGGTCTCTAGTCCAGCGCCGCTCATCTACAACCGCCTCGCTGTATATATCGGCATGATACACATTATGCTCCCTGTCATGGTTCTTCCTCTTGTAAGTGTCATGCTGGGAATCGACAAGTCGTTTATGGCCGCGGCCCGTAGCATGGGGGCGCGCCCCTTTGTCGCCTTCTGGCGCGTGTTCTTCCCGCTTAGTCTGCCGGGGGTCCGCAGCGGCTCGCTGCTGGTCTTCGTCCTCTGCCTCGGTTTCTACATAACGCCGGCCGCGCTAGGCGGACTGGGAGACGCGATGCTATCTACTTTCATCGCGGCTCAAGTCGAGAACTCCCTAGATTTGGCGCGCATCGCCGCCTCGTCCTTTATTCTTCTGGCACTGGCAGGGATCATGCTCTCGATCTTCGGGCTGGATCTTTCTGGTACGCAGGGCCGAGCAGCGGGACCAGCGTGGAAGCCTTCACAGAATTGGTGGCGGTCAATCGCCTCACCGATGCGCCATCTCAATGAGCTTGCCATCGGATATCGCGCGAAGCGCTGGGCGGCCACTCTCTATCAAGTCACTGGTAGTAGCGGCTCCTGGAGAATGGTCGGCACGGTCTTCGTGGTGCTTGTCATGTTCTACCTTCTGTTTCCGAGCGTTGTGGTCATTGTCATGTCGTTTAGCGCCGGACCCTCGCTGCATTTCCCGCCGTCAGCACTCTCTCTGCAGTGGTATCACTCCTTTTTTGGCAGCCCCGCCTGGACTGGCGCTGCCTGGACCAGCATTCAGATCGGTGTCGCGGTCGCGCTCCTGTCGACAGTTGTCGGCACGCTCGCTGCCTATGGTCTCAGCCGCACGTTTCCCCGGTTGCGAAGTTTCCTGACGTTGGCGATCCTTACCCCGATTACAATTCCAAGCATCGTTGTCGCCATCGCCGCCTACCTCGGGCTACTAAAGTTTGGCCTGATCGGAACGAAAACCGGCATCGCCCTAACACACAGCATCGGTGCTACCGCCTATGTTGTCGTGATCGTTTCGGCCACTTTGGCAAATTTCGATCGGCAATTGGAGCTAGCCGCCAAGAGCATGCGAGCCAGCCCACTACAGACGTTTAAGAGGGTGACGCTGCCGCTGGTCAGGCCTGGCATCATCGGCGGGGCTCTATTTGCTTTTCTTCACTCCTTCGATGAGGTTGTGAAAACCTCCCTCGTTAGCGGATTGTCGATCCGTACTCTGCCTTTGAAGATGTGGGAAAACATACGCCATGAAATTGATCCAACGATTGCAGCAATAGCATCGATGCTTGTACTTCTGCCTGTGGCTTGGTTGATCGTTCTCTACATTACGTGGTGGCGATCGGAGTTGCGCTCCAAACCGTTCCCAAGCTGAACACCGCGTGCTTCAGGTTGATGTTGATCCAGCTTGCCGGGACCCTGATCGCTCTATGTGCGGCCTCATTACAACGTGAAGGAGTGGACGGGGCGAAACGTCGAGTTCCATCCCCCCTGCCAGACTGCATACAATGCTTTCGAATCCTTTCCGGGCGCCGCGATGGCTGGGGCCGACTTCTTCGATTTCCGCATAAAAGGGCGCAGCGGCAAGCGCTCGCCCGAGCGAGGCGCGCGACCCGATCATCGTCGCCGCCGCGGTAACGCAGGCGCTGCAAACCGTAGTGAGCCGCAACAATCACCCGCGCACCCAGCTGGTGGTGTCGGTGACGCAGATCCATTCCGGTGCCGCATACAATGTAATACCTGCGGAGGCTGTGATCTCCGGCACAGTGCGCGCCTTCTCCGACGATGTGTGCGCACTTGTAAGGAGGCGTATGCGGGAGATCGCCGCCGGTATGGCCGCGACCTACGGTGTCGAGATAGAGTTCTCTTCGCGAGGCATCGTCACGGTGCTAGAAAACCACAAGGAGCAGACCGATGCCTATGCCGACGTGGCGCGTGAGATTGTTGGCGATGAGAACCTTTCCACTGCAATCGAGCCGCTGATGGGGAGCGAGGATTTCGCGGACATTCTGCGCGCCACGCCAGGCGCGTATTGCTGGGTTGGTCACTCCTGCGACAAGCCGGTACACACTCCGGAATACGCGCGATGCTATCATTCCAATCGGCGCCAGCCTAATGGGCGCGCATCGTCGCTGAGTATTAAACGGTAAATTGTGGCCGGCGTAGGCCGGCGCTCACAACGTGGCGTAGGACATATCCGAGAGAATAGGAGGCGTCGGGCTGACGCCCTAAGTCATGGTCGCTGGCCGCCGGTGTGGCCTGACGATAAATGCCGGTACATTACGAGATCTTTGTGCAATTGTGCGGCAGCGTGGTCGGGCAGAGGCACACCAACAAGTGATCTGAATCAAGGACGTCGCTGAACTCCAAACGCACTACAAAGAACTCGCGGCGAAGGCCGCGAACGCAGCCATGCACATCGGAGTGCCGAGCATGGCTCGGCTGATACTTGCCGACTGATGGCTGTAGACCGTGATCACGCGAGGGCGTGCTTCTCGTCCGGTGAGGCAGATCAAAAGTGCACTGTGAAACGATCAGACAGGTCTCGTAGCTTTAGTTCTGTGCAAGTTCAGCAAAAGTGATCATGGGTCCGGCCGAGCCATCCCCTCGGATGCCGCCGTCGCTCGCTTGCCCAAAGCGGAGCGCTGGCGAGTGACGGCGGTGGAGAGCGGTGGCGTGGCATCTCCTTGTCCCCTTGGTGGGCCTGAGCATCGTCAGGCCACTTGGCGTAGCGCCTCCTTCTTGTGCTCCTTCAGCAAATCCATGTGAGATAGCGATGGTCCTCAAGCCACGTCTCGTGGCGCTCGACGGTCAGCGCCCGCACCAGTCTTAAACAGCTCTCGTCGTTGGGAAAATTCGAACCACGTAGGTGCGCCGTAAGCGCTCAGCCGGGGCCCTATTGAAGCTGGGTTGGACGCCTTGCGGAAGCGCCACGGTATAAGGTCACCGATTCTGATGTGGGGATAGCCGTCGATGATCGCCTCGAGTGTTTCGGCGATATAGGCGGCCGGATTCGTTGAGCTTGCAGGTTGCAACGGAGCGAGCAAGGCCCAGTTTTCTGCCCCGATTTCGTGACCGGCCAAGAGCGCGTTTTTCCTCGTCAAACAGATTGGCCGTATGGCGTTCTCGACTGGGTTGGTATCGAGTTCGAGACGACCGTCTCCGAGGAAGCGGGTCAGCCGCTGCCAATGATTGAAGTGCATAGCGGATATTCTCGGCGCGCGTCGAACCGCTGGAGATCATCGACAGCTGTTTCTCGAACCACGACTTCAACGCGGTTACCAAGGGCAGCGAGTGCTCCTTGCGCGCGGCCAACCGGATGTCGGCGACGAGCCGCGCACCATGGCTTCGATCGCGTAAAGTTGCGCGATGTGCCGAACAGCGGTTTCGGCGATAGGTGACTTGCTGTTGCGCACCAATTTGACGAAGGTCCGGCGCAAATGGCTCCAGCAGTGCACGAGCGTCCATGGCCCTTGCGGTCGAACGACTTCGTTTAACCGGTCATACCCATCATAAGCATCGCACTGCAGGTAGCGCCCGCCAAAACCGTCGAGGAATTGCCCAGCAAAAGAGAGCGCTGCGACAGGAGCATATCGGAACAGCACGATCGGCGGACTTGGACCGCTGTGGCCGCGGTCGTTTGAGGCGATCGCCCAGAAGTAGCCTTTCTTCGTTCGGCCACGCCCCGGATCGAGTACCGGCGCCTCGGTCTCACCCATGAACAGCCGATCCGCCATTGCCAGGTGGTGGCGCATGTGGTCCCGCGATGAGCTGAAGATGGAAGCAGGCGCGGCCAGACCAGTTGCCTAGTGTCGCCCGATCAAGCCGGATCCCCTGGCGCGCATAGATCTCGGCCTGACGGTAACATGGCGATGGTCGCCAAATTTGGAGACGATCACGTGCGCGATGGCCGCTTCGGTCGGCAGGCCAACGGGCACGACGTGCTCCGGTGCGTGCGCCTGCACGACGGCGCCCGAACAGCGGCGACAGATGTATTTCGGGCGGCGCGTGACCAGCACGCGCCATTGTGCCGGGATCACGTCAAGGCGCTGGCTGACGTCCTCGCCGATCTTCATCATGGCGCGGCAACCGCACGGCAGAGCGTGCTTGCAGGCTCGACGACCCCGTTCTACTCGCGGCAGATGGGCAGGCAAGCAGCCGCGATTGCGATGAGAGCCTTGATCCGGATCGCTTCGCGATTGTCCCTGAATGACCTTCTCGGCTCTTTCGCCTTGTGCGATCTCCACATCTTCGAGCGGCAAATGGTACTGATCTGGTCGTAGCTTCTCGGATTTCGAGCCGAATTTGTCGCGCGTGCAATTCGCCGAGAATGATCTCCAGCCGACGCCGGGCCTCCTCCGACGCCGCGCGCCCCCTGATGCTCGCTCACGGCCGCCTGCGACCCTGCGCGGCACGTAATCGAGCGCATTTCTGACGAAGTGTACATAACAGCGCTGCCAGAACACCCGGAGAGCGCTTCGGCAATCGCCTTCTTCAGCCCTGGGTAATCGTCAGAGACGACTAACTCGACTCCGTGAAGGCCGCAGGCCTTCAACGCTTCCAAAACCTCCTTCCAGCTCGATCGGCTCTCCCGTGGCGAGCTCAACCGCAAGCACTTGACGCCGGCCTTCCGCAGTCAACGCAAACGGCGATCAGCACCGCCTGGCTCGCGATAATCCCGCCAAGTTTGGTCAGCGTCAAAGTAAAGGGCTGTGAAAGCTGCGAGAGGGGGCGGGACAGTAGCATTTCGGAGGCGGGAAGATCGAACACCCTGGGCGATCCCATGCGTATCTACCGCGGACCGACCATCAACGGGACTACGTCCAAATCGCCAGAACCGAGAGATCTCTGAGATCCTGCTGTGAACAGTGAGCCTGCTTCAGAGTCGGGCTGCGGAAGCTTCGCGCCGCCGGGTCCGGCGCGTGGCTCGAAGGGCAGCGTTAGTGTAGCCGTCGGGCCACCGAGAAACATTTCGTCACCTGAATAAGCTCACTTCTGCTCCATGATTAGCTGCACTCGCGTGCAGCGCGGCTGCTTTCACAACACCTCGTCAACCGCTCATTTGCGCCGCATGCATTCAAGAGACCCAAGCCAACCACACCATCGTGTGGTCTTCAATGATGGCTGTTGTCGGCCAGGGGCCGGAAGGCCCAATAACACCAATAGATATCTTCCCGCTGCTGGCCATCCATTCAGTTCAGCCATAAGGGAACACTCTCCTTCAGTTCGTATTTCACATAAATTGTATTGACAGTAAGACAATGGTGGCGACAATACACTCCACCACAATTCAATGACAGACGGGTGCATGTGAGTTACCGATACATAATTGCTCCTGATGAAGGAGCGAGGCGCGTCTCGCTGAAGCCCGCATCTTCGCAGACGAGGTTGCGCGAATGTTGGGTGGAATGACCCACTGTGCGTTGAAATTCGTATCTGGGTTCATTAGCGGCACCAGTTTGCTTTGTGTCTTTGCCTCCATTAGGCGGCAAAGGTTCGTCGCTGGTTTCCGTCACCTGCACGAAGGATGTTGGGTATGATAGACAATCCAATACAATGGCCAGATGGCGCAAAGTGCGCTGTGGCGATCACCTTTGATATGGATTCTGATAGTCTTCTACACTGCGCCCATCCCCACACCGCGGACACTTTGATCGGCACAGCGTCCTGGCTCAGATATGATCGTATAGCCATCCCTCGGATTTTGGCGTTGTATAGGAAGTATAACCTAAAGCAGACCTTCTTCGTTCCAGGATGGTCAGCAGAGCACTACCCAGACATCGTTAAGCAGATCATGGATGACGGCCACGATGTTGGTTTGCATGGATATTTGCATGAGCGGCTGAGCAGTTTGTCTGCCGAGATGGAAGACTACTGGTTCATGCGTGGTTTAGAAGCTCTGCAGAAGGTAACAGGCGTGCGGCCGCGCGGTTTCAGGGCGCCGAGCTATCGGTTCTCCAAGAACACTCTAAATTACCTTGCCAGAGAACGGTTTGTTTATGATTCCTCGTTGATGGGCAACGATGTGCCCTACCTCATCGAGGGCGATAAGGGCTTTGTGGTTGAACTGCCCACGGACTGGGCCCTTGATGATTGGCCGCAATTCACAACGAGCTCGGATCTCGGATTCGCGATGCAGGTGAACTCGCCTGATCGCGCGATGGATGTCTTTCTTGCTGATTTTGAGGCGGCTTGGGAATATGGCGGTCTCTGGATTTCGGTGTGGCATCCATTCGTGATGGGACGTCTTGCTCGATGTGCGCGTATGGAGAAGATGATTCAATACATGCTGGACAGGGGCGGCGTGTGGTTTGCAACGCTCGACCAGATCGCCTCGCACGTCAATCACATGATCGAGTCAGGCAAATATCATCCTGCCACCGAGCAGTTACCTTATCATCACGCGGAGGCCGATGCCTGGAGTCGAGTGCGCTAGGCCGTCTCGGCTAGTAAATGCGATCTGCTCCTCAATAAAACACGCCAACTCTTCGATGCCTACTAGGTATTGTAATGGCCAAGGCTTGCCTCGCGCTGATCAATTGGAGTGCGAATACCTCAGTGATCTGGGATAAAGGAAAACGAACATGCGAGTTGGATTCTGTGGCGGCGGGCTAGGAGGGATTTCTGCTGCCATTGGGCTAGCTGATTTAGGATTCGACGTAGATGTGTTCGAGCGATCACCGCTGCTTCGGGCGACAGGTGCTGGTCTGAATCTTTGGCCGAACGCGGGGCGTGCAATATATGGATTGGGATTGCGAGGACGGTACGATGCAATTTCGGTTAAGTTAAACCGCTATCTTGGCTTCAATCCGGATGGAACCCCTCTTTTTGAAAAAGATACCAGCGATTGGGCATTGCGATATGGTGCGCCGTCGGTCGGGGTTCATAGGTTTGCATTAAGTTCGATGTTGGCAGAGACGTTCGGCATGGACAGAATCAAATTTGGCTATGAAGTAGTTTCGATAGAGAACAACGCAGACAAGGTTGTTTGTCATTTCAGCAATGGTGAGAGTTACGAAGGCGACGTGATCATTGGTGCCGATGGCATCTACTCGACCGTTCGCGAACAACTAATCGGTGCCGTGCCGTTTCGCCAAAACGATCACCATGCCTATCGTTACCGCGCCGTCATTAACCTATCCGATGTGGATGTCGATCCGGCTGCGCAAACTACATTCTGCTCCCCAGGCGGGTGGATGGCCGTCATCCCAGTTGGTAACGGTAAGGCGTACTGGTTTGGCTCCGTCTTTGGAGTTAAGAACCTCGATGAATTTATCCAGTTTTTTAGCTCCTGGACGCGCACGCATATCCCGCGAACGCTCAGCATCACTCCAAGAGATACGATTGTCGAAAGCCCGTTATACGACGTCGACATTCCGTATAAATGGACTCACGGGCGCGTTACATTGATTGGTGACGCGGCACACCCAATGATGCCGGACCTAGCGCAGGGTGCAAGCCAAACCTTTATCGATGCTTTGGCCCTCCGCGAGGCTTTCGCAAAGACAAACAACGCCGATGAAGCTCTGCACGCTTATGAGAGTCAGCGCAGGCCGGTCGCTTACCATGTGGTGAAATGTTCGCAAAAGGGCGGCTTTCTTGGGAAGAATAAAGTAGATCCGGTTGCTGTTCGGTACGAACGGGAGGTAGAGGCAAGCACTGCAGCTTCATTATGAGATAATTGTAGCGCCAGTCGCAGTTGCTTGAAACCTATACTCTCCAGCAACAACTGGCATCAGTGAACGATCCGCTGGTACAATGGAAGCAAATATTGGTTATCGTGTCCCACTATGTCGGGGAACCGGGAGAGGAGGGGGTTCTGTAAGGTGTTGTCCGGAACACCATTGCGATCTCGGCACAAGTCGATGCATATTCCTGGAGCATCTTGGGTTGTTCATCGCGCAAATTTGCTTGTCGCTAACAATGATAAGTTTACTTGACCCACCAGCTGCCTGAACAACGCGATGCACTGCACTGGAATTTGACAGAATCGATACTTGTCTTCTTGATCTTGTTCAACGCCAACAATCGCCTTAGTAGTGAAGAACTCGGTGCGAAAGCCGGCTTGTCTGCGTCTGGAGTTCAGCGTCGACTAAAACGCCTTCGTTGACCCTGTAGAACGCTGAAGTCTTCGACCGAAAGACGCTTCCCTCGCCATGGCGCACAGCCTTCACGCCTCCTCAGCCGCGCCCCATAGCTCCAACCGGCCGGAGCTCGCCACCGTCGCGATCCGCACCGCGCGCGAGGATCTTGCCGCCTGTTTGCGCATGGCCGCGCGCAACAGTTTCCAGAGGGCATCTGCAATCATTTTTCCGCGGTGGTGCCCGGCCATAACGATCTTTTCCTCGTCAATCCCTATGGCTACCCTTGCACGAGTTAACGGCGTCGAAGCTGCTGATCTGCGACTTCCACTGCAACGTGCTCGAAGAGGGCGTGGCCGAGGCGACGGCGTTCTATATCCATGCCGAGATGCACAAGCGACTGCCGCGGCGAAGGTTGCCTTCCACACTCAGATCCCTATGCGACGGCACTGTCAATCACCGAGGGCGATCCCCTAATCTAGGCCGGTCAGACCGCATTGAAATTCTATGGCCGCACTGCGGTGGGCCGCGACTACAACGGCCTCGCGCTCGACAATCGCGAGCGCACCATCGCGTCCGCGGTCGGTAATGCCGACATCATTTTCAAGAAGCATCGCGGCGTGATGGTGCTGGCGCCGACCATCGCACAGGCCTGGGACTGCCTCTACTATCTGGAGCGTGCCGCCGAGATGCAGGTACTGGCGATGTCGACGGGACGAAAAGTTCTGCCAGTCGACCTCGCAATCGCATAGGCAACTTACAAGCAGATGCGCGATGGCGATTCGGAATCTGCGCGGTTGCATCTGGCCGCGATCCGCCGCCAGCTCCGACCCGGAGAGCCGCAGTACCGGCATTGAACTACCGGTTGTGCTTAGTCCTGACCTGCCAGTGAATCTTCATCCAGCGGCAGGTAGAGTCTCGGGCTTTTGTACGCCAAGTGGCGCGGGTGGAGCAACGGACGATCGGCGGAGCTGGTCGGAATTGCGCAGTGGTGGGCGGCGTAGGCCGGGGGGCGGGTATTTCAGCGACGAGTGGGGACGCTGGAGATTGTAGTCTGCGACCCAATTGGCGATCTTGGCGCGGGCGTCATCGAGATCGAAGAACAGAGTCTCGTTGAGTAGCTCATCGCGCATCCGGCCGTTGAAACTCTCGATGAAGCCATTCTGCATGGGCTTTCCCGTTGCGATGAAGCCAATCGATGGCTGCGTCCTTGCACCAAGCCGGTATCCGTTGCAGGTGACCTCGGTGCCATGGTCGGACACGATCATTCCTGGCTTGCGGCGTCGCTCGACGATTGCCATACGCCGCCCCGAGATCGACGTCTCCGGAATGGCGCCCAGGCATTCCTTGGTGACGTCGTCGACGATGTTGAGAATGCGGAAGCGTCGGCCATTAGCGAACTGCTCGTGGACGAAGTCCAGCGACCAGCGGGCATTTGGCTTCGGCTCGACAAGGATCGAGGCCCGGGTCCCCACGGCTTTGCGGGGAGCCGCCGCTTGGGGCGAGTCATCCGGGATCAACCGCAGCAGGACGAACAGGCGACGATAGCCGCGAAACGCCGCTCGTTGGCTAGATCGCACAATCGGCCACGCAGAACTGCGTCCGGCGGGCGGCTGGAGCGATAGCGGATCATCTTCCGATCCGCACCCACGAACGAGCAGGCCCGCCAAGGCCCGACCCAATGTGCAATTCCATTTCAAACCGACAATTGCGTCCTTGGCTCAACCAGGTCGAGGCATGGTTCTCGGTTCTAGGACTTACCGGGGAAGTTGCTCAGCGACACCTCCTTCACAAGCATCAGGCAGCTTCAGGAACACACGATACCTACCTCATTCGTACAAGATGTACCCGAGGTCTCCAACTGGGACATGAAAAAGTCAGCGCCATCTATCTCTCAGCTGAATTGTGCACACGAGCAGTTGATGGATCAGGCCCGATTATTCGGGCCGCTGCCGGCCAGAACGCGGGAAAAATGCATTTCGGTTCCAAAAGAGCAGAAATAGCCTACCGGATCTGGTGGATGATTTGCGCGTCTGCCACCTAGCTGCGGAGATCGGTGACTCAGTCTGTTTCTCTCCGCAATCGCAGAAGCTGAACACAATCTTTTCTATTGGCATAGGGTGACGAATGTCGAACCTGACGAGTGCTGTCAATCATGATCGAGAGCGGACGCCTAGAGGTCACGTGTGGCATCTTCCGGTGGATCATCCGTACCGTCTTGGCCGTAGAGCTGGCAGGTTCTGCTTTGTTGGGGGAGCAGCTGACCTGAATGCCGAAGGTAAGATTGATAATGCGGGAGATTTGCTGGGGCAGGTCCCGGGCGCCATTGAAAGCACTTCTGCTGCATTGCGTGCGCAAAACTGCGATCTGAACGATGTCGTGCGGCTGAAGGCGTTCTTTCGGCCGGGCTCAGGAGATGGCGGAGGCTGGGCTCTTTTAGCCGCGCTTCGTCGTCACTTTTCGGAGTCTCCAGCGCCTGTCATCTCGATGCAGCCATCGCCGATGATGCCATGGAATGGACAAGAGCTCCAGTTGCAAGCGATTGCAGTTAAAGGCTGGCGCAAGCAGGCACCAGTTCACTTCGTGGCCGAGCCGCTTCCCAGACCCGTAATGCCCGATGCGGCGGAATATACCCTTGGTCTGCTCGCTGGCGGGTTCTTTGCCGCTTCGGACATGCCTGGTTTCCGCGGCGGTTTTGAGGGCGGCTCCCTTGCAGCAGAAACCAGCTTCGTCATGGATCGACTGAAAACAATCATGGACGGGCTGGATGTGTGCTACAACGACGTGATTAAGGTTGAAGGATACTACCCTTACGTGAACCCGGATGACTGGTTGCCGCCGGCGAAGGAGCGTTTCCGCAGGTTTCCGGAGGGAGCTGCGGTTGCGACAGGCCTTCCATGGCCCATCCCCTGGCCGAGCAACGTGCGAACGAAGATAGAGCTTCTCGGCTACCGGACGCAGTTGGGTGACTACAGCAAACGCGTGCCTCGGGCGGACTCCTGGCCGGACTGGGTCTGGGACTGGCCGGTTCGAAATAACTTTCGACAGGGCTTGCTCGTCGACGATTGCGTGTGGCTCGGCGGGCAAATCCCATTCGGCGCGGGTCGAGGGAATATCCAATCGCCTGGTGACCTCAGCAGACAGGTCGATTGCACGATGGCTGTAATCAGTGACATCTTGGGTGGTTTCAACAAGCGCCTCGACGATCTGGCATTGCTGGTGTGCTACTACGAATCGGACGGCTCAGAGGAATCGACACGCCGCTTCCTGGATCGACTAGCTATGAACATCCCCGGGCCGCTGCCGCCGATCACACTGGTACCGGAGCCGATGGTGCACACCAAACGAACGACCAACGAGATCTGGGGCGTCGCATGCGCATAGTTCACAAAATGCGATCGGCTCGGATTGATCAAGCTGCATATGCCAATGAAGTTCTGCATCGATTCAGTCAGGGGGGAACTCAGGAGTTGCTGGAGTTTGCAAACGGAACGCATTTCACGCGCGAGGTTTGTCTGGATCTGAGAGTTTACTTGACATAATCCAAGAGTGATTGAGGGCTAATCAAATGGCAAAAAGCGGCATCGTTCCGGGAATAACGAGTGATGCTATCCTGACGACCTACTAAGTGATTGCCCTTAGTTCCGTCCGGCACTTTTTCTGCCGAACGAGCGCGAACAAACACTGACAACAGCGATTCGCTCACTATTTCCTGGAGGCAGAGGCGCATCCATTACGCTCGCGAAAAATAGCGGTCAATGCGGTGGTCAAGGGTTGTCGACCCTTTTCCATTAGGTGAGGCTGAGCCTTCTTCGCACCGATGTCGAAAGCTCCAGCTCCTAGTGGAGGAGACCTCAGATCGTACGCGATGCGTGGCTCCAACGCGACCATAATCCCGACCTACGTGGCGGGCCCGGACGTCATCCCGAGGGGCTATCTCTAGAGCAGACGAGCGCGTGTCCCGGCGGCACTAAAGAAAAGGGCTTGTTAATCGTCATTGGCCGTCGTTCCCCTATTTCAGTAACTAGGGCGCGCGCGAGACTTGTGCCGGATGTTGATGACCTCTGAGTGCAAGTTCTTCGAAATGCCATTAGCTGTGCAATGCACAATACGGACTGCATGAGAGAGACGAAATGAATCCAGCCAACCTCCCTTTCGATGCCGATGCGATGCTGCAGGGCCTGCGCAAATGGGTCGAATGCGAAAGTCCGACCTGGGATGCGAATGGTGTTAACCGCATGCTAGATCTCGGCGCGCGTGATATGGCCGTGATGGGGGCCACGATCGAACGTATCGCCGGTCAGCAGGGCTTTGGCGATGTCGTGCGCGCGCAGTTTCCCCACCCGCGGCAAGGGGACCCGGGCATCCTGATCGCCGGCCATATGGATACGGTCCACCCGATCGGTACCCTCGAGAAGCTGAAATGGCGGCGCGAGGGCAACAAATGCTACGGACCCGGCATCTTCGACATGAAGGGCGGCAATTACCTCTCCCTCGAGGCGATCAGGCAGTTGATCCGCGCCTCGATCGCGACGCCACTGCCGATCACCGTGCTGTTCACTCCTGACGAGGAAGTCGGCACACCCTCGGCGCGGGGCATCATCGAAGCAGAAGCTGCGCGCAACAAATACGTGCTGGTTCCCGAACCCGGCCGAGCAGACAACGGGGTCGTCACAGGACGCTATGCGATCGCTCGCTTCAACCTGGAAGCCACGGGCCGACCGAGCCACGCCGGCGCGACACTCTCCTCGGGTCGTTCGGCGATCCGCGAGATGGCCCGACAGATTCTCGCGATCGACGCGATGACGACGGACGACCACACCTTCTCGGTTGGGATCGTGCATGGCGGCCAATGGGTGAATTGCGTCGCGACTACCTGCACTGGCGAGGCGCTCTCAATGGCCAAGCGCCAGGCCGATCTCGACGACGGCGTCGAGAAGATGCTGGCACTCTCGGGCACGAGCAACGGCGTCTCATTCAAGGTGACCCGCGGCGTCACCCGGCCCGTATGGGAGCCCAATGCCGGCACCATCGCGCTCTATGAGAAGGCGCGCGGCCTCGCCAATCAACTGGGCAAGGAATTGCCGCATGCCAGCGCAGGCGGCGGCTCCGACGGCAACTTCACCGGTGCAATGGGTATCCCCACCCTCGACGGTCTGGGTGCGCGGGGCGCCAAGGCCCACACCCTTGACGAGCACATCGAGGTTGACAGTCTTGCCGAGCGAGGCCAGCTGATGGCCGGGCTGCTGGCCACGCTGGAGTGACGGTTCAGCCGTCAGCCGAGCGCGACCTGCCTGCGACACTGCTATCAGTACCACGAAAGCCTCGCCGATCTACTCCGATTGGCAAAGGTCCTGATCCGCGCGCGCAACCGGAGTGGCGATCTTCGGCAGGGGCTTCGTTCTCGATTTTGTATAACGCACCGCCAAGTGCGAGCGCTCGCGGTAGGGACGCTCGTTTTCCTGCGCCCGCCCAGATCGGTAGGTGCGGAGCGACCGCACACGGTCCTTGCCTTGGGTCATGAGGCGTACGGCGTACGCGACGTAACGCTGAAACCTGATCCCAGGTCCTGCGAGAGTTCAAGCAAGAGCGCGATCTAGTTCGGCGCTCGTCTCGGACGCCATCGGACGCCCAGACTGTGCGGACTGGCATATGCGCTGGCCTGGCTGCTGCGCCTCAAAGGCGGCTGCAGCCGTGGAGACAATAGCCCAAAAAAACGCTCCATCTGGGCCACTCCACTGGGAACGAGGAAAGCCGCGTGATACGATGGTCGCGCAACGTCTTCCGCTCTTCAACATGAAGCGGGACATCACACTTAATCTCTGGGACAGTCAGGAAGTTCGTCGCGAACGAACTCTATTCTTATCAACTGGATGATACGAGCTCTTGGCCTGGGGAAGTGTCACCGTATGGTAATAGCGGTCCGCTCGAAAGATCGTTATGAAATATACAACCGGCTTGCGTTGCGAATCAACAAACAGTCGCTTCACAACCAATGCTGGGCTGCCAGCTCGCACTTTCAGTACTTTTGCCAACTCCTTGTCCATTGCGACGGCTTCGATCCGTTGCCACTCCTCGCGAATCTCTGAATCGTGCAGGCTACGAAGAGTCGGCACAAATTGAATATCAGAATGTAATATATTTTTGACTTTTTTGCCGATGCTGGGTGGGAAGTACACTTTCAACAGAAGGAACGGCTTCCCGTCGACGATTCGTAGACGCTTAGCTTCAAGCACCATCCAATTTTGATTTTGACGAAACACAGCCGCCACGTCTGAAGATGCCGCAACCAGTCCGCTGGAAAGGAGGCTGGTGCTAGTCTCAATCCCCCTTCGTACAAACTCTTCGATAGGACCTGTCGCTCTGTGATCTGTCACAGCTGGAACGGCGCGAGCCACCCAAGTCCCTACACCTGCTCGGCGTGCGATAATCCCATCTTCTTCCAGCGACTTGAGAGCCCCCCGGATCGTCACTCGACTTACCCGAAACTGATTAGCTAGGGCCTTCTCTGTTGGAAGCATGTCTCCTACTTCCCGGTCTGCCAAGCAACGGAGCAAAACCTCCCTGATCTGAAGGTACTTCGGGAATGGATCGTAGACAGGTTGCGAAGTCATGAATCGCGTTTTGGGAGCGTCCGCAGCGCCGCCGCCACGGCGGACGAACTGAAGCCAAACGTACCGCTTCTCCAGGCGGAACACAAGAATGCCATGGGAGCTTATTCCTTCTAGCTAGGATCCGGACTCGATTGGGTCACTCGTTAGTGACGATGAAGGCGCCAGCGAGAAAGGTGCTTGCAAATTTATCGCAATGTTGCGATACGGCGGAATTTCTCAAGACGCGCAAACGTACGCAGGTTGCGCCGGCCGTAGAGCTTTGCTGGTAGGGGATCGGCTGACTCCGGCTAGTCGTAGACGAAATGATGGCCTTGGCGCTCTGCTCCGCGACAAGTTTTCGCTGACCGATGGCATCGCATTTTTGTCGGCGAATGATCCGCGAGATAGGTCCGAACGCCGCCAGAAGGGCCGGTGCCAGCGAATGTTGATGTTTCCTGGTGAGGGCAGGTGGAGACGCCGACGTCATTGGTCCTCTGTGAGGGCATGGACTTCGTCATTCGGCTACGCGTGAGCGCCCGATGGTTTTCTCTTCGTCTCCGTTTTCGGAGCGGTGCGCTTTCATCTGGGAACGATTGGTGGCCATCGATCCCAGGCCGGTGCTGCTGGTCAAAGCCCGGAATATCTCTGAGCAGAGCGGCATCAGGGTTGCCGCCACGGCGCCATTCAGTCCGCTAGCGTCGATATAGCTCGAGCTGGTCTCGCAATGCGCAGCGCTCCGAAGACTGTCCGCACTGCTCATGACGCAGCTTCTTGATGCTGAGCTTGAACTTCTCGATCAGCAAGCTCGCCGCCTGGGCCCGGCTTCTGCCGCCAACCGGGCCGCTCGCTCGGCGCGCAGCATCGCTGCCGCTTGGTCACATCGTCCGGAAGAGAACTATCAACGCGCACGGTAGACCAGAGAATCATAAGACGCGATCTCTTTCCGAACCGCTGATCTGTGCGATCAGCCCGTGATTGTCACCATGCCATCAGCAGACGACGGCAACTGGAACGGCCGCGATCCAGCCCTTTGGTAGAGCGACATGCCAAATTGCGTGCCAAAGGGTCTTGATCAGCTTTCCGCTTTTGCCATGGAACACATGGAGGTCGCCGCCGTGCGGGTCTCGTCGTACATCCGCGGGGCCGGCGAGTTCATGACGCGACGTTAGCCGTGTGGCCGATCGCAACCCGGACCCACACGCCCGATGCAATGGGATCACCCTAGGCGTCCGTCTGCCGGCGCCGCCATGGCGAGCTTCAGTGTCGCCACTTCGACCGTACTCGTGATCCGCATCCGAACCCGGCAGCAAACTCGATGACGACCGACCCGCCGCTGCTGGCCGGCGCGACTGGTCAAGGCGCGGCTCTGAGACGGCGACTACCATCCCCGGTACGAAACCAGGTTGATGAGCGGCATCCTTCGGCTCCGGCCGAAACGACCGTCACCATCGCGGCAACAATGAGCGCGAAACGCCATATCGCATCGCTTTTGTAAGCTCTCCACGACGATCTTGCACTCCTCGGACCAGCCCCGCCGCCGGCCCGTCTACCACCTCGAACCGTGGGCTTGGCGCTGCGCCTCGCACTATCCCGAGTTCTCTACAACACACCTCATTCGGCAAGGCGGCCTTCATAGGCTTTCAATTACCCACAAATTCTCCTCCGTCCATAGCGCCCAACGCGATGTTGGGTGAGGCGTGACAGCCCGCGCCACATGACCGTATTGCCGGGCGGCGGATCGCTGGCGCGGGCGAGATAACCGCCGAGCCGGGCGATCTTGATCAAGTAGTGCGAGAGCGTTTTGCGTCTTGCTCTTGTTTTGTCGTTGACGAGGCGCTCGAGCACGCCGATTTCAGTTGCAGTCAACGCGAGGGTTGGCGGCGTGTCTGGGGCGGAACGGTTGAGCATTGTCATCCAGAAGACCCGCCAACTCAGGATGCAAAAGAGCGAGATCAGGTTGGTCAGACGCTGGGCGATCCCAAGCTTCGACTCCTCAGCTTTGCAGCCCGATTTGAGAATCTTATGGAACACCTCGATCTTCCATCTCAAGCCATACCATTCCAGCTTCTCAATGGCTTTGGTGCGGGAACCAACAGGCAGGTCGGTGATCAGCTTCCAATCGAATGGATCACCGTCGAGGTCAGAGCGGGATAGCGCTTCTGCTTTCCGATAGGCGGTAGAACGCGAATCTTGCGATACCTGACCTCAAGAATGGCCTGGTCGGGATCGCCGTTGCTGTCTCTGACTTCGATGCGATGGAGCCCTTTGACGGCGACCTCGTCCAATTCGTCGGCGATCGTGTGATCCCCGTCTCCAGCGAAGCGGTCGACGCAGGTCCTGATCAGGAAATGAGTTCCGATCTCCTGTGCTGCGCAGAAAAGCTCGTAGATGTCACTCTCGCGATCACCGATATGGATGCATCGTCCCGGATGATCCAAGAATTGCGTAGATTGCTTGAGATTTTCCAACCACCGGACGCTCTCCTTCTTCTCGATTGGGAAGCCGGGTCGGATTGATCTTCTTGCTAAGCACTGCCGTCCCCTTGAATTTCTTCCGGTTCCAAAACTTAACGGCCGCTAACCCAAGCGGCACCCCTTCGATTGTAACCGCGAGGCTCGAATGCATCAGGATGCCGCAAACCGTGTGCGATCTGAGGCGACCTGCCTTATCCCGTCCACTGTTTATGCTCTTGGTGATGCCGATCGCTTCGCTTCGTAAGCTTCGCTTCTGACTTCTCGCGTTGATAGCTGAACTCGGTTGTATCGTGCAGCACAAGAACGAGACCTTAAGTGAGGGCGGCACGATCACGTGTCGATTGGAAATGGCCGGCCAGAATGACTGCTTCGCTGACCGGTGGTTAGAGAAGAAGCAGTAGGCTGCCTTGGTATTCGTCCAATCCTGGCAGACGAGCGGAATGCTTTGTCCCATAGCGCTTCCGATCTGCGTGAGCAGTTTGCGGAATCTCTGGCCGAGTTGCGCGTCCTTAAACTCGCATCCACTACTCTCTCGATCAATCCTTCCAAGGACTGCAACCGGCCTCTTGCAGATCGCCCCTTAACGTCAGTCCCATAGAGCACCCCCTCGCGAATCAGGTGCTCAGCAAGGAATCACAAGTGATTCTTTTCGATTCAAGATTAACTGATCAGCGGATCAGCCCGAGTCGTCAAAGTTGTGAGTAATTGAAAGCTACGCCGAATGGATACGCGCTGGTTGTCTCTCGGGGACTTAATTGCCCTGACTCGAGCACTCGGCTTCAAGTCAGCGCGAGCTCCATCGATGCGCGATCGCCGGTGCGAAATTCATGGATTGGTGTGTCTCCGGTCCAGAGTCGTTCACTGCACCAGTGCAAAGCAGCCGGTCCAGCTGTTTGACGCGGCCATGGTCCTTGCTTGTGCGTCTTCGGCCTGATCAGCGAGGATTTCGATAGAAATTTCGGCATTCGATAGATGCTTTGCCGATATTGTGTGACTAAGGCATTTGGTATGTAACAGCCACCAGGTTCGGCTAAGGGGAAGCGATTAGCGTCTCACTTCGAGTGATGGGCCAGCATACCATGCTGCCTCAGCCCCGCTGTCGCCGAAGTTCTGTGTCGTGCTGATCTAACTGGGTGACGGGACACATTGAGGTTGCGGCTTAATAGCCTCTGACAGTCTGACCAGCGGACCAATTTAGCATGAATGCTGGTGTCTGCCGGTGGCTTAGGTGAGGGTTTTCTACATTGTTTGTGGCGGTCGAGACCGACAGCTACTGGCGCCGTCCTCGACCCCACGGCAGGCTCGATGTTGCGCGAGCGCCGACACAAAAGCGTTCTCGGGGTCATTAGGCATCGGATCTGCGGACTGAGCGGATGCTCTCGTTGCCCCTCTTGCTTGTCGCGCATTAAAAACTCGCATAATCGGTCTCGGACACAGAATTTCGGAGTGGCGGCCCCCCCCATTAGGATATTTCGGCGCTCGGCTCTTGGTAACATTTATTGCAAGGAGATGAAACAACGCGACCTCGGGAAGCAATTCTCTAAGAAAGTCGATCTCCATAGGAGCACCTGAATGACGGGCGCATGCTGTGCGAAGGGGTAGGGATCTTCACCGAGGGGCAAATCGATGGAGTTTGGTGCTTGGCCTCATGTGACGGGCGATCTTGCGTCCGCACGAAAGAACGCTTCGGCGTTCCTAGACGGTCTACAAGGTGATCGCGCCCAATTGGCTCGGCAGCACTGGGGTGCAACCTGGGCCGGGACCGGAGATGCCTATTGCCGTCTTGCTGACCTCAACATAAACAAAAAAGAGTACGATGAAGCCGCCGAGGCTTGGCTTTGCGCGCTCACTGCATTCGAAGTCGCCAGGAGGCTGGTTGCTGACGATGATCCGCGAAAGGCGGACGTTTCAGCCAAAGTGGAAGCTGGCCTTCAGGGGATTGGTTTATCCTTCGGTCATGAGGTGGAGACCGTACAGATCGGGTGCGGGGATCTCGGGGATTTTCTAGCCTACTATCTGCCTGCTGGAACTCCCAATTCACGCGCGCCAGCAGTGATTTGCGTCAGCAACGAAGAGGAGAAAGGACCGACGCTGCTCGGCAGGCTCTTGCCTGTGGTGATTGGCCGGGGGATGTCCGTCCTTGTTGTCTCACACGAGAATATCGCCATCCACGCGCGCGGTGGGTCCGAGATCGTATTGTCCCATTGTTTTGATCATTTGTCGCTTCGGTCTGACGTTGATAGTAGTCGGATCGGCATTTATGGAGACGGATTATCGGCCTCTTTAGCTACTGATTTTGCCGCATACGATCGCCGCATTGCTGCGGCGGTTTGTGACGGCGGCATTTGGAACTGGACGCGCTCCCTCAGATCCGTCCGCTGGATGACATCCACCGACGGCGCAGATAAGGACATTGTGTCGGTGCGTCGCTCACGGCTGGCTGGATTGTTGAATTGTCCAATCCTCGTGGTAGCCGGGGGGCGCGGCGTTGTGAGTGTGCCCGAGGCTATCAAACTACAGGCTGTTTGCATGGCGGCGCACATTGACGTGGACTTGGTCATGCCGCAACTCATTCGAGGAGGGCTCGGCGAGGAGGTTGACAACTTCGTTAGCTCAGATGACTGCATCTTCAGATGGCTGGAGCAGAAGCTCGCACCAGAATCAACTCAAGAGCGAGTCGTCGGCTAGCGGCGCTGCGGTTCTCTCCCGATCTTGTCGCAGTAGTGCTCATTAGGTCGTGAGTTGTCCGCGGACCTGCAAATCGTTCGCGAAATCGATTGTTGTGCGGGGCTCGGATGGGTGCTCAGTGGAGGGGAGGGGCCCAGAGAAGTTCAAAAGATGGTCCAACCAAGATGAACTCAAGTGCGAGCTCGACGCCTGCCTCCGTGGTAAGCTGCAGTGAAGCTGTCCATGTTGGTCAGGAGGTAAATGATAACGACCAGGTTGATGCGGCCCATCCATTCAGGCCTACAACACGCCGATACTCAGCTTTTGGGATGCCAATCGACTATTCTTCGCGATCGAGGTTAACCGCTTGTTGAGGTAGTCTAGTGACGCCCCGTCCAGCCCCTCCAATAACGTGGCGTTGAGAGCTTCCCTCTTACTCGACAGCTTTGAGATTTCTGTACGAGCCTTCTCAGTCAGGGACATTTGAACGAACCTTGCATCATCTGGCGACGGCTCGCGCGCCAGAAACTCCATCGTTTCCAGCCTTTTCGTTTGGTTGGTAACGAAGGCGGGATGAATTCGGAGTTTACTTGCAACCCCTATCCCCGAGACACCGCAACCTTCGTCGAGTTCGTCGATAGCCATGAGGATCAACCACTGTGGCTCGGTTAAGCCCAGGAGCTCCGCCCAGCTCTTATGTATTTGCTCAAGTTGGGAATGGATCTCGACGACGTTCCAGATGAAGTCCCTGACGGCCCTGTCGATTGTTGGTTTTTCAGCCATGTTGGTTGTTCCGCCAAACCCCAGCACGCCCAATAAGTCGCTGCGTGACTTGCTCTCTTACAGGTATCTGGGTTCGGTCGCCCCTGAAAGGCTCCACCTGGGCATAGGTGCCATGTAAAAATCAATTGATATATTCAATTAGTTTTGGTGCGGCTATTATCAGATCGTTGGAGGGCTCTTCGGCGATCATGTAAAATCTCCAAGGAGAACCTCCGGGATGCCCCCTGGGGGTTCTTTTTTTTCATAATGACTCTCAGCGTTGCTTTGCGAAATGCCGCCTGTCGCCGAAATGCCACAGTTCGCGCCAAACATATGATTGTGGATATTAATTAATTGCGACAATTGATATGGCGAATTAGACATTGAGCCGACGGAGAGGGGGCGCCTCGACGTCGTCCGTCAAGCACCCGACCAGTAGGTGAGGCTAGCAGCGGCGGATCTTTGAAGGACGGAATCGACGTTTCCAACTTGGAGGTTCAACAATGAAATTGATGAAGAGCTTTATCCTCGGTTCGGCCGCAATGTTCGCTGGCGCCGGGGCTCAGGCGGCGGATCTTCCCATCAAGGCCAAGGCAATCGAGTATGTGAAGATTTGCTCGTTGTATGGTGCTGGATTCTACTACATTCCCGGCACCGACACGTGCATCAAGCTCGGTGGCTACGTGCGCGCTTCGACCCAACTGGGCACGAACAGCGTCTGGGGTGCGGCGGCTAGCGGCCTCGGTGGCGCGCACAACCGCCTCAGCAACTACTACACGGCGCAATCTCGTTTCGACTTCAGCACCGATACGCGGACGGCGACGGAATATGGCGTCCTTCGCACCTACGCCGAGTTGGCTTTCACCTGGACGGCCGGTGGATATGGCGGTGCCGGGAGCAACCTGATCAATGGCGCGACTGCCTACACCGGAAACAATCCCGCCGGAAGTGGCAGCGGGATGGTTTCTGGCGGTTCACTCTCGGTATACTATGCCTTCATGCAGTTTGCTGGTTTCACGTTCGGCAGAGCGCAATCGCAGTTCTCATCGCCCTGGACCAACTATCCCGGTAACTCCTTCGATGGCATGCCTGGCGGCGGCGGCTGGGAGGCCGTCAACCAGTTCGCCTATACCGCTGACTTCGGCCAGGGCATCACGGCTTCATTCTCGGCCGAGGATCAGGTTAACCGTACGACTAACATCTGGAACGTAAGCGGTGCGACCGCTGTAGGTCTTGCCACCGGCACGTACGGTGCAGGAGATATCGGCGGCTCGCGCGCTCCCGATCTCGTAGCCATGCTGCGGGTCGACCAGGCTTGGGGTCTTTTCCAGGCATCGGTCGCCGCGCATGACAATCACGCTGGCTATTATGGCGTCGATGAGACGACGGGGCATCCGGGCGACAAGTGGGGTTGGGCCGGTCAGCTCGCATTGTCAATCAAGAATATTCCGACCGGCGTCGGCGACACCATCAACGTCCAGGGTGTTTACACGAATGGCGCGAGCATCTACAACTTCCAGTCGTATACGCCTTTCACTTATGCGATCTACGGCGGCGCGGGAGTGGGAGGGGCTTACCAGACCATCGGTCTCGGCGGCGTCTCTGACTCTGTGTTCGTCGCCGGCGCGGGCCAGCAATTGACCACGACGTACGGCTTCAACGGCGCGTACACTCATAATTGGAACCCATACTGGAACAGCGCCATTTTCGGTGGCTGGGGTGCCGTGCGCTACAACAACACTGCCAAGGGACATATCTGCGGCGCGTTCGTTGCGACGCTTGCTTTGTCGAGCGGCCTTGCTGGTTGCAATCCCGACTTCAACTATTCGGTTGTTGGCGTGGCGACGCGCTGGACTCCAGTCAAGAACCTGACCTTCTCGACCGAGCTCGCTTACACGATGCTTGACCAGAAGTATGCCAGCGGAAGCACGGTTGCCTTGCCGGTGCAGGCTGGCATCGCCAAGCCGGCGGCAACCTACGAGCTGAAGGATCAGAGCAGCCTGCAGATGATGTTCCGCGCGCAGCGCAACTTCTAAGTTTTCTGTCGCAACAGCAAAGGAGAAGTGGCTCTATCCATCTAAGTTAACCTCCAAGAAGGCCTCCGGCATGCCCGCCGGAGGCCTTTAATTTGCGCCTGTTATCGGGCTGAGCTTGAAAGTCAATGCCGCTGGCCTCTTTGCGCACTCGTCTTGGCCAATGCGAGCCAAGCAGTCATGGTTGGCGGCCCTAGAAAGTTAGGTACGAATCTTATCCCGACTACATCGGGTGAGGGCCATGTCCCCAAGGGACTAGCTCCGCAGCGCAATGGTGCTCCGATGCAAAGTGCAAGGAAAGGGCGTCCGCTCGCCTCTCGAGACGGAGCAATCATCATGATAACCCAGCACCACGATGGCGCATGCTAAACGCTCAATTGAGCAGCCGATTTGCAGATTCGTCTCGACACCCTGCCTTAGGTAGGTCATCGGCCGTGGCAAGTGCTTCCCTTACCTAGAATCTTGAAGAAACGCGGTTTGCTCGCAGAATTCAAGCGCGCGGTGCGGCTTGCTTGCATCATTCCAGATCGAATTGCAGCTACAATCGGGAATGACACTTCCTGGCCGCGGCTTCACTCAGCGACAACTCGGGCATGACTTGTAAAGCAGGGAGTTCGCTTGCATGGACTCCGCGACCATCGACGTTGCGCCAGCATTTGACTGGCCGAGTTGATCCGTACCCGAAGGAAATGTTGCTCGATTGATTACATGCGCTTTCGGCAAGACCATCGACGATCTGGTCTGCTGCAGACTTTGGCGCTTTCGAACAGGCACACTTATGGGGCTTAGGCCGACTGCCGTACACACCAAGCCTTCCCCAGCGGTAACAGACATAGAACCGACTCGAACCAGGATAAATCATGACGCAAAGTACGGCTTCTGAAGGCCACAACTCAATCGGTCTTCGTTCACGAGAGGCGTTCGCGCGCGCACAGCGGGTCTTCCCTGATGGTACTACACGCGTCCCGATCGATCGGGATCCCATCCCGCGGTATGTGGACCGCGGTGAAGGCGCTTATGTCTTCGATGTCGATGGTCGGCGCTTCCTCGACCTGAACGGCAACTTCGCTACCTTGATCCACGGGCACAGCTTTGAGCCTGTGATTGCTGCTGTCACGAGTCAGTTGCGCTCAGGCACGTGCTTGGCAAACCCGACGCTCAGCGAAATTGATTTGGCTGAGTTGATATGTGTGCGGGCCGTGGAGGCGCTCCGCTTCGTCAACACGCGTACGGAAGCTGTGATGATAGCGATCAAGGCGGCCCGAGCGTTCTCCAGTCGATCCGCCATCGCCAAGATCGAAGGCGCCTATCACGGGTCCTATGACCGGGCGGAGATCAACCTTGCGAGTGGTCCCAAGAACTGGGGTCCAACCGACATGCCTGCAACCACTTCATCCTATCGTGGCGCGCCGGTCTCAGTATTGGACGAGGTCATTCCCCTGCGCTTCAATCAACCCAGCGTGGCTGAGCAATTCATCGAGGCGAATGCGTCCAAGCTAGGGGCTATCCTGATCGACATGATGCCTGGCCGAGCTGGTTATATCACGCCCACACCAGAGTTCCTGGGCGCGATTCAACGGGTGGCTCGCAAGCATGACATCCTGATCATCGCCGATGACGTTCTGAATTTTCGGTTGGGCTACGAAGGGTCCGCAGCGCGGTATGGCCTTGCCGCGGACATCTTCACCTTTGGCAAGATCATCGGCGGAGATCTGCCGATCGGCGCAATCGGCGGCAGGCGCGATGTGATGAGCGTCTTTGAAGCCTCGAAGGGCAGACCCGCTGTTCCGCACGGAGGAGCGTTTTCGGCAAATCCTTTATCGATGTGCGCGGGTCCCGCTTCCATGAAGGCCCTTGATCACGCGCCTTTCGCCCACTCGAGACCCTCGGCGACAGACTTCGTGACCAGTTGCGAACTGCGATCGCCAGGCGCGGAGTGCCCTTCTCGGTATCGAGAGCGGGATCTCTCTTCAGGATCCATCCGAAGCCTGTGCTTCCGAAGGAGTTCCGTGAAGCCCTGGCGACGCCGGAGGAGGCTCGCGTGCTGCTGGAGCTCGCGCGAACATTCGCCGGGCATGGCGGGTGCGTCTCGCCGGCCCCGAGAGCAACGCGCTACTCACATGGCCTGAGCAACTCCTTTTCTTAACTCGACACGGGTGAACTAGATGGACTTCGAGACCGTTGCAGTTGAACAGCGCGGCAATATTGCCTGGATTTTTCACAGCCGGCCGCATGTTCGGAATGCCGAAAGCTGCCAGCTTCTCGATGAGCTGGATTCGGCGTTGACGGACGCGGTCCGGGACGATGCGATCAGGGCGATCGTGTTCGCGGGCAAAGGTGATCACTTTTCCGCCGGTCATGATCTCAAGGAGGCGCAGGCAACGCGCGCAAATTTCACGGTTGAGCAACGCTACGCCTACGAGGAAACGCGTTACTTCGACTATGCGCTTCGGATTTGGGATTGTCCCAAACCAACGATCGCCTCGGTTCAAGGGGCTTGTGTTGCCGGCGGATTCATGGTCGCCAACATGTGCGACATGGTTGTGGCTTCTGACGATGCCTTTTTTGCCGATCCCGTGTGTCAGAGTCTCGCCACGGCGGCGGTCGAAGTCCTGGTCCACCCATGGGTCATGGGGTTGCGGATGGCGCATGAGTTCTTGTTAACGGGGCGGCGCCTGTCGGCCGAAGAGGCTTTTCGCGTTGGCATGATAAACCGATTCGTTTCTCGCGAGCGGCTAGAGGCGGAGACAACCGAGCTCGCCGAGAAAGCTGCCGCCGCGTACCCATTCGCCGCTAGGCTACTTAAGCGTTCGCTGAAGCGAGCTGCGGACATTCAGGGCTTCCGAACCTCACTTCAGAGCCATTTCGACACTCATCAACTGTCTCATGTTACGGATGAGTACAGCCGGATGCGAGATCAAGGCATCGCCTCTGGAATCTCCCGCGGCAAGTATGCATCACGCAAATAGTGACCGTGTCGGAGCTTGAGGCATAAAGCGCTGGCCTCTGCGGCGACAGCGAACCGGTATACGGAATATCCCTCGGTGCGACAGCACGCTTCTCCGCATTGTGGTTTGCGACATGCAACGGGACGCATCGTTAATCCCGCTTGCATGAAGGACCGTCCGGAAACCCCGTCGCGTCCGCACAATAAAGGTGTGGCGCCAAACACCTGCTGATTCACAACCAAGTAAGGAGCTATCGTGACCGCCTACAGTGGACCTGTTTTTGAGATGGCCGCTAAGCAATTCGAGGTGATCGCAGAATATCTGTGCATCCCCGAAGACGCTAGAGCGCGGCTACTAATGCCAAAACGCGCGGTCACGGTCTCCTGTCCGATCCATCGTGATGATGGCACGACCGCCGTTTTCGAGGGCTATCGTGTGCAGCACCATCTCACACTCGGCCCGACAAAAGGCGGGACCAGGTTCGCGCCGAGCGTTGACCTCGGCGAGGTGGCGGCGCTCGCCATTTGGATGAGCTGGAAATGTGCCTTGGTGGGACTGCCTTACGGCGGCGCTAAGGGCGGCATTAGTGTCGATCCATCGAGCTTGTCGAAGCGCGAACTTGAAGCGCTGTCGCGTCGTTACATGCAGGAAATGATCCCCTTTGTCGGCCCTCACACTGACGTCATGGCACCGGACATGGGTACAAACGAGCAGATCATGGCCTGGTTCATGGACACATACTCGATGTACCAGGGTCAGACGGTCACCGAGATCGTGACCGGAAAGCCTGTCAGCGCCGGCGGAACATTAGGACGTCGGGAGGCCACCGGAAGGGGCGTCGCCCATTTGGTCCGTCGAGCCGCAGACGAGCTCAAGCTGCATCTGGGTGGCGCTACGGCCGTCGTACAAGGGTTCGGCAACGTCGGTTCGATTGCGGCACTCGAGTTTCACAATATGGGTGTCAAGGTGATTGCGGCTAGCGATCACACAGGTGCACTCTATCGATCTTCAGGGCTCGACATCCCACAGATGGTCAGACACGCCTCGTCACGAGGAAGCTTAGCAGGGTATTCCAACGAACTCGGATTGGACCCCGTAGAGATGCTGACCATCCCTTGCGATATACTTGTTCCAGCTGCCGTGGAACGAGTCATCGATGCCAAAGTCGCCGCGGATCTGCGGTGCCGGATACTCGCCGAGGGCGCAAATGGCCCGACCACGCCCGAAGCCGATCGGATTTTGGAACAGCGTCAGGCCGAGCTCTTCCTCATTCCCGACATCTTGTGCAACTCAGGAGGTGTGGTGGTGAGTTACTTCGAATGGGTGCAGGACCTCCAGCGATTGTTCTGGGAAGAGGACGAGGTCATGCGGCGGGAATATCGAGTGCTGGATCGTGCCTTTGAACGCGTCTTGGCGAGAAGCAAGGGAGACAAGGTGTTCAACCGCACTGCTGCCATGGCGATCGGTGTGGAGCGCGTACGTGGTGCAAAGGAGACTCGGGGGCTGTTTCCGTAGCATCTTCGATCCTGCTGCCGGTGTCATCCGGTTTTGCGCTCGAGGAGCCACTCGAAGTGCAATGTAAGATCGCTCTGCTCGCCAGCGGAATGTCGCTGCAGTTGAGTTCGAGACCGTCGCAATTGAGCCGGTGTTGCTTCAGCAGATATGAGCTCTGGAAAGGGCAACGTGCGGTTCCGGGTAAAACCGACTTGCTTGCTGGTTTGTCGACTGCGTTCGTTCGAGGACTACGTGGCAGACTAGTCGACAAGTCGGGCTGTGCCCAGCATAATGGACCTAGTCTCGGCATTGTTCTGGCTCTCTTCTTGAGAATGTAATGGTCGTACAGCACGCGGCACCCTCGAATGGACTGAACGCGGCCCTTGGAAGAGCTACTGTTGCATGTCCCAGCATTACCTCTTGGATTAGCTCGAGAGTATTGAGCATGCCGTTGGGTGCTAACAGCTTTGCGGGTAGCCACCGATGGTTCTTTGGCGGGTCATATGGCAAATAGATTGCGCGCATGTCGAGGCAGGCCCGTGTGGCTCATCGAGTCAAAGCCCGCGTCGCCGCGTGATCTGAGATAGCGAATGCGCTATTAGGGACAACCAAGGGGGAATAAGCGCAAAGAAAGCGGCTGCCAGCCGCTTCAGACTGAGGGCGGCATCCCTGAAGTGCCCTGGATCTTCATGTCCGTAGATCATGCCATAGCGCGCCAGTTCTTGGATCCGCAGTGGGCTCCTCCGAGCGCAGCGCTCGCGCCAACAGAACCGGGGGGCTGCTTGGTCTCTCGCTCGACACCGCGGCAGCCACGGAGTGGTGCCTGATAATCGTCACTAACAACGACCACTTTGTTAAAGCGCCTTTTCGCCGGCCAATAGCCTCTGAGCGAAACACCAACCACCATTCGTTGCCTTCGAGTGCAAGGAAATGACGTGCTTGACTGGTGTAAGCGTCGTTCCACTCCCACCTTCTCGCGGCACATGGGATAGGCGAGTTTGAAGATCTCTTTGAAGGGATCGACTTGTGTCTATGCTTGACCATACGATTAAAGTCGGACGTGACACCGCGCCGGCTGGAAGTGATCACGGAGACGGGACGCCGTCGTTGGTTCTCCAAGGACGACAAGGCCCGCGTCGTCGAGGAGACGCTGGTACCAGGCGCGGTCGTTTGCGAGATTGCCCGGCGACACGGGCTGACCCCACAACAAGTGTTCACTTGACGCCGGCAAGCACGCCGATTGCCGACGATCCGCCGTTTGTACTGGCGGTGGTAGACGCCATGGTACCGGCCGTGGTTGTTGGCCATGAGCAGAAGACAACGCGGCGCAAGGCCAAGCCGGATGTCGGGGGCATCGAGACGAAGCCGAAGGCGTCACTATCCGGGTCGGCCGAGGCACGGACGTGGCGATGATTGCGGCCATCGTCCATGCGCTGAAGGCAAGCCGGTGATCGGCCCGTCCGGAACTGTCCGGGTGATGGTGGCAACCAAGCCGGTCGACTTCCGCAAGGGAATGGAGGGGCTTGCTATGTTGGTACGCGAGCACATGAAGGCCGATCCGTTCTCGGGTGCGGTTTATGTGTTCCGTGCCAAGCGCGCGGACCGGATCAAGCTGATCTTCTCTGATGGTACGGGTTTGTGCCTGTTCGCCAAGCGGCTCGAGGAAGGCGTCTTCCGCTGGCCGAAGATCGAGGATGGCGTAATGCGTTTGTCAGCGGCAGAATTGTTGGCGCTGCTCGAAGGGCTTGATTGGCGGCGTGTCCACGCGGCACGGGAGACGGTCGTCCCGACGCAAGCCGGATAATTGTGGGCCGCGCTGCGGCGAAGTGAATCAGGGGCATCGAGCACGTCGTCAGGCGGGCGCGAATATGCTCTGATTTGCCGATGAGCGATAACATTCCTGATGATCCCGAGACGCTGAAGGCGATGCTGCTTCCCGAGCGGCACGAGAGCGAGCGGCTGCGCCAGATCATCAAGGAGTTGCAGTGTTATCGCTTTGGCCGGAAGGCGGAGTCGCTTCCTGAGGAACAGATGCTGCTCGGTCTCGAGGACGTCCAACAGGTTGCGGCCTGTACG
>NZ_LBJV01000031.1:0-33842 GCF_028128855.1 Bradyrhizobium sp. CCBAU 11430
GATCGGAACGCTGCGCGGCATCAGATTGGAATACCTGCGCGCGATCATTGGAATCTGCAGCCAAAACGTCGCCGCTCGTTGGCGAGGTCACGCAGCCGGCCGCGTAGAGCAGCGTCCGGCGGACGGCTGGAGCGGTAACGGACCATCTTCCGATCCGCGCCCACGATCGAGCAGGCCCGCCGTTCCGACAGGCTCATGACGGCCTGCAGATGCGCGACAGCAGCGCGCTTGGCGGCGGGCCCTACCATTTTTTTGAAAGCAGCTCGCGAAGTGCGGCCGCATCGAGCATCTGCTCGGCCAGAAGCTTCTTCAGCTTCGCGTTCTCCTCTTCCAAGGCCCTCAGCCGCTTCGCTTCGGAAACGTCCATGCCGCCGAATTTGACCCTCTAATTGTAGATCGTCGCCTCGGAAACACCGTGCTTGCGAGCCAGGTCGGCTGTCTTCGCCCCCTGCCTCATGCTCCTTCAATACCGCGATAATCTGCTCTTCCGTGAACCTTGCTCGCTTCATCTGTCCGTTCTTCTTCGGGCCGGACTCTAACTCCTTCTGGAGGAAATACGCAGTGGCAGGTCAGTGGCATCAAACCCGGTCGCAAGAACGCGCTGTTTGCCGGATCCGACTGGCGCGCCGAACATTGGGCCGTCGTGCCAATCCTGGTCGAGACTTGCAAGCTCAATGACGTTGATCCGCTCGCCTATCTCACCGACGTCCAGACGAGGATCACTAACGGGCATCCAAACCGCGACATCGACCAGCTACTGCCCTGGGCCTACCGCGCTCAAACCCTCAAAGCCGTGGTCTGAGAACAACGCTTATTGATCAACAGACATTCCCGACCTTCAAGTTGAAAGGAGGGAAGCAGCTCGTCAACTGACGGCGCGAGTGATGCCGCAACCTCGAGGTGTCCGCACATGACCAACGCCGACAAACCTGACGATCACTTCATTGCCAGCGACTATTGATCATTTTGCAGTCGACACACCAATTGAGCATATTGGTGTCGAGGCGATCCGAATGTAGCGTACAGATAACAGACATGGCAAAAAGACCACCGTCAGTCCAAGCCTGATCGCGCTCAATCGTCCAATAAAGCTCGGGCTGATCCTGAAATCATTACCCAATGCGCCGAGTTTGTGAGCAACGCCGCTCTAGCCAAATTGGGATGTTCAGAAGGTGTGCGCATGGAAATTCTGGCATGACGCAAAGTCATGCCCATCATCATTTCGCAAGATTCGTTGCATCTTGTACTGAGCCTGAGGCTTATCGCGTTCACGCACCCCCAGCTAAATTGCCCCGCTGCTTCAGCTTTGCAATTTTGACATCATCATAACCAAGCTTGCCGGCTAGCACTTCCAACGTGTTCTCTCCTAGCAGCGGTGGGACACGATAATCTGTAATCGGCGTCTCTGAGAACGTGAGCGCATTGCGGATCAAGGACAGTTCGGGGGCAAACTGGTGCTTCACATTTACTCGCATGCCGCGCGCTCGCACGTGTGGATCGGCTAACACCTGGCTAAAATCGTTTAACGGGCCGCAGGGGACGCCGCCCTTTTCGAGATTCTCGAGCCAATGAGCGAGGGTATGAAGACCGGCGAAGATCGCCATGATCTCGTTGTCGTTCGCGACGCGATCGTTGTTCTTGAGAAATCTCGGATCGGTGGCGAGTTCGGGCGCGCCTAGCTCGGCATACGCGCGGGCGAACTGGGCGTCATTACCGACCACCAGCATCAACTCGCCGTAACGCCCCGGAACACGCCGACCGGCAAGCCACCATTACCCACGTGCCGCGGCGTGGCGGGGACTTGCCGTTGACGAGACAAGTTTGCAGGTAGCGGCTCAGTGAGGCAATCACTGTGTCCAGCAGCCATACGGCGACGTGCTGGCCCTGCCCGCCGTTGACCTTGCAGTGATAAAGCGCTGAGAGAATGCCAATCGACGCGTTCATGCCGGTCATGCAGTCGACAATGGAGGGCCGACTTTCATCGGCCCTCCCCCAGGCTCGCCGTCCATGTGGCGGGTGACGCTCATTAGCCGGCCCATGGCCTGGAAGATCGCGTCATAGCCGGCGCGCGGCGCGTAAGGTCCGGTTTCGCCGAAGGCGGTCACGGAACAGTAGATGATGCTTGGGTTGACCACCTTGGTCGATTCGTAGTCGAGGCCGTAGCGCTTGAGATCGCCGACCTTGTAGTTCTCCATGAAGACGTCGAAGTCCTTGGCAAGCTCGCGGATGATCGCCTGCCCTCTGGCTTGGCGATATTGATGGTGACCGACTTCTTGTTGCAATTGGCGCAGAGGTAGAACGAGTTGTTGTTGTTCTCCCTGCCGGCGGGGTCGAGGAGATAAGGCGCGCGCGTCGTCGCCCGTGCACGGCCGCTCGATCTTGATCACTTCGCAACGAGATCACCCAGCATCTGGGCCGATAAGGGCCCAGCGAGCACGCGGGTGAGGTCAAGGATTTTGACGCGAGAAAGGGGCAGAACCGACATAAAATGTGTCTCGCTAGAGTTCTCTTCGGCGTTGCCCCGCCCATTCCTGCGCTCTGATCGTATTTGGAAAAGGCGCGCCCGCGCTGTCGCCTGTTGGGTTGACCCTATACGCTTATCGGAGTGACAGCGATTGTCCTCTACTTCGATTGCATCGTGGAGATCGCTTTGCCGGTCATATAGCCTATGTCGTGGTGTCGGAGCTCTTGGTTGTGCCATTCCGCAATACTACGAGTGCATCGACCGCGACCCCACTTTTGGTACTGAGCAGAAATGGGTTGACGTCGATCGAGTCGATGCGACCATCCGCATCGGCAATCAGATTTGAGAGGCCAACGAGCGTTTTGATCACAGAAGTCTCATTCAACACCGGCTTGCCGCGGTAGCCCTTCATTTTCACGCCGGCTTTGGTGCGATTGATCAGCCTTCTCGCTTCGCTGGCGTCAATCGGTGCGCCAGCGAGCGCGACGTCCTTCGTCAACTCGATATCGACGCCACCAGTCCCAAATAGGACCACCGGGCCCATTTCAGCATCAAGTGAGGCGCCTATCACGAGCTCGAGATCGGCCTGGAGCTGTTCCGCGATTAGAATGCCTTCGAGCTTTGGCTTGCTCCTCAACTTCTTGACACGCGCTGTGATTTCGTTGAACGCCTTCTTTACCTCGGCCGCGCTGTTGAGATTGAGCACAACACCTCCAATGTCGGATTTGTGGAGGATGTCAGGACTGACCACTTTTGCCACCACGGGGAAACCGATTTTAGTCGCTATCACCGAGGCCTCATCGGCCGAGTGCGCTATTCCTTCTTTTGAAATAGGGATGCCATAGCTCTTGAGGAGTTTTTTCGAAGCAATCTCGTCCAGCGAGTTGCTACGGGCGCTATTCAGCATCTTTTCGAGCAGCGCTCGGGCCTGTGGCTTAGAGGAGGAGGCAATATCCGGCACATCCTTATTGAGCGACGCGTAGTCAACCAGCGCCTTGATCGCGCCGACCGCGCGGTCCATGCCCTGCATAACAGTGATACTTGGCAAGGATTTACGCAAGGTTTTTGTGTGCTCGGTAAAGCCGACGGATATAGGGCTGATATAGATCACGGGTTTTGACGCCGCGGCCGCCATCTCGTTCACCATGCACAGATTTCTCTCACGTAGCTCATGCGGCGCCTTGGGGAGCTCCGCGTCAATGATGACGATGTCGGTGTCGGGGTCGTCGATCATGATGTTAATGGATTTTAGATAGACTGATGGATCGACCACCGCGGCAAAGCCGGCGTCAAGCGGATTGCCAATGATTGAGCCCGGCCCGAGCATCGTCGCCAGCTTGTCGGTGGCATCTCTACCAAGTGGCGGGAACTGGAGCCCTGCCGAATGGAAGGCGTCGATTAGAAGACCACGTTTGCCGCCTGACAGTGTGACTGCAGCGAGCCGGTTACCTGTGGGCACTTTAGCATGAACGAAACACTCGGTCGTTTCGACTAATTCATCGAGCCCCCGCACTCGGATCACGCCCTCGCGTGTCGAAATTGCGTCGAACGATTCGATTGAGCCGGCCAGCGCGCCGGTATGCGCCATGGCGGCGGCTCGTCCGCCCTCAGACGCGCCGAGCTTCAACGCGATCACAGGCTTGCCGGCGGCCCGAGCTGCCTTACAAGCAGCCCGAAACGCTTTTGTATTACGCACGCCCTCGAGATAGACCACGATGACTCGGATTGAGGGATCGGCTGCGAAATACGCCATCAGATCCGGCGTCTCCAACCCGGCCTCATTGCCGGTCGTGACCATATAACCGACACCTACGCCGCGATCCTCCAGTGCCTGGCGGATCATCATCACGATGGCTCCAGATTGGCCGGCGATTGCGACAGCGCCCTGCTCCATGGTGACGATCCGATCGTCAATATTCGTGAAGAGCTTTTGGCCTGCACTCAGATTGCCGAGACAGTTCGGGCCCGTTATTGCGATTCCGGTCTCACGCACCGCCACATTGAGTTCGGCGGCAAGCCGCTGGCTTTCCTCGTCCTGCAGCTCGCTGAAGCCCGATGTGACGATGGTTGCCGACCGCGCCCCCGCTGCCGCAGCCCCGCGCAGCACTTGGGTAACGAAGCGGGCGGGCACCAGGACCAGCACATGGTCCGGCCTTTCCGGAAGGGAGGCAAAATCTTTGTAGCAAGTCACGCCCCAGACTGTGTCGCGCCTAGCGTTTATAGCGTAGAGTCCCCCTTCATACTTGTACTTGACGAGATTGTTCCAAATGCGCTCGGCATAATTGCCGGGCTTTTCTGTCGCGCCGACTAGCACAATGTTGCGCGGATGCAGCATGGCGTGAATGCCCTTCATGACGGGACTCGAATTGCGCGCAGGCGACCAGCCATCCGATGAAAAGGCCGGTGTCGAAACGTGTGCTTCCATAGCTACAAATGCTCCCTTACCTCTCGTTCGGCGTTTTTCGAATTAATCGTCTCTCCGCCTCGTCTCGGGAGCAGCAGGGCGTTACCTCGAGGCCGTCTTGGGCAGCATGGTAAGCCAGCCTCACTACGCCATTGCTTGCGAGGTTTGGAGCGGCGCCCACGACGATTGATTGCTCCTTGGGCCTGACCGAAGCAGATTCGTTGGCTAACTGCGTATGAAACCGGGTCGCCGCGAGCCTTCTGACCACAGCGTCCCGATCGGCGATGAGCGAATGGACAAAGAATGTCCATTCGCTCCTTGTCACTAGCGCTCGCGCCTCAGGCGATGCCCGCCGTTGAACGCTAGTATCCCAAGTCCAAACGAACTTCGCGCGAAAGGGGTTTCCTGTTCACGAACTCCAAAATGTTCTGGGTGCCCCACTCGATCAGACGCACGAGTACGTCGTCGGCGTTCGCGGATTGATCGTCTGACCCGACAACGTTTGGAAGGCGATGAATACCAAGACGCGAACCTCCGCCCCCAGCAGGGAAGGCCGTACCGAAAGGATAGTTCCACCAACAATCAGATCCGAAGCCGCGCAAGCGTCCGGACGTGAGCGCCTCGTAGAGAGCCTTCTCTTGAATCAACATGCCCCGGGCAATGTTGACCAAAAAGGCGGATGGCTTCATCGCCTCAAGCTCGGCCCTGCCAAAGAACTGATGCGTTTCAGGCGTGTTAGGGGCAGCTAGGACGACGTAGTCACTCTGTCGAAGGACCTGGTGCAGATCGTCAAGCCCGTAGACCTCATCTACGTGCTCGACCGCCTGACCCTTGTTTCGCCGCACCCCAACAACACGCATATCGAAGCCCTTAGCGTACTTGGCGATTCGGCCGCCGATCTCACCCACTCCAACCAGACCCAGCGTTCGACCGTCCAGCATGGTTGAGCGATATTCGTCGGCATAGAGTGGGAATAGGGTTCGCTTATGTCTAATGGCGTCGTCCTTGAAGACAGTCTTCTTAGCAAGGGCGAAAATAAACATCATGGCCTGCTCGGCGACGGCAATCGCGTTTGCACCGCGAACATTAGCGCACTTGACACCTCTCTCCATAAATAGACGCAAGACCCCCATCTGACGCAGGTCGTCCACACCAGAGTGTAGCCACGAGAAAACCTTCAGCTTTTCAGCCTTCTCAAGCGCGCCAGGCGGTACGCTGAAAGCGATAATCGCGTCAGCGTCAGACAGCAAATCTTTCACGTCCGCATAGGCGCAATCAAAACGCGAAAAATAGCTACCCTTGGGCGCTACCACCTCCGTCCCGGGCGGCATCGCATTCTTGATATAGTTCTTCTCCTCCTCCGTGGCGTACCAAAAGCAAAGGACCTTCATCGGACGGCTTCTCCCATCTTTGATATATGTGCGTAGGCCGAAACCCGGCGCTCGAGCGCGCGTAGGCGATTCGACACTACAGGAGGGTGACCGGCAAAATTCTGCGTTCTCTCCGCCACCGTTGGTGAAACTCTGCAGCCTGCCCGAGATGCGCGCTCAAATCTAACGAGGAGTCCTACTCTGCGGGCCCGAATTTCCGGTTCAGCGGCCGAACCGATCAACCGATCCATGCAATCTTGAGTCTCACATTTCGGGAATGACCGCGCCGATTAAGAGGCCACCGGATCCGTGTGCTTTTGAGGAGATGGCCTTCACAGCGCAGAGATCCACCGCTAAGGCCTCCGCTGCAGAAGCATCAGCTCTCGCGCTTGTCGTGATGCGTTACGTGTCCGCGTATGATGCCTTCAGCGTCCAAGTAGACGGCCGTCATCGTCAGGACCTTCCCGTCAGGAGAGACCGCGGGTTTTGAGCCCAACGACCTTCTCCCCCTTCTTCAGCGTAAACGCGACGGTGTTCGCGTCAATCCGGTCTGCATTCATCGTGTCGATCAACGGGCTTCCTTCGTGGGGCCGGAACTTGCCATCAGCCCAACTCACGGCCATCCTCTCTCTGAACGGTGATCCGTCAGGTAAAATTGCATCGACTCGGCCAGGTTAAGGTCCCAGATGCCGATGACAGGCTCTATTGCTTTCATAGGGACTCCGTGCTGAGGGGTTAAGCGTCAGCCCGCCACAGGCTGCTGCGGACAGCAGTCTTATGCGGAGTGTCGGCCGGATCTTGCGCAAGGTTGGTCATACTTAGCCGAATTTCTGCGCACACTCCGCTCAGCTCATACTTCCCGCCTCTGATAAGGCTAATATGTCCCGCTTCTGTCGTCGATCAGCCGGCTGTGGCAGCCTTCTCCCTCGGCGCCGCGCCGTGACACACCATCGCGGCGAAAATGTTCGACGCTGGCCTTCGCAGTGGATCGAAGTGGACGACGATCTGCACGCCCGCTGGCCAGCCGTCCCCTACGATGCCGGCCGGCACGTTGATGCACGCGCGCCCAGGACCGTGACGATGATGTCCTTGTTCCGGCGGAATGCCGAAGGTCTCGTCTGCGCCGGCTGCGGGCTTCTCAATCGGCAGACGCAAGCGCCAATGTGCTCTGGGCTTTGCTCGCCCGACGGGCTACGCTTGAGATACGAAAGCCTGATCACGGTAAATCTCCGATTTAGACACGCATCGCCAAACGCGACTGAGGGCCTCTGCCCAAATGGATGAGGCGACTGCCTTTGGCCGACCCCGGAGGAGCCGCTGCTCCCGGGCCAGCGCCGCCGACATTCCAAGGCGAGACCGCCAGCTGGACTGGCTGGCCCCAGACATCTCGAGCAGATCGCGACCAGCACTGGCGCGTCCTCGCACCACCGAGGATTCGTTATGGCAAAGCGCTCTCTGAGGGAGGCAGCTAATCCTCGATCCCGAAGTTCTATGCAGGCACAATCTGAGCGGTGGCGATCGCCCGTGGTCGCGTGCGCATCGCGATCGGTGCGCGGGCCTTCAGGCAAAGGCGGTGGAAAGGCATCACATATTGGGCGCGCGAGAGACGCGCCCAATAGGCGCGGATGGAAATCTCCACGAATTTAGCAGCCTAGACTCGGCGCGATCAACGCGTCGCGTGAATAGTTTACGAGAAAGGCGAAGGGTTTCATCGGCTCCACCTCGGCCCTACCAAAGAACGTTTCCGGCGGGTGTGGCGCCCGCCCGAGACTACGTAATCGCTTTGAGCAAGCATACGATGAAGCTCGTCTATGCGTACACTTCATCGATGAAATCTGCAGGCGCCAACTTCGTTTTCCGGACACCGCGTACGCGTATGTCCAACCGTTCGCATGCTTTGCGATACGCCCGCCGATCTCACTGACGCCGACCAGGCCAAGCGTTCGGCAGCGCAGCATGGTCAAAGGAATTACCGCATTGAGCGACGATTTTGGGGCGCTCTAGCGCGAAGAGCGCAGATATCTCGCGCGGATCAAGCGACCCCGCGGCATTTCAGCGAATCTGGCGTTCAAGCGCGGTAGAGGGTATGCGAAGTCCGACTGAGCGGTGTCGCGCCACGCTCGGTCACTACGACCGTTTCGCTACATCCGAAGAGATACCCACCCTCGCTGAATAGGATGATTGGCATGTGAAACGTCATTCCGGTCTCGACGACTTCGGTTGAGTCAGGCTCCAGACTGAGATTGCCCCGCTCGTTCCAAGGTGCGCCGATCTGATAACCCGTACGATGCCGGAACGTGTCCGGACGGCGGGACCGCGCGACGACTTTTCGCACCGCCGCATCGACCTCCGCCAAGGTCATGCCAGGCTTCGCAGCCGCGATCCCGGCTTCGAGGGCTTCCTCCGCCAAAGCGTGCAAGGTTTCGGTTTCCGGATGCCTGCCAAGGACAGCGCTGCGAACCAAAGCGGCGGCGTAGAAATCCTTGTAGCATCCGACTTCGATCATCACCGGCTGGTTGTTGCTCAAGCGGTGGCTAGAGGGTTTCCCGTGCGGCAGCTTATTTCGGTCGCCAAAGCCCAACGAAACCACGTTGACCGGAGCCCCGCCAGCGAGCCTCACCGCCTCTTGGACCGCCTCAGCCACTTCAATTTCTGTGACTCCGCTATGCAGCGCCTGCTGGAACGTACGGACCGCCAAGTCCGTCATCGCCATAGCATCGCGCATGGCTCGCAACTCCAACTCGCTCTTGACCGTCGCGACAGCGGAGACGATCTTGCTTGCGTCGACGATCTTCAATTCAGGAAGTTCCGCTTGGAGCGCAATGACGTCGCTTGGCGCGAGATTCCAACAACCTAGCTCTAATCCCACCCTCTTGTTGTGCAGTCCGTGCTTCCGGAGCACGTCCGCACAAACCTTTCCGAACTCACGCAGGTGCGTGTACCCAACGACCGTCTTTACGCAACCTTCGTCGCGAACAGACTGGACTTCGTACTCTCGCACAACGTATGTGGCAGGCAACCCTGGCGCCAGAATTAACGGGAACGGCCCAAAGTACCCACCGTAGCCGCTGTAGCCGCTAAGGTAGCGAAGGTGCCCGTGCGCTGTGACCAAGATCGCGTCAAGGCCCGCTGCGGCTACTGCGTTCAGCACCCGCTGCTGACGGCCCTCGTATTCCGACACCGGAAACGGAAGATTAGCCTGGGGAATCGCTGATACCTGCACGGTCATACCTTGCCTCCGAGAATCATCAACATTTTGGCGCCACCGCTTAGTAGGCGAGTCGGCCACCTACTGCACAAGCTTTTGCTCCGCCGCCTCATCTCACAGACGCGAGCATCAAACGACAGAGGTGCGTGATGTCATAGACGGGCAACCTCTCCTCCCGGCGGAGGGAGGGCGCGGTCAATGGAAAGCTAGCACATTCCAGCAAAATCGCGCCGATCTCCGGGTGCTCAGCGCGAAGGCTCCTAACTCGCGCAAGAACATCCCGCTCAATGTCCCGATCATCGGTTGGAGGCGGAGGGCGCCGCATCTCGTTTTGCCAAAAAATGCCCCCCTCGATACCTCCGATCACAATCCGATTGAGATCCTGCGGATCGTCTAATCCAAGCAAATCCTTCCCGCAGTGAGAAGAATCATAGGTCATTACAAGAATCTTGGCCCACCGAGGCACAAGCCCTACCAAGCTGGGTAGCAGTAAGAGGCTCGACATCCCGACTGGCACGTCGACGGAAGCCGCCACCGCCGCTTGATGCCTAACTGAGAAACCGCAGTTAGAACCGATCGCGACTGCACCGCGCTGCACGAGCCGTTGGGCAGCTGCAACGTAGGACGCCTCCAGCGCGGGATCCCCCCGAACTACGTTGTCAACCCACGCGCCAGCGACTGTTTCAATAATGACGGGAAAATCATAAGTGCTCGGGCTTGAGAGCGCCCCCGCCGGACGAGGAGACGGCGGAGCCTTTGCTGACGCTCCACGTTCGAGACTGAGAATTCCGAGGCTAGGTGAATTTTCTGATGTCATTTCATTAGTATACAGATAGGCTGACGTTAAATCCGTCATCCTCTCACGTTCTCGCACATTTTTTCGACACTCTAATGCCGAACACGACCGAAATCCAGCGGCTAATTCATGTCTTCGCAATCGGAGTACACCTCTCTCGAGGCGCGCTCGTCGGAAAGGCTGGCCGATTCGATTCCAGGTGCAGTCAATGCCCGGCGCACGATTGGCTGCCTCAAACGTGAGATACCACGACCGACGTAGCTCCCGCCGACAGCTGCGCCTCCTGCTCCGCCGTCCAGGTGCGGCGGCCTCGTGTGCGATGAACTCCTCCAATAGGCGCACCGGCTCGGGCTTAGATTTGCTCGAAAGCTCAGTTTTCGGGACGGTCTCTAACTGTTCGACTCAGCGGTCGGACTACGAACGGCACTGAACGAGGATCTAAGCGCCGCTTACGTTAAGGTAGTGCGACTTCAGATGGAGCTCGCGAACATTGCTTTATTCTCATTCGGCACTGCGCGACTACCACGCCGAAAGCGTGCGCTGCCTGTTACTACCAGAAAGAACAGCGGGGGATCGATTCGGTAAAAGTGCAGTGAGGAAAATAGATCTTCAAACCGCGACGAACACGCTCAATACGGGCGTGAATTGGGCCAAACTTTAAGTCCCGCCGAAGTAGAACATTCGGTGGCATTGGGCCTCGTTTTGCGATGCGGTGTCAAGTACGGGAGCAAACGAGTGCGATATGACGCTTCTCAATGATCATGAGCTGATCCCTTATCGTCGCGTTCTCTCTAAATTTCATTCTGTCGTGTAATAGAGCGCGTGTAGATTGGTCACAGATGCGATGGTGTGCGCGAACTTGCGCAAGACGCCGATATCACCCTGGGCGGTCGCCACGAGAGCGGTTCTAGCCGACAGCGCAGGCAAGCTTGACCGTAAGCGTAGTCCTGCGGCCCCTTTGATTGGCGCGTGACGCCCATTTGGTCACGGCTAGCGCGGTCGCGGCTTCCAATTTCGGATAGTGCGTTGACGGCTGTCTCAAGCACCTTCCGGTCGATGTCATTGGGATCGAACTGATCGGGTCCCCAGAGACGCATATTTCATGTTCTGGATGGGGGGGGGCGCCGATGGCATCAAGGTGGTCGGCATATCCGAGCGCACCTCCAACATGCCCTGGAGGGCAACGGCCAGCGGCCTCGAGCAAGAGCGGGAGCCCTTCCGTCGTGGTGTTGTCGAACCATTTTTCGAGCTTGATCCCATGGTCCCAGCCGTCACCGAAGTCATAGAGATAATGGATCGTCTTGGCGCCGGTCTCGTGAACGATATCGGAGAGCCGCGTCTTGCGGGCATCGAAGGGCTGAGTGCCAAAATCACCTTCGGGATCAGGGATGCCCAATGTCCTTCGCCAGTTAGGAACTCGAAGGTCCAGCCAAACGCCGCCTGAACGGTCAGGTGCAGCCGATCAAGGCGCAGGGTGACGGGTACGACAAGGCAACGCATCACTTCCGGCTTCACGCTCTTGAGGGTCGCCCTGATACGGACAGCCGTCCTGGCAGCATTCGTGTCCATCTCGATGCGCCCATCATTAGGATAGAGCGTCACGCCGTCCCAGTGACGCAGCGCATAGCGCAGAGCCTTGGCCGTGTCGCTCTTCCCGGTAAGATGATCGAGCATTGCCTCAAACCGTTGCTTCAAAGCTGCTCCCAAAGGCCAGGCATGCGCTTGTCGACCCGCGCGACGCTCGACATCATATTGGACGCGGGAGTGCTTTCTCGATCGCGTAGAGCTGGGCGATGCGCTCTAGTGCCTCGCGGGCAACTGGAGCCGGCGCCGGAGCAGCATCGCGCTCGATCTTCACAAACTGGCGCCGCAGCTAGGCCCAGCAGAAGGCGAGCGCCCCAGACAGGGCATCCGCACGCGTCTCCCGGGTCATGGTCTTATAGGCCTGATAGCCACCGCAATGGATGATGCCGCGATAGCCTTCGAGCAGTCTCAAGCCATGAACGGCTCCACGGCCAGGTGCATAGGCATAGACCACTCCGGGTGGATCGGGCCCGGCCGAAGGCCTGTCATCGCGCGAGAGCGCCCAGAAGTAGCCGGTCTTCGTCCTGCCGCGCCCCGGATCCAGAACCGGCGCCGGCGTCTCATCGACACAAAGCTTCGAGGAGGCGAGCAGCAGCTCGCGCACACGATGCCACAGGGGTTTCAACTCTTGGGCGGCATAGCCGACCCAGAAGACGAGCGTGGACAGGTCGAAGGCGAAGCCGTGCGTCGCCAAAACTGCGCCTGGGGCTAGAGTGGCAAAACGTCGAACACATGCGCGACGAGCCGTTCTGTAGGCAATCCACCCTGATCAGTCGCTCCGGCGCAGCCTGCTGGAGAACGACGCCGTGACAAGCGCGGCAGGCCAGCTTGGGCCGGCGGGTGACGATCACCCGGTACTGCACAGGAACGACGTCGAGCCTTTGGCTCTCATCCCAACTGATCTCAACGAGATCGCCTTTGTAGGACGGGCAGCATGTTGAAGCCGGGGTCAGCGTTTCGACGATCGCACGCGGGCTTTGGACAGCGGTACATTCCTATCGTTCTGGCTGGTAACGCTGAGTTGGAGCGGAGTGGACACGCGCGCTCCGCCACACAAAGTGCTCGGGGATGCTTGGCGGCATATGTCCACTATCACGAGTTACGCGAATGTCCTCCTCCCGATCAATTCGAGAAGCAGCTACGCACCATTGCAGCCGAAGTGACACCTTACCACGTGATACGATCGTGTTTTTATCTTCGTTCAGGTGCTCGCGTCGAAAATCTCCGTGAGACGCGGCTTTGGCAGTCATTTCGAGCGGCTCGCTCTCGGAGCTACCATTGACCATAAACGCGTACCACTGCTGGCTCTCTACGATGGCTGATACATAGATCTTACAGCAAGCGGCGCCGGCGCCGATCGAGGCAATCACTGCCGACGCCAGCTTGGGGAAGTCCGTTTCAAGGAGCTGCGTCCGGCATAACGGACCAACCGCTAGGCCGGGAGCGCCGCCACGTGCAGTAGAAGGTGATCAGCCATAGCACGGGGAGAAGCGTCCGCCGCGTCGCGACCGCCGCGACAGTCGGGAGTGTTATAGGCATAGACATCTGCGCCTATGCGTTCTCAGAGACATTGGTGTTTTAGGTCCATCTCGGCCGGAGTTATCCTCTAGATGTAAGCGCCTCCCATTGCCTGTCGATGCACTTGGTGCGATCTCCAGACAACCATCTCTTTCCAGTCCGATCTCTGCGGATAAAAGTGCAGCTTGGTAGCAGGGCGAAACTTGCGGCCCAGTTCGGAACCAGCGTCTTCGGTTCGATGCATGAAGAGCCAGTGGTCATTGCGCAGCACCTCCGGCTTGGGAGCGTAAGTTCCGAACTCGAGGCCGAGTGACGATCGCCTAAACTACGCTGCCAGAATTCGTCTTGCGTACCAAAGATGACGACCGACGAAGAGGTCCCAAGCTCGGGCGACGTGACCGAGGGGCCAAAGAATTTTGATGCTCGCTCATATCCGCGCAAGCCGGACGGCTGCTCGCATTGCAGCTCGCCATAGCCGCAAGGACCAAGCCCGGTGTGGTAATCGACGATGATGACATTATCGCGTGTTAGGACGTCAAAGTCCGTCACTATTCGCTCGAGGGTTCGTTCGCTTCAGTAGGCTCCATTCCCCCGTAGAACAGGCCGCCGGGTTTGGTGTACTGCCCAGAGGACTTCGGCGCACGAAGTTTCTGCTCACCGTGCGCTAACCGATACGCAGCGATCTGCAGCTTCAGCACGCATAATTCCATAGGCGTTATGTCCGGCGGCACAAAATGCTCAGCCAGCTCCTCATAGCCCGGATTCGCGCGTGCGCTGGGAAAAGTCGATGAAATTCCGGTTAAGATCACATCCTTCGGCATTCACTCGGCGATCCCAAGCGAAACCGTAGCAATTCAGCGCGTAGATACAGAGCACCGCCGCGGAAGATGGAAGCCCTTCGTGGAATCTCGCTTGTAAAAATGCAAGTTGTCCCGCGGCCCCACAGTACCCTTCAGGTCCATGCGTGCCAGAAACCATAACGAAAGCTTCTTCGCATCTGGGCGGCCGTAATACGCGGCGTCCGTGAAGAGAGCCTGACCAGAAGGCCCGTCTGTACTGCACTGGTTTGCTCTAGAAGTCGGCGCTGCCGCCAAAAATTCCTGCCTGCCTTCTATGCAACTATCAGAGAAAACGCTGCAAGAGCTTTCAAGGTCCATGTTGCTGCGCCTCCTAGCTGATCATTTACACGCGTGATTTGTCTTGGTAGGTTGACTTCGTCGCTGGTTCACCGGCGAGCCGAAAATCGATCATCCATCGTTCCCCCTCGCGCCGAACTAAATGTCAGTCCTGCTAACATCGTCGACTGTCGTCGAGCTTTGTTGAAGTGTTTCAGATTCGCTTAACGAGGCTGCCGATGATATTCTAGTGCCCAGACAGGCGTACCAGCAGATCACGCCAATGCCATTTCTACCGCTGCACGTGCAGCGCCATCGTGTCGAAGAGCGGGATCGATGGACGATCGGCTTGTTTGACCAACAGCGGAATCTCGGTGCAACCGAAGAACGATCCCTTGCGCGCCCTGGGTGTGCATTCGGACAATAATGTCCAGAAACACTGCCTTGGAGCCCTCCGTCAAAACGCCTTGATCCAGCTCATTGAAGAAAATGCCCGAGGCGACTGTCACACCTTGGCCGACGGAAACGTCAGCCGGCAAGCACCGTATCAACCAAGTTTACCCAATAGCCTATGCCATAAGCGAGGGCCTCGTCGTTGAAATCGTACGCCGGGTGGTGCAAGTTCGCGGTCGGTCCATTGCCGAGAAAAATATAAGCTCCCGGTCGCGCCTCAAGCATGTAAGCGAAGTCCTCAGAGCCCATCCGCGGTTTGATCTTGTCGTCCACGGACGCTGCACCTACGAGATTGCGGGCAGCCTTAGTCGCCAGATTGGTTGCTTCCGTGCTATTGAAAGTAACGGGATCGTGTCGACGGTACTTAAACTCAACATCGGCACCAAAACCACGGGCAATGCCTTGGGCGGCAGCGAGGATTTGTCGCTCGGCCAAATCCCGCAGGTCAGATTGCAGAGTCCTGACAGTGCCGCCCATTTCAACGTGATCGGGAATGATATTGTAGGCCTGCGCCGCATTAAACTTCGTGACAGAGAGTACGAGCGACTCAATTGGGCTCGTGTTGCGCGAGACCAAAGTCTGCAGCCCGATGATGATCTGCGCAGCAATGACGACGGGATCGATCGTCCGGTGTGGCGCAGCTGCATGCCCGCCCCTGCCCTTCACAATGATATCGAAGTCGTCGAGTGCAGCCATGATAGGGCCATGGCAGATGGCAAATTTGCCTACGTCCATGCCAGGCGAGTTGTGCATGCCAAAGACCTGGGAAATACCGAAACGATCCATGATCCCTTCTTGGACCATCTTCTGACCGCCCAATGCCCCTTCTTCCGCCGGCTGAAAGATCAAGGCAACGGCGCCCTTGAAGTTGCGGCTTTTCGCGAGATACTTCGCGGCGCCCAGCAGCATGGCTGTATGCCCATCATGGCCACACCCGTGCATCTGGCCGGGTACTTTCGAGGACCAGGGCTTGTGTGACGCTTCGACTATCGGCAAGGCGTCCATGTCCGCCCTTAATCCGATCGTCGGCCCGTCTCCACCCTGGCCTTGAATCATTGCGACGATTCCGGTTTCAGCTATCCCGGTTTCGATATGATTGATGCCGAAAGACGCCAGCTTCTCGGTCACAAATTTCGCTGTGTTGTGTAACCGATAGTCGAGCTCTGGATTTTCATGCAAGTAGCGGCGCCACTCTGTTGCCTCGCCCTGCAAATCCCGAAACATTTCCACGTTATGCATCTCGATATGTTCCAACTGTATGAGTTATGTCCCGAAGGGCGTATGCTATGTGCGGCTGAGCGCTTCCACGCTGCTCGTCACCAGCTGATGCTCACTGCGGCCAAAGACGTTGCTTGACGCTCTTTTCATGGGGTTGCTCGTACTCGGCTCTTTGAAGCGGAGCACCGGCTGGAGGAGTTGCTGCGAACATCATGGCAATAAGTTGCCCTCTGCGTTATGAACACATTAAACTAGCCTGGGCGCTCGCATGCTGCACCACTCCGGCAACTCCCGCAGTATTGCTGCAATCTAGCCAGACGCAGCGCCGAGAATCGGCGACATCGATGGCCAACGGATGTCCATAGGGCCGTCTCTTGATTAAAGGAACGCGTTTTCGGAAATACCCGCGGTCCTATCGCAAGTTCGATTCCTAATCGCCAAATTGCTCAGCATTCGAACGACGATCCGACCCCTACGGCACCTGCTTGTGCAAAGGCAAGCCAGGCGATCGCAGTGTCTTGGATACCGGTGCCGGTGAGATCGGCGAGTGTGATTTGCTTCTCGCTCGAGCGGCCTGTTTTCGTACCCGCGACGATCTCGCCTAGCTCCGAGAAGCTTGCCTCGGCCGCCACCGTTCTCGCAGCAATAGCATGATGCAATTCGCCAAGACTGCGCGCCTGCGAAAGGCGGTCGGGAACATAGAGATCCGCCAGACCGATCGCGTGCGGATCAATTTCGTTCTTGTGTTGGGCGTCAGATCCCATAGCTGTAACATGCTGTCCGGGTTCCAGCCATGCAGCACTCAAGATAGGTTTGTCAGCAGGCGTCGTCGTAACGACGATATCTGATCCAACCACAGCCTCCACCGGTTCCGCGTGAGCGGTTATCGGAAATCCCAATTGCTGGGATAGCTCCTTCGCAACTGCTTCGGCTCTCTGCGCATTGCGCGCCCAAATACGAGCCTGACGGATAGGCCGGACCAGCGTCAGCGCCTGGAGTTGCATTCTAGCTTGAATTCCGGCACCTAAAATTGCAGCAACGGAAGCGTCCTTGCGCGCGAGATACTTTGCTGCGACCGCACCAGCGGCAGCCGTGCGCACGTTGGTTAAATAGCCATTATCTAACATTAACGCCTGCACCAACCCGGTATTGGAGGAAAGCAGCACCATCAAGCCATTTGTACTCGGGAGACCTATTCTTGGATTATCGAAGAAGCCGGGGCTAATCTTCACAGCAAACCCGTCAAGACCGGGAACATAGGCCGTCTTGACGTCGACTTCGCCCCGATGTTCGCTAATATCAAGGCGCAGGATAGACGGCATAGCCACCTTTTTCGTGGCGAGCGAATGGAATGCATGCTCGACACATTGCACTGCCACAAGATCGAGGGGCACGAGTTCTCGAAGCTCGCGTTCGGCGAGAATCTTGATTGTTCGCATCAGACGTCTCCCCGAAGCGGATCGCTCAGTCCATTTACGACACGACGATGCATTTCCATATCGACATTGCGACCAGACAGCACAAGCGCGACCGGTCCCCGCAATCCCGCGATTTTATTGGCGAGCAGCGCTGCAATACCAACTGCACCTGCGCCTTCGACGATTTCGCGTTCTTTTTCGTACGCATGCCGAATACCGGCCGCGATCTCGCTCTCGGTTACCAATAATAGTTCATCCAGTAGACTGTGACACATTCCGAACGTCAGCTCGTTGTGAAGACCAATGCCGCCGCCCAACGCATCAGCGAGACTTCGAACTTCCTCAACCTGGACAGGTCGACCAGCGTCGAGGCTCGCCTTCATAGCCGCGCCATGCTGCATGCTAACCCCGATGAGTCTCACATCTGGCCGCACACCCTTGATAGCTACGGCTATTCCAGCAGCTAGCCCACCTCCGGAGACCGGCACGAGCACAGTGGCAATGTCAGGCAACGCTTCAAAGATCTCGAGACCGATCGTCCCCTGCCCAGCAATGATGTCAGGATGATCGAATGGTGGCAGCAACACGAGCCCCTTTTCATCTACCAGCCGACCGACCTCTATCTCCGCCTCGTCCTGTGAATCGCCAATGATCCTAACGTCCGCACCAAGGCGCCGTATTTCCTCAACTTTGTTGTTTGGGACCAGCCGGGACATGCAGATCGTCGCACACGAACCCACCGCGCGGGCTGCGTAAGCCAATGCGCGCCCATGATTACCGGTCGACACGGCGACAACCCCTCGGGCCCGCTCGGTTTCCGTGAGCTTGAGAATAGCGTTGGTTGCACCGCGTATTTTGAAGCTACCTGTCGTTTGTTGGTGCTCGAGCTTCAAAACTACCGGCACTCTGCAAAGATCGGACAGTGTCGGCGAGGGCACGATTGGCGTCGAAAGAATGTGCCCTCTGATACGACCGCGCGCATCCTGAATAGCCCCCACATCCATCATAGATAGCTTTCCTTTAAGTAGGTGACCCGATCAAGTTGTTACCTGAGTGGGACGACTTGCCCCGATAAAGCTTGCATAGATCGAACGACGGCCGCGACCTAGATCAAGCCGCTCTTGGGTTCTTGGGTTTCGACAACGAGAGACTTACCACAGATCCGTTCTATCGCCAGGAGATCACGTTCCTCTTCAGCTCTTGACAACGCTATCGCTGGCGCGACCGCAAAACGGGGCGCCTCACGGTTCGCGTTCGCGAACAGGTGAAGGGTATTGCGAGGCGTTAGCCGGTTGCGGCGAAAAGCGCTTTTAGGCGGGGAAATTCTGCACCGAAGCGGAAGTTGTGCCGGTTCCTTGCACATCGGCAGATCAAGCCGCGAAGAACGGCATCTGGGGTTGATAGCTTGCAGTCTCTGCAAGCTACCATTCACGACGAGCTGCGCCCGGACTAAATTTCAAATATTATTCGTGGCAGCTTGGAGAACGTTTCGGCGCCCACTTCGGTAACGCGGAAGGTTTCGCTGATTACATACCCAAAGTCTTCGTCGATCCAGTTTCCAAGCATCAAGTGGAAAGTCATGTTCGGCTTTAAGACAGTCCGATCGCCTTCCTTGAGACTGGCCGTCGGTTCTGTCCAGTCTATTCCGATGGCGTAACCGCAGCGCGACTCTTTCTCTAAACCCCGTTTCTTCATTGCGGCGTTGAAAGCCGCCGCGACATCGCCACAGATGGCGCCGGGCTTGACAGCGTTGAGGGCAGCTTCCAGGCCGGCCACTTCAGCGTCGTGAACTCTGCGCAGCCGGTCTGAAGGCTTACCGATCGAAAACGTCCGCATCAGCGCCGAGATATAGCCGTGACGCACGCCCCCAAATTCAAGGTTGATTTGGGAGCCCTGCCGGAAAAAATCCTCACTCCACCGGATATGGGCGGTAGCCGAACGCGGTGAGGCGCACAGGAAAAAGCCCGAAACATCAGTGCTCGGCTTCTCATCGACGCCGCGGATCAGCGCCGCGATGATCTCTGCGGCCGCATCAGCTTCTTTCACCCCCGGACGGATAACCTCTTTCGCCCGCGTCATGCCAGCATCAGCATTCGCGGCAGCCTCTCGCATGAGAGCGATTTCGAGATCGGATTTGATTCCCCGGATCTGGTGGACGCCATTGACGAAATCAATGATCATTGCGTTCGCCATTCTGACCTTGAATTTTTCGGTGGTTTGAGCCGAGATGGACTTTATCTCGATGCCGACTCTCCCGCCAGCAAGACCGTTGTCATGCATAAAGTCGATTATCGTATCAAAACCATCCCTGTCAGGATTGGCGATGAGATCTTCCGGATAGCCAATGACCCGATTGTTATCGATAAACATTTGATGCATCGCGGCGGGAGCATCCATACGCCGTGTAAAGAAGGTTGGCTCTTCTTGCTTCAAGGAAACGATCAGGCCTTGCGGGACATACGCAGACTTGCTGGTGTAACCCGAAAGGTAGGTAATATTGGCGGGGCTTGTGACCATCAGCACATCGATTTCGCTTCGCTCCATTTCCCCTTTAACCGCCGTGAGCCTTCGTAGATATTCGGTTCGCGGAAACGCCTGCGGTGCTTTTGGCATTGCCATGATTTAACTCCTCTGTTGGATTACTTACGCTCCTGCAGCCCTGCCGTTTGCTCCAAGCGACCGAAGCGCTGCAATGCTACGGATGGCAGGAGAAGTGCACTTGGCGCTGTGCTTCACCTCGCAAGCTGCGACAAGAGCGGCTCGTTCCCGGATGATGGTACCATCAAAAGCCGGCCTGTCGGAGGATCGCGCGGACGGAGGCGTGTTCGCAACTGGCGCGAAAGGCGTCAGCTCTAAAGGGCGACTGCCCGTCATCATCGCAGGTCATTGTCGCACATACCGATGGTCCGCTAAGGAAGATGTAAAGCTGTCCCCATTGTATTTGGCGAGCATGAGCCCGACGCTACCAATGAGCTCCGATGGTCGACTATGTTTGAGGATTGTTAGATTTTGTTCGTCCATTTTTCTCAATCACCTCGATCAGAGCAGTCGATCGATTTGAGGGCCTGCCTTGTTGCCTTGAACTCATAAGGAATCGTATCGGCGATATCCGAGGCAGCAAAACTTCGTTGCCCCGCTATGGCGCACGCATTCGTTTCAGACGCTTCTAGAATGCCGTTGTCGCAAACATGTTTACGTCGTATTTCGCCGATGGCAGACGAATTCCTGCACACGGTCGAGCCGAAAGAAATCGCCTCGCTGCTCGGGAGGAGCAACAGAACACCAGCCCGAGCTTGGATTCTGCAAACACGAAAGTGAGCCAGGCGAGAAACAGTTGGAATCGTCGTGCTCACTTCGGCTCGGAAGTGCGGATATCCACTACCGACCGCGGAAGCTCTGAGCAGCGGCCTCACAATAAAGGTACAGGCTCCGCTCGCCCCTCCCGAAGCTCAGGGCACCGCAAATAGTGCCTCCCGGGCTCGGCTGTGGCTCTTGGCACTGGGATGTCGTTAGGTCCGCAGAAGCTGCTGGTCAAAGATCGCTCCGATCATGTCTAGCGTTGGCATTAACACCAACGGGCGCTCGTGTATTGACTTCGTTATCGTTGCGGGATTGCTTCACTATGCGATACCGATGTCGATCCTGATCCTGATAGGAGCGATACAAAACCTGAACCCGCGATTGACCGAGGCTGCTCAGTCTCTGGGCGCGTCTGCGCTAACGGCTCATCGCACCGTAAACCATACCCTTATGCATCCGCGGAACTGTGTCCGCATATCTTAGTCTCGATGACTCTTGGCGTAAGCGCCTTTGTTATACCCGGGTCCTTGGGCGTGGTCGGGTGCAGTTCATCTCGAATCCTACCTACAGCCGATTTAGCGAGGTCGCCAATTATCCAAGCGGTGCGGCGATTTCGATTGTCATGATGGCCCTCTCGTTGCTCCTGATCTTCATCATGTCCAGATTGGCGACATCCCTTGAACGGACCTGAGAGTAAGATGCTCGTCAAAAAAGAGACACTCAACGCAATAATGGCGCCCGGCGCGGAGACGGTCGCCAAACCCAAAACCGGTGCTCCGCAAGCGAACTGCAGACGCCGTCCTTTTCTTTGGCACCACTGCTATCATTGCAGCGACAACGGTCTTGCTGCTCTGCGCGACGGGGAGCGTATAGGTGTTGAGATCGCTCAGGAAAAGGCCAATCGCCACATCGTCCATCGAAGTCGCAAACGCGAAAACTGCACCAGCAGCAATACTATTCATGGCGAGCGGCAAGGTTACCGTGAAAAATACCTGGCACTCGTTCGCAGCAAGCGACAGCGCTGCCTCACGAAGAGCTTCGCTGATTCCGGAAAGACCAACCAGGGTCATTCTGATCGTGAAGGGAAGTGGTAATGATCAGGTGCCCGGCAAACAGTTTGGAAAGACGGGCAGCAGTCGAAGACCGAAAGGAACATAAGTAGGCCAAAGCCAAATAATTACTCCTGGCAGAACGAGCGGCGATAGAAACGTAGTGGTGACAAGATCGCGCCATCGCGGAGACATCCAGCTAATCGCTAGCGCGGCTAATGCTCCAATCGCGGTCGCAGCGATCGTCGTAGCCGTCGCCAGCAGTAGGCTAGTATTGGATGCCGACCTGCGGTTGACGGTGTATCTCTGGAAACCGAGCAAGGAAAGGTCCGGAGTTTTTTAAGTCGCGCAGATTCGACTCGGAAGGAAGATCCACGATTCGGTGAGAGGGCCAACACTGCAAATGTGCTGCGAACTTCGGTGACATCCATGATGCGGCTGCAACAGGCAGTACATCGAACTGAGCCGGTTTGGGCTGAGATCGCAATACGGCTGCATATCTGCGATTATCGGTCAAAGCTTGCTTTGATACCAGAGCAACCATGCTGCAGAGCCGCGCGTTTATGAAAGACACCACCAGTTGCGACTGCGGCGGCTACAATGAGTGAGGTGACCGTACCGACGCCCGACGATTCATTAAGCGACGAGCGTGCATCGTGATCGGCGAGTTCGCCGATTTCCTGTGATTGGCGCGGATCACCGACGAGATAGTGACCTTGCGATCGGTTTCTCCAGTCCCTGAAGCACTGGCGCGGCGATCGCACAGAGAGAGTAGTCGGCGAACCTCATCAAGCAGCCGCCACGGGCCTTGCAAGCGACGTTCAGGTGCTTCTTCTGAACTCGAAAGGCGTATCTTCCTCTGATGCCAGAAAGAGCCGCTGTGCATTTCGAAGGCGACGTCGCCCCACGTTCGCGACCCTGCGAATTCACCCTCAATACCGTTCAGAGCAGGGGACGATTATCGGTTCCGGCCCTGTGCTGCAAGAATGTACCTTTCTACTTACACTTCCCATTCGCCCCCCATCACTTCAAGCGATTTATGGATTAAACGGCTCACATTCGAATACCGCCCGTCACCACCAGCAGGCGAGGCGTTTAGTCGCCTTTCCCATGCTGCGTCTACTTTTGAGGGAGGATGGCTCGCCGATCGCGGAGTTAAGCCAGCACGGAAGACTTCCGGCTCACGAGACTTCCTACTTGTTCGCCAGTTCGTCCATCACCTGTTTCGTTGCTTGATAAGCGACCTCAACGATTTCGTCGATCTCAGCCTCGGAAACAACCAGAGGCGGTGCAAAGCCAAGAATGTCTCCATGCGGCATCGCTCGGGCAATAAGCCCCCGATCACGAGCCGCCTTTGAGATGCGGGCACCGACCTTCAGCCCCGGATCAAATCGCCGCTTCGTCTGGCGATCGGCAACATACTCGATTGCGCCTAGCAGGCCCACGCCTCGAACTTCCCCGACGATCTCCAGCTGTGCAAATCGGTCCTTAAGTCGCTTTTGGAAGTGCGCGCCGACAGTTCGGGCTCGATCGCTTAGTCGCTCTTTCTCGACGATATCGAGAACCGCATTGGCGGCTGCTGCGGCGATCGGATGGCCTGAGTAAGTATATCCATGGGAGAATGCTCCGACGCGATCGGCGGCCTCCTCCATAACCTTGTAAACTCTCTCGCCGACGATAGCTCCCGAGAGCGGCATGTACCCGGATGTCAGCCCTTTGGCGACTGTGACAAGGTCCGGTTCGATCCCGTACAGCGTGCTCCCGAACTCCGCACCGGTGCGACCGAATCCACAGATGACCTCATCGGCAATTAATAGGACGTCGTACCGCCTTAGCACAGCCTGGATTTCACGCCAGTAGCCCGCAGGCGGCGGTGTGATACCGCCCGTGCCGAGCACCGGTTCAGCGATAAAAGCACCAACCGTTTCTGGGCCCTCTCGCACGATAAGCTGTTCGAGCTCGGCTGCTCGCCGGCGAGAAAAGTCTTCTTCCATCTCGCCGGGTTCAGCGCCCCAATAGTGATGCGGCGTGCCTGTATGGAGAACCCCCGGGAAAGGCAGATCCATGTGATCGTGATAAAATGACATTCCCGTCATCGAACCTGAGATCACCGAGCAACCATGATACCCGCGCTCACGCGCAATAATCTTCTTCCTTTTGGGCTGCCCACGTAGATTATTGTAGTACCAGACGAGCTTTGCTTGAGTCTCGTTGGCATCCGATCCCGAGAGCCCATAGAACACTTTGCTTGCCTTGCCGGGCGCCATGCGCACAAGGCGATCCGAAAGCTTGGCCAGTTCTTCGGTCGTGTGCGCAGCATATGTATGGTAGTACGCTAAGCCGTAGGCTTGGCGCGCAATGGCTTCGGCCACTTCGGTGCGACCGTAGCCAATGTTTACACAGTAGAGGCCAGCAAAGCCGTCGATATAACTGCGCCCCTCTGCGTCCTTGATATGAATCCCCTTTCCGCCAGTGACGATGGTCGGGTCGCCAATCTTACCGGTGGCGAAGTCCTTGAGCTGGGTGAAAGGATGCAGAACACTTGAGCGATCCCGTTCAGCAATGGTCTTGATGTCGATCATGTTGCTCTCCTAAGCCGCCAGGTCGCCGAAGCAGACGTATTTCAATTCCATAAATTCCGCCAATCCGTGTCGCGACCCTTCGCGACCGAGTCCAGATTGTTTCCACCCGCCGAACGGAATGGGCGGGCCAGTAAATGAAGCTGTATTGATGCCCAGCATGCCGCACTCGATCCGTTCTGACAGTCGCATCGCTCGACGTAGATTGTCCGTGTAGACGTAACCAGCGAGCCCCATTTCGCTAGCGTTTGCTCGGGCGATAACTTCTTCTTCCGAATCGAAGGGAAGCACGGCTGCCACCGGCCCGAATGTTTCCTCGCGAGCGATGAGCATGCTCTCGGTAACATCGCTAAGTAACGTCGGAGGAACGAAATTGGGGCCTAAGCTCGCGCCCTGCTGCGGCGAGACAACGCGCGCGCCCTTCATTACGGCATCATCAATGTGAGACCTGCATTTCTCGGCGACTGATAACTTGGTCATTGGTCCGATATCTGTTGCAGGCTCCAGACCATGGCCCATTCTCAACTGGGCTATCCCAGCGGCAAAGCTTTCAACGAAGGCGCCATAAATGCTTCTTTGCACGTAGATGCGGTTAGCAGCCAAACAGTCCTGACCAGACGTAGCAAACTTTGCCGCCATCGCGCCTTTGACGGCCTTCTCAAGATCAACATCGTCAAACACCAGAAAAGGAGCATGCCCCCCCAACTCGAGTGACACCTTCTTGACGCTCTCGGCTGCCCCCTCAAGAAGCAAACGACCCACTTCCGTAGAACCCGTAAACGACAGAGCGCGTATTCTTGTATCGCTCAACAGGGGCATCGAAAGTTCGATCGGATCGCCGACGAGCACCTGAAACACCCCCCGCGGGAGCCCGGCCTGCTCGGCCAGCCTGGCCAGGGCCAGCGCGGATAACGGCGTCTCGGGAGCAGGCTTCACAATGATCGGACATCCGGCAGCGAGGGCGGCCCCCGCCTTCCGTGTGATCATCGCTATGGGAAAATTCCACGGGGTTATCGCCGCCGCGACACCTATTGGCTGCAGTCGCACGTGAAGCAGGCTTCCAAGCTTATGGCTCGGGATCGTCTCCCCGTATGCCCGCTCACCCTCTACAGCGAACCACTCAAGAAAGCCAGCACCGTACGCTATTTCCTGACGCGCCTCAGCAAGCGGCTTACCTTGTTCGCTAGTCACCAGGGTCGCGAGCTCCTCCTCGTGCTCAAGCATCAATGAGGCCCAGCTCCGGAGAAGCGCACCTCTCCTTGCCGGCAGCAATTCTCGCCACACAGAAAAAGCCCGCTCGCCCGCAGCTATTGCCACCTCCATCTCTGCGCCCCCGCAACGAGCAACATCCGCGATCTTCTCGCCCGTCGCTGGATCGATCACATGGTCCCGCTCGCCGCCGGGTACCCACTGCCCGTCGACGAGCGCCGCTCCAGCTAGAAAATCACGACGGCGCAGATTTTGCAGATACCTGCTAGCCAGACCGACCGAGTGCGGACGTTTGTGCCGGGTATTTTGAAACGTCATTTTGGGGTCCCAAGCGGTCATTTTATTGAAATTGCCCATGCAATCAGGATACTGATAGTGCATAGAGATTTGCATCGCATTTCCCACTAGCTCGAACGATTTCCTGCAACACACCCGCACTTCGCGACGGAATGCACCTGAAGGCTGGAGCTCAATCATGCAATACGACCGGATAGACGCCCGCATCCTGGAGATCGTCCAGAAGAATAACCGCCTGACTTCCGAGGTTATCGGTGAAATGGCTGGGCTTTCTGCGACGGCATGTCAGCGCCGGTTGAAGCGCCTCCGCTCGGACGGAATCATTGAAGCCGATGTTTCGATCGTTTCCGCAAGAGCGGTGGGAAGACCCATCCAGATGCTTGTGCTGGTGAGCCTCGAACGAGAGCGATCAGACATCATAGACAAGTTCAAGAAGGCCATCAAATCCTCGGCTGAGGTCGTCAACGGCTTTTACGTCACCGGCGACGCCGATTTTGTTCTCTACATTACCGCCCGAACCATGGAAGATTATGAGCAGTTCACACGTCGCTTCTTCTATGAGAACTCGGATATCAAAGGCTTCAAAACCATGGTCATAATGGATCGGGTGAAGACAGGCTTTGCCATTCCGATCGAGTCTCCGTCCGAGAAGTGAACGGGGCGCTCCTCCCTCTGACTAGTGTTCGTGCGGTTTTTCATCGCTCATTCGCGCACAACGCCAAAAAACAATCGCCTCGATGCTCTACTCTGCCTGCTGGGACGCTTTCTTGAGCGGCTTTCTTTCGAATTGATTTTCACAGCAGCCAGCTTGACCCAAGTGGCTCGTCAATCGATCGCATGAGCCATCCAGTCTGACGGGACGATGCAAAATCTAAGAACTTGGCGGAAATTCCTCTGCGGTTCACTTGACGAAGTAGCTCCACTTGCTTCGGCGGACCGTGGCGGCAGGGCCGATATCCCCTACTCACGACAAACGGCATCGAGGTCGGGATCGCGGCGACCGGATTATGCCGCGAGCGCGGTAAGCCAAGTTATCGAGAGCACGCCGTATCCGGTCCACCTCGCGCTGTTGTCGCAGGTTGCCTCCGCATTAGAGAGACGGTTTCTCGCGCACGAGGCGAGCAAGACCATGTTCCACAGCAATTTCCGGTCGTTTACCATTACTGTACGGCCTTCGTACGCGAGCTGTGCAGACCGAACGAAGTGTCTCGCCGTTTCCTAAAGGCCAAGTGTTTTTAGGCCATCAACAGCCGCGGCAATCCAATCATCGGACGCAAGGCAGGGGCCGAGGTGATCAATTTGTCCAAGCCAAAGACGTTTCGCGCTGATAGCATCACCGCACCGCTTCGCTTTCTCACCTTCCGGCGCATCTGGATAGCGAGCGTGCTTGCCAACCTGGGCGCTCTCATTCGGAGCGTCGGCGCCGCTTGGGCAATGACCCAGATGACATCATCGGCGGACAAAGTCGCGCTTGTGCAGACCGCTCTGATGTTACCGGTCATGTTCATCTCAATGCCAGCCGGTGCGATCGCCGACATGTATGACCGCCGTATAGTTGCACTAGTCTCGGTCGGTATCGCGCTCGCCGGCGCATCCGCGCTGACGGCGCTCGCTTGGCTTGACTTGATCACTCCGAATTTGTTGCTCGCATTGTGCTTCGTAGTTGGAAGCGGCATGGCCCTGATGGATCCGGCCTGGCAATCCGCGGTCAGCGAGCAAGTGCCGTTGGAAACCCTTCCGGCGGCGGTGGCGCTGAACAGTATCAGCTACAACATTGCACGAAGCGTGGGTTCGGCGATCGGCGGTATCGTGGTTGCAACTGCGGGTGCGGTCGCTGCATTCGCTCTCAATGCCTTGCTTTACCTTCCGCTGATGCTCGCGCTGTTCCTATGGAAGCGCATTTCTGTACCGAGCCGTCTGCCGCCTGAGAAACTTAGTCGCGCTATCGTTTCAGGTGTGCGCTATATCATCAATTCGCCGTCGATCATGATCGTGCTGGTGCGCTCCATGGTGATGGGTGTAATCGGCGGCGGAATTATCGCGCTCATGCCGCTTGTAGCTCGTGACCTGCTGCATGGCGGCGCACAAACGTACGGCACGATGCTCAGCGCTTTTGGTCTCGGCGCGGTGGTCGGAGCACTCAATATCACCGAGCTGCGCAAGCGCATGACCGGTGAGGCGGCAATTCGAGCCTGCGCTCTTTCGATGGGCGGGGCGGTGACCGCAGTAGCGCTGAGCGGAGCGCCGGTATTGACGGCGGTTGCGCTGTTCCTCGCGGGCGCCGTGTGGATGATCGCCTGGGCGCTGTTTAACATTGGGGTGCAGCTGGCAGCGCCGCGCTGGGTCGCCGGTCGATCGCTGGCGGCCTACCAGGCGGCGGGATCGGGCGGAATTGCCATTGGCAGCTGGGCCTGGGGTTATCTGGCCGATGTCACGGGCGTGCAGACAACCCTGCTGATTTCGGCCGGTTTAATGCTTGTAACACCGGTTTTGGGGTTCTGGCTGCCGATGCCACGCATCAGTGCTCGTGAGCAAGAAGCCGAGATGCTGGCCGATCCCGAAGTTCGGCTCGAACTTTCGGGACGCACTGGTCCGCTTGTTGTCGAGATTGAATACCGCGTATCGCGGGAGAATGCGCGGGCGTTTCACAATGTGATGCAGGACGTGCAGCTATTCCGCCAGCGCACCGGCGCCTATGGCTGGTCCATTGCGCGTGACATCGCCGACCCCGAACTCTGGACTGAGCGCTATCACTGTCCAACATGGCTAGATTATCTGCGACAGCGCAACCGGTCGACGCTGTCGGAGCGCGCCCTAGATGAACAGGCCGCCGCTTTCCACGTTGGCCCTGAGCCTATACGTGTCCGCCGCATGCTGGAGCGCCCGTTCGGATCGGTGCGCGGGAACGACGATGAGCCTGATCGCGCGGCGAAGGAATTGGTGCACGGTCAAGGGCTGATCGGAGCTGATGAGCTTGCCGAAGCGGGGCGCCGGACAGGCAAGCTTGAGCAGCAACAAAGGTTGCTCCAAAGGTCTTGATTACCTTGATCAGGCATTCACTATTAGGCAGATTGCCGTTTAACCGTCCAAGACGCTAATCCGATCATGGGGATTCCGAAGGAGTGGCCCACGAAGTCAGGGAAATGCCCCCTAGAGGAGGATCAGGCACCGCTCTGATCCGATGGGTGAGAAGATAGGCCGAGGCTCTCGGCGACCGCCTTATAGGTGAGACGACCGCGATAGACATTCAGGCCCGTACGCAGATGTGGATTTTAGAGGATGGCCGCGAATCCCTTGTTGGCGAGCGCCAAGCCAAACGGCGGCGTGGCGTTGTTCAGAGCCCGGCTCGGGTGGGCGGGACAGCTCCAGGGATATTGGGAACGCAATATGGATGGCGCCATCCACCTCGTAAGTTGGATCTGCGTGTGTCGATGGACGCGGGATCCCGAAGCACCCGCCCTGATCGATAGCTACGTCAACAATCACGGAGCCTTTCCGCATCGAGGTTCAACATGCTGCGGCTGACAAGCTTCGGCGCGCTCGCGCCGGGAACGAGAACGCTGCCAATGAGGACATTGGCCGCGAATACCTCCTCCTCAACAGAGTCGATAGTCGAGCATCTGGTACGAACTCGCTCTCCGAACGGTTCATCCAGGTCGCGAAGCCGGCGAACGAAACGACCGAGGATTGTGACCTCGGCGCTGAGGTCTGCCGCCAGCCGCGCAGCGTGAGTACCGGATCGATGCGCTGTTCGAGATCGAACGCTCGAAATCAATCGCAGGAGCCCTGAAGGGCGTCTGGAGGTGCGACAGACGCTGAGCCGGCCTTTGGTCCGGGACCTTCGGGTCTACATGCGCGAACCGCTCGCCAAAAACTGCCTCGCGGTCACGACCTGGCCAAGGCGTTCAACTATATCCTGAAGCGATGGGCGAGCCTCACGCCTGGACGCGTGTGTCTCTCCAACAATGTCGCCGAACGGCGCTTGCGAGGTATTGCTCTTGGACGGAAATCCTGGCGGTTCCGCGGATCTGACTGCGGAGGGCGACACGCCGCAGCCATGTAAGGTTTGATCGCACAGCAAATGAACGGCATAGATCCGCAAGCCTGACTGGCCGATGTCCTCGCTGGCATCGCACCTCATCCGGCCCATCGGGTTGACGAGCTTCTGCCCTGGAATTGGGCGCCGGGCTTCAGCGACCTCTGCTCGTGCGGCATGACCATCCACGTTAACAACGTCCATGACGTCACCAACGTTACCAAGGTCGCGGGGGACCTCGGCGAAGATGAAGATTGCTTGTGTGACATCGCCGACAAGATGGAGATCGAGGACGGCGGCGTCTGGGTCTATCGCATCGGAGAAGACGGCGTCCAGGGTTCGCCGGCTCCGGAACGAGAACCTGAGCGAGCTCATCAAGTTCTACTAAAGAGACCCAGAACTGCTCAGGCGGGAATCCTGCAGCCTACGCCGAATGGATACCATCCTGCATTCAGCGAGTACGGGCATTTGGCAGAGGCAAGGCGCCTGCTCTTCCATACTGAAGCTGAGCGGCGGATGCCGTCTCTCGGACGACCCTGCCTGCTTATTGTCTCTCCTGTTCGCTCCACCTATCGCGCTTCCTTACCAGGCAGGAACTCCACTCACCTGCTCGTTCACGTTCATGAGGCCCCACTCTGTGCCCCCTCCGCCATACATGCTTGGAAAGTCAAACCGCATGCCTACGCTGCCCATAGGTGACGCCATCTGTATTCAAGTGCTTGTTTCTCCAGATGCACGTGCCGAGGCAGCGCCGACCTTAGTGATGGCCTAAACTGCCGTGCGTGAACCGGTTCGCTGGTCGCTCGAGACCAAGATTCTCCCTTAGAGTTTGTCCGGAGTATTTCGATCGAAATCTCCCTCGCCGGCGCAGTTCAGGAACGACCAACTCGACGAACTCTTTCAGACCACCAGGAGCAGTTGCCGACAACACATTAAATCCGTCGGCAGCCTGTTGGTCAAATGTCTCTATCATCGCATCAGCGATCTCCTCCGGTGTTCCAACGACCATGAGATGCCCCTTACTGTCCGATATAAATTGGATCAGTTGTCTCCAGGTAAACTTCTGACGTGCGGCAAGATCGATGAGCAGCTTCTGACGGCTCTGAATCGCATTTGTTTGCGGTAAAGTCTCAGGGACCAATGTGTCAAGATCTATCGAACGTAGATCCGTGACTGATCCCAGCCAAAGGTCTGCCGCCCCAATTTGGACGTCAATGTGTGTATCGGACCGTAGCTTTTGAAGCTTCTCAGAAGCTTCTTGTTTGGTTTTTCCAACGATCGGAACAATACCCGGCATGATTAGCAGCTGATCATCATCCCGCCCGAGTGCCCGGGCGCGCTGTTTGAGATTGGCGTAAAATCGCTTACCGTTATAGAGCCACGGCTCGGCGGTGAACACGACTTCGGCAACTTCTGCAGCAAACGCTATGCCTGCATTAGATGCACCAGCTTGAACCAACACGGGGTACCCTTGCGGAGGCCTTGCTATGTTCAAGGGTCCCCTTACGGAAAAATAGTCTCCTCGATGGTTGAGTACATGTAGCTTCGCAGTATCCGCGTAAATACCGGTGTCCTTGTTGCGAACGAACGCATCGTCCTGCCAAGTATCCCAAAGGCCCTTGACTATCTCTACAAACTCGTTCGCTCGAGCGTAACGCTTGTCGTGATCTGGCAGTCGTTCTTCACCAAAATTTTGGGCTTCGGGCGTCATGGCAGAGGTAACAATGTTCCATGCCGCACGTCCTTTTGATAAGTGGTCAAGCGATGCGAATAGCCGCGCAAGATGGTATGGTTGATAGTAGGTTGTCGTGGCTGTCGCAACGAGGCCGATGTCCCGTGTTCGCGAGGAAAGAGCCGACAATAACGTAATTGGCTCGAAGCCTTCGCTCCGACTCACGCGTGACAGCACTGCATGATCATCTATTATGCCTTGATGATCGGCGATAAATATGAAGTGAAACGCGGCATTTTCGGCCAATCTTGCAAGTGCTACATAATGGTCGATATCAATACCGCCATCGGTGGGTACGCTGGGATCCCGCCAAGCACCTTCATGGTATCCTGCCCGGGCAAGATACAGTCCGAGCGTGATTTCCTTGTTAGCTCGCATGCCTTATCTCCCTTAGTTGGACTTCTCTCGCGCGCTGCATTCAATTGTTAAACCTTGCCCAACGAACTTTCGCGGCTGGCGCAATAGCTCGCTACAGCCCCATCGTATGGTACAATTCGGAGCGTGGGAGACGACTGCAACAAACTCTCAAGAGTGCACTTCTCTGAAAACTGACTCTACATAAGATTAAACGAGAGGGGACCTACCAAATGAGAGTGGGGCCCTAGCTCTGACGTTGTGCGGCCCTTCCCACGGGCCTTACTTGGAAGCCGGCATCCCGTGACGTGCTGTTTCTGCCTCCTGACGTTCAGGAGAAGCAAAGCGCAGGGGGTCACTCGATTCTGCACGTGGAGACACGCTCCCATAGACAGGGATCACCAAAGGCATAATGAGTTCTATAGACGAAGATAGTCGAACAAAACCGATACTGCATTCTTTGCGCTCGGGGATTTTGGCAACTTGGAGACGAAATCGGCGAACTTGCGCCGTTCGGATTGCCGGTGGTTCTGATGCATCGAGCAGATCGCGACGATGTTCGTCGGTAGGATAGGCGAAGCGGTCGCGGCGGCGGCACTGACTTCCTGGCGGCCGCCGTCTGTCCGCGCCTCGTACGTTTGGTCTGCCGTTCTCCCCTTGCGCTACTTCTAGCCTTTTCCAACTATCGTCGCGACAACACCGATCAGGGCAGCAGCTAGTTTACCAGGGCGGCCTTCAGCGGCGCGCTGATGGCCGACGTACGCATCTATGGAGGGTCATGGCCGTTCATCGCGCGCCTGTGCTCGCTCGCTCAAGCACGAGGACATCTACCTCAAAAGGCTATGCCGATGGCCGCGAACGCCACGCCAGCATAGCCTCGCCTTCTAGAAGAGAGCCGTCCCCGCTCCATCATCACGCACCGATGGCGGCCCGGCGCAAAGGCGCTCGCAGACTTGTCGATGCGAACGTGGACATGACTCTGCGCTTGGACAACGCTGAAGCGTCGCCCCTCGGCCAAAGCAATCTCCGGCTTCGAAGTGGAAGGCTAGGCCGGGGCCGCCTACGGCGAGAAGAACCTGGATATAGGCATTTTCCGCTTGAAACTAGCAGATGAGTCCAGAAGCTCGCCTTTCGCAAGTTGAGTCTCTCCTAGTGCCCTGAACCGGAAGTTTGCAACATCGCGGCGCGTTGGGGCAGCACTTGCCGATAACCCGTCCGGTCGCAATATCGAGGCCGGCGAAGGGCGATGTGATGGGGTGTCTTTTGTAATGGCGGCTCCTTCGAGCTGGATGGCCGGGACGCATCGGCAGCATCGGCTGACTGCGGTCCAGCGCCTAGATTTGAAACTTTCGACTACACACAGCACTAAGCGTGTGCTGGCGGCAAGACGTAAAGGCCAGCAACCTCGCGTACTTTGGCCACGAACTTCGGATCAGTCGAGCTTGAATGTCTCCAGCCCGGGCGGCTGGAGACAGAAGTCCCGCCAGATACGTTGCACCGTCGACACCGACAAGCCGCTGGCCTTTGCCATACCGCGAAAACTCCAATGAGTGGCGTTCTCGGGATAGCGTTCCGGCGTCCTCACGATCCGGCTTCGGGGCGAGTAGCGTTAATGGTGCGCGGCGCCACCGAGTGCGGCTCATCGTGCAGCCCGGTCATCGCTGCTTTAGAAAGCGCCACCTACCTCACAGGATCAGCACGATCCGGACTCTGAGAGCCAGCGCGTCCGCCGTCATTC
>NZ_LBJV01000032.1:0-34809 GCF_028128855.1 Bradyrhizobium sp. CCBAU 11430
CGTGCAGACCGCGACGGTCAATGCCAACGGCACCGCGACGCTTGCGACCGCCACCGGCCAGTCGAACTCGTTGATCAATGCTTCGGGTCAGCTCAAGATCTCGACCGGTGTCAATGCCGATCTGTCGATCACCGGCACCGGCAACGCGCTGAACGCGCTCGGCCTCGCCGGCAACACCGGGACTGCGACCGCCTTCACCGCGGCCCGCACCTCGGGCGTCGGCGGCATCAGCGGCAAGACCTTGACCTTCTCGTCCTTCAACGGCGGCACGGCGGTCAACGTCACCTTCGGCGACGGCACCAACGGCACGGTCAAGACGCTCGATCAGCTCAACACGAAGCTTCAGGCCAACAACCTGACGGCGACGATCGACGCCAACGGCCTGCTGACGGTCTCGACCACCAACGACTACGCGTCCTCGACCATCGGTTCGAACGCCGCGGGTGGTGCGATCGGCGGCACGCTGACCACGGCGCTGACGTTCTCGACGGCTTCCAGCCCCGTCCAGGATACGGTTGCGCAGACCTCGCGTGCGAATCTCGTCAACCAGTACAACAACATCCTCCAGCAGATCGATTCGACTGCTCAGGACTCCTCGTTCAACGGTGTCAACCTCTTGAACGGCGACCAGCTCAAGCTGGTGTTCGACGAGACCGCCAAGTCGAGCCTGAGCATCACGGGCGTGACCTACAACTCCAAGGGTCTGGGCCTCGCTGCGTTGACCAGCGGTGTCGACTTCATCGACAACGCTGCCACCAACAAGGTGCTCACGAACCTGAACTCCGCCTCGAGCACGCTCCGTTCGGAAGCCTCGGCTCTGGGCTCGAACCTGACCATCGTGCAGGTTCGTCAGGACTTCAACAAGAACCTGATCAACGTGCTGCAGACCGGTTCGTCCAACCTCACGCTGGCCGACACCAACGTCGAGGCGGCCAACAGCCAGGCGCTGTCGACTCGTCAGTCGATCGCGGTCTCCGCGCTGTCGCTGGCCAACCAGTCGCAGCAGAGCGTGCTGCAACTGCTCCGCTAACAAGCGGACGACATCGCAAGACGTTAGGGCGGCGGGGCCTCGGCCCCGCCGCTTTTTTGTTGATCGCCCGAGGTTTTGAGAGGGCAGATGACGCTCCGAAAAGTAACCAGCGGTTATGGTTAATGGAGCGTAAGCGCAAAGAATTGCCAATGATTTCAGGCTGATTGCCATCTCGCTCCGCGCGTCCCGCCCGCTCATGGTGAACCGGCGCTTACGCAGGCGATGCTCGTTTCACCCTTTGTTAGCCATGTCGCGGCACGCTGGCCCCGTCACTCGATCCGAAGCGATCGAACGAAGACGCGTAAGCCAGAAGGGTAAGAGTCATGTCAGGTATTGTTCTCTCTGCGTCGGTTCGTCAGAACCTCCTCTCTCTCCAGTCCACCGCCGACCTCCTCGCCACCACACAGAACCGTCTGTCGACCGGCAAGAGCGTCAATTCGGCCCTGGACAATCCCACCAACTTCTTCACGGCACAGTCGCTCGACAACCGCGCCAGCGACATCAACAATCTGCTCGACGGCATCGCCAACGGCGTGCAGGTGCTTCAGGCCGCCAACACCGGCCTGACCTCGCTGCAGAAGCTGATCGACAGCGCCAAGTCGATCGCCAATCAGGCGCTGCAGACCACGGTCGGCTACTCCACCAAGTCCAACGTCTCCACCACGATCGCCGGCGCGACGGCGGCCGACCTGCGCGGCACGACGAGCTTCGCCAGCGCGACCGCGAGCAGCAACGTGCTGTATAACGGCACGGCCGGCGGCACCACGGCGGCGAACGGCACCACGACGCTCGGCGCCACCATCGGCACCTTCACGGGCACTGCGGGAACGGCCGGCGACGGCACCACGGCTCTGACCGGCGCCATCACCCTGATCGCCACCAACGGCACGACCGCCACCGGCCTGCTCGGCAACGCCCAGCCCGCCGACGGCGACACGCTGACCGTGAACGGCAAGACCATCACCTTCCGCTCCGGCTCTGCTCCGGCGTCGACTGGCGTTCCGTCCGGCTCGGGCGTCAGCGGCAACCTCGTCACCGACGGCAACGGCAACACCACGGTCTATCTCGGCACGGCGGGCACGCCGGCTGCGACCGTCAGCGATCTGTTGACCGCGGTCGATCTGGCCAGCGGCGTCAAGACGGCATCCATCACCGCGGGTGCTGCGACGCTCGCCACCAGCTTCAACCAGACCGCTTCGAGCGTTGGTGCCGGCGCCGTCACGCTGAAGAGCTCGACGGGCGCGGATCTGAGCGTCACCGGCAAGGCCGACCTGCTCAAGTCTCTCGGCCTGACCACATCTTCGGGTGCAGGCAATGCCAGCTTGAACGTCAACCGGACTACGACCGCGGGCTCGCTGGGTGCGACCATCGCGGATGGTTCGACGCTGAACGTCGACGGCCACGTCATCATCTTCAAGAACGCGCCGACCCCGGGCACGACCGGAGCTCCGAGCGTTCCGAGCGGGTATGGTGCGAACGGCAACGTCGTCACGGACGGCAACGGCAACTCGACGGTCTATCTGCAGGGCGGTACGGTCAATGACGTGCTGAAGGCGATCGACCTTGCCACAGGCGTGCAGACCGCGACGATCAACGCCAGCGGCGTCGCGGCGCTTTCGACCGCCACCGGCCAGTCGAACTCGACGATCAACACGTCCGGCCAGCTCAAGATCTCGACCGGCATCAACGCCGACCTGTCGATCACCGGCACCGGCAACGCGCTGAACGTGTTCGGCCTCGCCGGCAACACCGGAAACGCAACGGCCTTCTCCGCCGCCCGCACCTCCGGTATCGGCGGCCTCAGCGGCAAGACCTTGACCTTCTCCTCCTTCAATGGTGGCACGGCGGTCAACGTCACCTTCGGCGACGGTACCAACGGCACGGTCAAGACGCTCGATCAGCTCAACACGAAGCTTCAGGCCAACAACCTCGCGGCGACGATCGACGCCAACGGCCTGCTGACGATCACGGCGTCCAATGACTACGCCTCATCCACGCTCGGCTCCACGGCCGCCGGCGGTGCGATCGGCGGCACGCTCACTTCAGCGCTGACGTTCTCGACGGCTTCCACCCCCGTGCAGGATGCGGTCGCACAGACGGCGCGTGCCAATCTGGTGTCTCAGTACAACAACATCCTGAACCAGATCGACACGACCTCGCAGGACTCCTCGTTCAACGGCGTCAACCTCCTGAACGGCGACCAGCTCAAGCTGGTGTTCGACGAGACCGGCAAGTCGAGCCTGAACATCACCGGCGTGACCTACAACTCCAAGGGTCTGGGCCTCGCCGCGCTGACCGTCGGTGTCGACTTCATCGACAACGCGGCGTCCAACCGGGTGCTGACCAATCTGAACGCGGCGTCGAGCACGCTGCGCTCGGAAGCCTCGAGCCTCGGTTCGAACCTCTCGGTCGTGCAGATCCGTCAGGACTTCAACAAGAACCTGATCAACGTGCTGCAGACCGGCTCGTCCAACCTGACCCTGGCCGACACCAACGTCGAGGCGGCCAACAGCCAGGCGCTGTCGACCCGCCAGTCCATCGCGGTCTCCGCGCTGTCGCTGGCCAACACCTCGCAGCAGAGCGTGCTCCAGCTGCTTCGCTAATAAGCGACTGAAACTACTAAAAAAAACCGGGCGGCGGGGTCATTTGTCCCGCCGCTCTTTTTTGCGTCCGGAGACGGGCAGGGGCGTTCATCGGCCATTAACCCTATCCCTTAAACCGGCGTTAACCATACTTTAAAGGAGACCCCCTAAGACTGGACAAAAGCCCGCTTTGCAGACCGCGCGGCCGATTCGTATCCGGTTCAAGAGGAAGACTCGCCAATGTCCAACATCGTTCTCTCGGCGTCCGTTCGCCAGAACCTGTTGTCGCTGCAGTCGACGGCCGACTTGCTGGCCACGACGCAGGAGCGGCTGTCGACCGGCAAGAAGGTCAACACCGCGCTCGACAATCCCACCAACTTCTTCACGGCGCAGGGGCTCGACAACCGGGCGAGCGACATCAGCAACCTGCTCGATGGCATCAACAACGGTGTCCAGGTGCTGCAGGCCGCCAACACCGGCATCACCTCGCTGCAGAAGCTGATCGACAGCGCGAAATCGATCGCCAACCAGGCGCTGCAGACCACGGTCGGCTATTCCACCAAGTCGAACGTCTCCACCACGATTCCCGGTGCGACTCCGGCCGACCTGCGCGGCACGACCTCCTATGCGAGCGCGACCGCCAAGAGCAACGTGCTTTATACCGGTGCTGCCGGTGGCACGACCCCGGTCACTGGGACTGCGGCGCTCGGCGCGTCGCTGGGTTCAAGCGCGGGTACGGTGGTCGGGTTCGCCGCGACGGCGGCCGACGGCACCACCGCACTCTCCGGCACCGCCACACTGGTCGGCACCACCGCATCCACCACATTCGGGAGTGCGCCTGCGGATGGCGACACCATCACGGTGAACGGCAAGACCATCACCTTCCGCACCGGCATCGCTCCGAGCACGCAACCGACCGGCTGGGGCCTCGACGCCAGCGGGCATATCGCCACCGACGGCAACGGCAATTCGATCGTCTATGAGGGAACGGCGGCTGCGCCCGGTGCGACCATCAACGACGTCCTCAGCGCGATCGACCTCGCCAGCGGCGTCAAGACCGCCACGATCAGCGCGAGCGCGGCGACCATCGCGGTCAGCGGTTCGGCGGGTCCCGTCGGTACGCTTCAGGTGGCATCGTCCATCACGGCGGGCGCTGTTACATTGAAGAGCTCGACCGGCGCCGATCTGAGCGTGACGGGCAAGGCCGACTTCCTCAACAAGCTCGGTCTGACCGCGGCGACCGGCGCAGGCAATGCGAGCGTGACCGCGAACCGGTCGACGACCGCCGGCTCGCTCGGCTCTCTCGTTCAGGACGGCTCGACGCTCAATATCGACGGTCACACCATCACGTTCAAGAACGCGCAGACGCCGCAATCGGCGGCGAGCGTCACGTCGGGTGGCGTCAGCGGCAACATCGTCACCGACGGCAACGGCAACTCGACGGTCTATATCCAGAGCGCGACGCTGACCGACCTGCTCAACGCGGTCGACCTTGCCACTGGCGTCAAGACCGCGAGCATCTTCAACGGCGCGGCGGCGCTGTCGACCACCGCGGGCCAGATCCCGTCGTCGGTCAACAGCAGCGGTCAGCTTGCGCTCTCCACCGGCATCAACGCCGATCTCTCGATCACCGGCACGGGCAACGCGCTCAGCGCGTTCGGTCTCAGCGGCAACACGGGAACGGCGACCGCCTTCACCGCTGCGCGGACCTCCGGTGTTGGCGGTGTCAGCGGCAAGACTCTGACCTTCTCCTCCTTCAACGGCGGTACGCCGGTGAACGTCACCTTCGGCGACGGCACCAACGGTACGGTCAAGACGCTCGACCAGCTCAATGTGCAGCTGCAGGCCAACCACCTGACGGCGACGATCGACGCCAACGGCGTGCTGACGGTCACCACCGTCAACGAATACGCCTCCTCGACCCTTGGCTCGACTGCCGCGGGCGGCGCGGTCGGTGGTACGCTCACCGGCGTGCTCGCCTTTACCACTGCACAGCCGCCGGTTCAGGATCCCGTCGCGCAGACGGCGCGTTCGAGCCTGGTCAGCCAGTTCAACAACATCCTGGCGCAGATCGACACGACGTCGCAGGACTCGTCCTTCAACGGCATCAACCTGCTCAACGGCGACACGCTGAAGCTGGTCTTCAACGAGACCGGCAGCTCCACGCTCGGCATCAACGGCGTCGTGTTCAACGCGGCCGGCCTCGGCCTCAGCAATCTCGTTCCCGGCACGGACTTCATCGACAACGGCGCCACCAACAAGGTGCTGGCCAGCCTGAATGCCGCCTCGAGCAGGCTGCGCTCGGAAGGATCTTCGCTCGGTTCGAACCTCTCGATCGTGCAGGTGCGTCAGGACTTCTCCAAGAACCTGATCAACGTGCTGCAGACCGGCTCGTCGAATCTGACCCTCGCCGACACCAACGAGGAAGCGGCCAACAGCCAGGCGCTGTCGACCCGCCAGTCGATCGCGGTGTCCGCGCTGTCGCTGGCCAACCAGTCGCAACAGAGCGTGCTGCAGCTGCTCCGCTAATCTCGCAGCGCAAGATCGCCACACGATATATCGCGGCGGGGCTAACGCTCCGCCGTTCTTTTGAGGGAGATCGCTAGGACAAGATTAGCTGAGATCGACACGCATCACGCGAGCGAGTTTACATCGTGCGTGCGTGGATCTAGCGTTGCGCTGACGAAGAGCTCCGCGACCCGTAATTATCCGGAGTGCTTCCAAGCACACATGTAAGCAAATCTTAAGCGGTGCTGCCTAGGGTTGGGAAAGAAATCCTTAAGCGCGTCCAACGCGCTAGGTAACCTCCAGGGTGTGATTGATGTCGAATTCCGCTGCCTCGGCTTACGCGCGCGTTGCAACGACCACTGCATCTCCTCGCGACATCGAGGCGCAGACCCTGCTCAAGGCCGCGAACAAGCTCCAGGATGCGGTGAACAACGCCGATCCGCTCAGCGAGCAGACCATGCAGGCGCTGATGTTCAACCGCAAGCTCTGGACCATCTTCCTGAGCGAGGCGATGCGCGACAACAATCCGCAGCCGATCGACGTCCGGCAGAAGATCGCCAACATCAGCGTGTTCGTGCTGAGCCAGACCGCCGCGCTGCAGATGAGCCCGCAGTTCGATCACTTCCGTCCGCTGATCGAGATCAACCGCAATATCGCCGCGGGCCTGTCCGGGCGACCGTGACGGCGACTCGTGATGGCCGCATCACGAGAATCCCAGACTAACTGTCCTTCGGAAACACGAATTTCGCGCTGACCGGTGCCGTCAGACGCAGAGCGTCGTTGCCGATCTCCCGATCGTCAGGCGCTGACGTCCGTGCTGAGCGGACGCGAGGGCTCGGACTTCATATCCAATGCATGGAAATAGGCCCGCCGGCGCAGCATCGCTTCGTCAGGGAACTGGTTGACCACCGCTTCGGTCTTGTCGTTGACGACCTGGAAGACCATGGATGCCGACGCCTGGTCGAATACGACCTGGCGCGAGACGTTCTCGTGGTTCGGCAGATCGTTGCGCACGGGTGCGCTCGTATCCGTCGCGGCGACCGTCTGGTTCACCGGAAGATCGGTTTGCACAGCCTCGTTCGCCGCCGCATTGGACGTCGTTACGATCTGCACGGGTGCCGGGATCCCCACCGGCCTGATGCTGAAATCTGTACTCATGGCAGCCTCCTGGTTGCCTAACGTGAGTCAAATCCCAACCCCTCTAATAACGCAACCATGGAACACCAGGACTGAAGACCCGGTAAGGAAACGTGACTAACCGCGCGACGATTTCGCCGCGCGGTTTTTCGTAAAATTGTCGGTTGTTTTTGTGCGCGCCCAGCTCAGAGCGAGCGGCTGACCGCGAGCGGCGTGATGTGACGCGGACCAGGAGCTGCGCGGCGACCTGCGGCAGTATAGGTGTTCGGCACGTTGCGCTTCTGGATCTCGGCATTGACGCCGCGCACGACGCTTTCGGAGACGGCGTGCGCGGTCGCGAGCACGGTGAGATTGACCTGCAGCATCGCGCGGAACGCATCGTGATGCCGGTGCAGCGTCGAGAGCAGCTCCGGCGCGGATTTCGCGAGCTGTGCCTGGTTCGCCTTCAACTGGCTGACGGCGCCGACATAGTTTCGCGACAGCTCCTGCTTCTTGCTCTCGAGCGTCATCGCCTCGCGGACCTTGCCGGCGCGAACGAGCTCGGTCTCGCGCTCGATCAGTCCGAGCAGGGCGCTCATCGCGTCCATCAGGTCTTCGGCGAGCTTGCGCGCCTCGGCGCTGCCGGGCGCGGTGTTCGGGCGCTGTTGCAGCTGCTGACGTGAGGCGTTGAAATGGTTCATCTCGTTTGACCTTATGCCGTGCGGATCGTTTTCGCCTGCTGCATGATGAGGGTGCGGTAGACTTCGGTGGCGACGCCGACGCCGCCGGCCTTGGCGAAGTTCTTGGAATATTGCTCGGTCAGCATCGAGCGCCACACGCCGGTGCCGGGCGTGTCGCCGAACGGGCCTTCGCCCTTCAGGCCCGAGGTCATCTGCGAGAACGTGCTGTTGAGGAACATCGCCTCGAAGTCGGTGGCGGTCTTCTGCGCCCTGGCCTGCTGCTTCGGCGAGACCTTTTGTAGGGCGGCGGCGAGCTCGAAATCGGGTCGGCCGTTGCGGCTCTCGACCGTGAAGGCCGACGAGGTGGCAAGGCGCGGTGTGTTGATCGTGCCGGTCTGCATCACATCACCTCGATGTCAGCTTCGATGGCACCGGCGGCCTTGATCGCCTGGAGGATGCTGATCATGTCGCGCGGACCGATGCCGAGGCCGTTGAGGCCGTCGACGAGCTGCTGGAGTGAGACGCCGTCCTTGACGACGGCGAGCTTCTTGCCGTCCTCGGTGACCGTGACGCTGCTGCGCGGCGCGACCACGGTGCGGCCGCGCGACAGCGGGTTGGGCTGGCTCACCTGCGGGCTCTCGGAGATGGTGACGGTGAGGTTGCCCTGCGCGACCGCGACGGTGGCGACGCGGACGTCGCGCCCCATCACGATGATGCCGCTGCGCTCGTCGATGACGATCTTGGCGGCGAGATCGGGGTCGACCTGGAGCTGCTCGATCTCGGTGAGGAAGGCGACGACGTTGCCCTTGAACTCGGGCGGGACCGAAAGCTGCACCGTGGAGGGATCGATCGGTTCGGCGGTCTTGACGCCGAGATAGTCATTGACCGCGGCCGCGATCCGTTTGGCCGTGGTGAAATCGGCGTTGCGCAGCGCCAGGCGCACGTTCGGCAACCGATTGAGCGCGAACTCGATCTCGCGCTCGATGATGGCGCCGTTGGCGATGCGTCCCACGGTGGGAACGCCGCGCACGATCTTGGCCGCCTCGCCCTCGGCCTGGAATCCGGAGATCGCGAGCGAGCCTTGCGCCACCGCGTAGACATTGCCGTCGGCACCCAACAGGGGGGTGACGAGCAGGGTGCCGCCCTGGAGGTTCTTGGCATCGCCGAGCGCGGAGACGGTGACGTCCATGCGCGTGCCTTGCGTGGCGAAGGCCGGCAGATTGCCGGTCACCATCACGGCTGCGACGTTCCCGGTGCGGATGGTGGCGCCGCGGATGTTGACGCCCATGCGCTCGAGCATCGCCTGCAGCGACTGCTTGGTGAAGGGGATGTTGTTGAGCGTGTCGCCGGTGCCGTTGAGGCCGACGACGAGGCCGTAGCCGATCAGCTGGTTCTGCCGCACGCCTTCGATATTGGCCAGATCCTTGATGCGCGAGGTCGCAGCCGCCGGCGCGAGCGACAGCACCAGCGCCGACAGCGCCGCGCAGGCCACCCCAACAATCCTCACCCAACGAACGCTTGGCATCCTCTGCTCCCCAAGGATCCTCAAAAGGCTCCTCAAATCGGAAGGACCTGCACGACACTCCCATGACGAGCTGGTCCGGCGCTGTCCTTGCGAGGGCTGTGCCAACCCGGGGCGGCGGGGATAGGCCGCTGAATAGGTTGAATAAATCTGTTTCGACCGGTGTCAGCCGGCGTTGTCCCTGAGGAGCGAAACTGCCGCCCGTCGGCAGATTTTGCCGGGCCGTTTACGCGCCGTTAACCATAAGACGGCGAAGGTGACCGCATCGATCACCCGGATTCCCTCCGATGCGCATCTACGGACCGAACGGCACGACGCTTGGAACGCCGGCCAACCAGGCCAGGCGGACCGGCTCCGGCACCTTCGTGTTGCCCGACACCTCGTCGGCGCAGGAGACCCGGAGCGCTGCCGCACCGAAGGCCGCCACCAACATCGACGGGTTGCTGGCGCTGCAGGGCGTCGAGGAGGACCCGGTCGAGCGCCGCAAGCGCTCGGTCACCCGCGGCAGGACCGCGCTCGACGTGCTCGACGATCTCAAGATGGGGCTCTTAGCCGGCAATCTCGACGCCTCGACCGTGATGCGCCTGCGCGATGCTGCGGCGAACCTGAAATCATCCTCCGGCGACCCTGGTCTCGATGCGGTGCTCTCCGAGATCGAGCTGCGCGTCGAGGTTGAACTCGCCAAGGCCGGACGGGCTTAATCGTCATCCGTCACCCTGAGGTGCGCGCCCTGCAATGCAATTGCAGGGCAAGCCTCGAAGGGCGACGGCCCCGCTGAAGCATCTCGGCCGTGCATCCTTCGAGGCTCCCCATGGGACGCGTTGCGTCCCATGCCTCGCGCCTCAGGATGACGGGACTGCTATTGGATCTTCGCCGCGCCCCTTACGCCGCTTCCTCCTTCTGCTGCGCGTCGTAGCGGCGCTGGGCGGCGAGAACGTCTTTCAGATTCTGCTCGGCCCAATCGCGCAGCGGATCGACTGCGCCGGCGAGCGTCAGCCCGAGCTGCGTGATCGAATACTCCACCGTGACGGGAACGGTCGCGATCGCATGGCGCCTGATCAGGCCGTCACGTTCGAGCGATTTGAGAACCTGGCTCAGCATCTTCTGCGAAATGCCTTCGATCGTGCGGCGCAACTGATTGAAGCGCATCGGCTCCTCGCGCAGCAGCAGCAGGATCAGCACCGCCCATTTGTCGCCGATGCGATCGAGAATCTGGCGGGTGGGGCAGTTCGCTGCATAGACGTCGGGTTTCATCGTCGGTCCTCGGAATCCGTTTTCGTCGCTCGCGGTGCGCGTGGCGGTTACCCTTGCGTAATCAGGTAAGCACAAAGTGCTCTCTTAACACCAGCATTCTTTGCGATATCTAGTCACTTCTAGTTACCACAGAAGCAAAGGAGCCTTCCATGAAAATCGCAGTTGCCGGCGCCTCGGGTCGGGCCGGGTCGGAAATCACCAAGGAACTGTCCCGCCGCGGCCATGCGGTCACGGCCATCGCCCGGAACCCCGAGAAGATCGCGGCCCTGCCCAACGTCACGCCGACCAAGGGCGACGTGCTCGACCAGGCGGGGCTTGCCAAGCTGTGGACCGGGCATGACGTCGCCGTGAGTTCCGTGCACTTCCTGGCGAGCGATGCGCGCAAGCTGATCGGCGCGGCGAAGGACGCCAAGGTTGGTCGTTACCTCGTCGTCGGCGGCGCCGGCAGCCTCGAAGTCGCGCCGGGCGTGAAACTGGTCACGACTCCCAATTTTCCGGCCCAATACAAGGCGGAAGCGGAAGCGGGCTCGGTCTTCCTCGACCTGCTGCGGCAGGAAAAGGATCTGAACTGGACCTTCATTTCGCCGTCGGCGCTGTTCATCGAAGGGGAGCGCACGGGCAAGTTCCGGCTTGGCACCGATCAGCTTCTCGCAGATGCGAACGGGAAGAGCTGGATCACGTTCGCTGACTACGCCATTGCGCTCGCCGACGAGATCGAACGGCCGGCCCATGTGAGGCAGCGTTTCACGGTCGGCTACTAGGCCTTCGGCCGCCCCCGGGCCCTCCAGGATAAACCTTCCTGTGCAAGGGCTTGGGGGCGCTAACCGGTTGCTCAGGGAAACATTGTCTGTCACAGGTGGCCGCTATATAAGGCCCCGCTCAACGGACTCCGTTCCGTTTGCGAGTCGTTGATTAGACAGATAGGCCGCCCTTGGAAAAGTTGAAAAACTACCGACCGACCGAAAAAGAGCCTTTCATGAACGACCGGCAGAAGGAGTACTTCCGCTTGAAGCTCCTCGCCTGGAAGGATGAGATCCTCAAAGAGTCCAAGCTCACCCTGCAAGCCCTGCAGGAGGAGAACGTCAACCACCCCGATCTCGCCGATCGGGCATCGTCCGAAACCGACCGTGCCATCGAGCTCCGCGCCCGCGACCGCCAGCGCAAGTTGATCGCCAAGATCGACGCCGCGCTCCAGCGTATCGAGGACAACACCTACGGCTATTGCGAGGACACCGGCGAGCCGATCTCGTTGAAGCGGCTCGAGGCCCGGCCCATCGCGACGCTCTCGGTGGAAGCGCAGGAGCGCCACGAGAAGCGCGAGAAGGTCTATCGCGACGAATAGAGCCCGAGCCGCCGCGTGCGGCTCTTTTGTTTTTGGCTCACGGCGTCGCTTGAACGCCGCTGGTCCGGCGCGTAGATTCGCGCCGTCATGATGATTTGCACTCTCAACATCGCATCGGTCTTCTTCCTGGGCTGAGAGCAGGCGCCTCCGTCGCGGAGGCATTGCGTCCCGCAAGTTCGACTTGCGGCCTCCCAACCGATTGAGCCAGCCGGTTCCGCAGCGAGCGGACGATGAGGGCTGGCGAGCCTTCGAGAGATCATCATGACTGCCAATCCGCGCGCGTTCGACGACGCGCAAATAGCTAAATTCATCCGCGACGGCTTTGTCCGGATCGACAATGCTTTCCCCCGTGAGCTCGCCGAGGCGGCCCGCGTCATCATCTGGCGTGATCTGCCATGCAGCGAGCACGATCCCGCGAGCTGGACCCGGCCCGTGGTGCGGCTGCCCTATTATGGCGGCCCGCCGTTCCGGGATGCCATCAACACCGGAGTGCTCCATGCCGCCTTCGACCAGGTCGTCGGGCAGGGGCGATGGCGGCCGCGACGCGATATCGGCACCTTTCCGGTGCGGTTTCCGCATCCGGACGATCCGGGCGACGACGGCTGGCATGTCGATCTCAGCTTTCCCGGCGAGGCCAGCAACCCGAACGAGACGCAGGATTTCTCGGCCTGGCGCGTCAACATCACCTCGCGGGGGCGAGCGCTGCTGCTGCTGTTCCTGTTCTCCGATGTCGGTGACCACGATGCGCCGACGCGGATCCGGGTCGGCTCGCATCTGCCGATGGCGCGCTACCTGGCGCCAGCCGGCGATGCGGGCCGGGCGCACATGCTGCTGGAGCAGATGGGGGCCGATTGTCCGGTGGCGCTCGCGACCGGTGCGGCCGGCACTGTCTATCTCTGTCATCCCTTCCTGGTTCATGCCGCGCAGAAGCATCGGGGAACGCGACCGCGCTTCCTGGCGCAACCACCGCTGCATCTCGCCGAGCCGTACCGGCTGGAGCGGAGCGAGGGCGACTACTCGCCGGTCGAGGTCGCCATTCGCCTCGCGCTTGGACGCATTTGACGGAAGCGTTGTCATTGCACGCGGCGTTGGGGCGGGTTCCTCCGCCACAACGCCGCTGTCGTCCGATGCCAATTGCCGCGATCGCGAAAAATGAATCGCGATCAATGGGCTAGAGTCGAATCCTGCATGCTCACGTGAGTTCGCATGAGAAAAAGCCTTCACTTCAGGTGCGGGAAGTTTTGCGAGTCGCATCAAGGAGATCGACCGGCATCTTGAGACGACGGCGCAGCGGCTTCACGCATCGCTGCAATCAGGGTCTCGTTCCGCGCGGGCCGGTTGGGCCTGGCGCGTGGCTCCATAAAGACCGGACCAACTCAATATTTCCTTAAGCGGCGGGAGCCCCCCGTATTCGGCCCGGCTGAGCGCCGACCAGCGCTTGTCAGGCGCGGACGGGGATGCTGAACTGAGCGGCAATGTTGCGTAGCGTGGGAGGCGGCGCCGATGGATAAGATTCTCGAAGCCGCAAAGGCGATCGCGCTGGCGCGCCGCAACCATGCGCCGCTCGCGGCGCTGGAACGTCCCCCGATGGATGAGGCCGAGGGCTACCAGGTCCAGCGCGCGCTGCACGATCTGCTGCTGCCGCATCTCGGGCCGCTAGTCGGCTACAAGATCGGCTGCACCAGCCAGGTGATGCAGGACTATATCGGCATCCCGCATCCCTGCGGCGGCGGCGTGTTCCAGAAGGGCGTGCACGACACCGGCGCCAAGCTCGCCGCCTCCAACTATGTCCGGGTCGGGGTCGAATGCGAGATCGCGGTGCGGCTGAAGCGCGATCTTGCCGCCGGCGAGGCGCCGTTCACGGCCGAATGGGTCGGCGAGGCGGTCGAGGCCTATCATCCCGCCATCGAGATCGTCGACGACCGCTACGTGAAATGGGAGGCGATGGGTGCCCCGACGCTGATCGCCGACGATTTCTTCGCGGCCGGCTGCGTGCTGGCCCCGGCGGTTCCGCGCTCGTCGGTGCCGGACCTGAAGGCGGTCAAGGGCCGCGCCATCCTCAATGGCGAGGAGGTCAGCCACGGCACCGGCGCCGACGTGCTCGGTCATCCCCACAACGCGCTCGCCTGGCTCGCCAACCATCTCGCCGCCGAAGGCAAGGGTCTACACGCGGGACAGCTCGTGCTCACCGGCAGCCTGGTCAAGACGCTGTGGCTGAAGGCCGGCGACAAGGTGCGGATGGAACTGGACGGGCTGGGGGCGGTGGAGGTGAAGTTTACGTGAGGGTGCGTTGCGATCTCCGTGCCCCGGACGCAGCGCAGCGCAGCCCTGGCGATGCGAAGCATCGTCCAGGGAGCGGTGCGCTGCAGAGCCGGGGCCCATGCAGCAGCGTGTTGCGCGGCTATCTGGGTCCCGGCTCTGCGCCGCATCGCTGACGCGCTGCGTCTTGTCCGGACAGGCGAGGGATGAGTGTCCGGCAACAATCTCGGCTTTTCCATTAAGACCACAATCGCGGACACGCCTCCGCATCCTCGCGACATCTTCGGCCCGAGCTTTGCTGTCGGCCTGCCCTCCTGAAGATCAAGAAGGCGCAGGGAAGGCCGGGCGCCGGCTGGCACCCGCAATCCCGTGTGCGAAGGATACGCGCACGGGTGGATCACAGGTGACGCCGGGACATCCCGGCCTTCCCTGTGCGATGGTTTGAACGGTGTCCTTCGTGCTCTCCTCGGGGAGCGATGCACTATTGCCCCCGTCGCCTTGCGGGATGATCGATGCGCGCACCGGTTGGCCGCCACATCACCGCAAGGCTTGACGCACAGACCCCGGGCGTCAGGACCACACGACTTCTCCGTCCGCGCACATCTTCGCCGGCCCCTCGATGGCTGGCGTGCGCTCGCCATCGAGACCAAGCGTAAGACGTTGTCAGCGCCGTGTCGTACCGCGCCTGTCGCTGCTCACGGTTTCCCGCCCTGCAGCGAACATCGCGCGCCGACGCCGTCGCGGCCACCGCATTCCATCCCGCGCTTCGTGACGATCGCGATACGCCCTCTTGGGGAATGGAACGAAACGGGAACATAATGAGGTGGTCGGAGCGTGTCAACAAGAATTTCTAAAATCCGAAAATTCTGAAATTGAAAATTGGTAACGTGTGTGGTACCAAATGATCAGGATCGAAGAATATATCGTCAACGATCGTAGCCCGTTCCGCGATTGGCGAACGACTTGATCCGCAGGCACGTGTGATGATTGCGGTCGCGATCGAGCGGTTGGCCGACGGTAACACATCGAACGTCAAGTCCATTGGGGAGGGGGCCGCCGAGCTGAAGATCAATCGCGGCCCTGGCTATCGGGTGTATTTCGGCTGGAATGGCAATTTGCTGGTCATTCTGTTGGGAGGCGGCACCAAGCAGAGACAGCAAAACGACATCGATGCGGCGCTGCGACGATGGCGGGATTACAAGTCAAGAGCAGGACAGGGGAATAGGTGATGCCATTGACCCGGAGTTTTCGTGACACCGTCCGCGCGATGGCCGAGCGCGATCCCGCCTTTCGCGAGGCGCTGTTCCTGGAGGCGATGCAGGGCCTGTTGCAGGGGGATGTCGACTATGGCCGCACCGCGCTGCGGACCTACATCAATGCCACCATCGGTTTCGAGCGGCTCAGCGAGGTGCTCGACCGTCCGCAAAAGAGCCTGATGCGGATGTTTGGGCCGCGCGGCAATCCTACGGCCGAGAACCTGATGGCGGTGATCCACGCGCTCCAGAAGGAGACCGGTGTGCATCTGGAAATACGCGCCGTCGCCGATGCGGCGTGAGGTGACGCTAGCGTTCACCGCCATTGTTGCGAGCGCAGCGACTTGTCCGCCGAAGCCTGAGCGAAGGCGGAAGCAATCCAGAGTCTTTCCACGGAGGCAGTCTGGATTGCTTCGTCGCGAAGGGCTCCTCGCAATGACGTGGATGGGACATCGCTCTTATGGGACCATCCGACGCGCAGCTGCTTCCATCCCCAAAATACATGCGGCCTCCGGCAGGGGAGCTACCGGAGGCCGCGTAGTACATCGTCGTTCGCGCCTAGGTTCGCGAACACGATGTGGGAGCTCTTGAAGAGGGTTAGAAGGGCAGCAGAACGTCCATCACCTGCTGGCCGTAGCGCGGCTGTTGCACGTCCATGATCTGGCCGCGGCCGCCATAGGCGATGCGGGCCTGGGCGATCTTGGTGGAATCGATGGTGTTGTCGCTCTGGATGTCTTCGGGGCGGACGATGCCCGCGACCACGAGCTCGCGGATCTCGAAGTTGACGCGGATCTCCTGCTTGCCCTCAACCACGAGGTTGCCGTTCGGCAGCACCTGGGTGACGACCGCGGCGACGTTGGTCTGCAAGGCTTCCGTGCGGTTGACCGAGCCCTTGCCGTCGCTGGACGCGGTGGAGTCGGCGGTGAGGATGCGGCCGGGCAGCACCTTCTGGGCCTGCGCGCCGAGCGTCTTCGCGCCGATGAAGTCGGTGATGCCTGAGTCTTCCGAATTGGTGCGGCTGCGCTGGGTCTCGTTGGCGATGTTGGCCTTGTCGGTGATGTTGACGGCCACGGTGAGGAGGTCGCCGACCTGGCGGGCGCGCTGGTCCTTGAAGAAGGCGCGGCTGCCGTTGCGCCACAGCGAGTTCGGATTGTAGGAGGCGACTTCCGGCTTCGGCATCGGCATCTGCACCGGCTTGTAGCCCGGCTGCGCCGTCGGATTGTCGATCGCGGACAATTTCGGCTGCTCGCCGATCTGCGACAGGCGGTCGATCGAGGAGCAACCGCCCAGCGCGCAAGAGGCCAGCAGGAGGGCAGAGATCGCGATGCGACGAAGGCAGAAAGCCGAACTGAAAGCGGACATGACGAACTCTTACTTGGCTTGAGCTTGCGAGACGCGAGCTTGCGGGATCTGGGCTTGTGCGATCTGGGCCGGCGACGCGGGGGCCTGCACCAGGTTCCGGAGGAGGGCTGCGGCGTCGACAGGGGCCGGCGCTTCATCGCGCTTGAGCGAGGAGGTCTGCTCGACCGCGGGCGCCATCGGCACGGACTGGCTCGCGCCCTGGATCGTCACCTGGCCGCGGCCGGTGACCACCCCGGTCAGCGTGCGCTTGGATTGCAGATTGAGCACGCTGACGGTGTCGCCCTCGGCGCCGCTCTCGACCGCCTTGCCGCGCGTGGTGAGATAGAGGCCGGGCGCCTGGAAGATGACGGTCACGGCCTGGTCGCGCACCACGAAATCAGGCTTGACGATGTCGGCGGCCCGAAGCGGCGTGCCCGCCCGCATCGCGCGGCGCAGCTGCATGCCGACGCTGCGCTCGCGCGAGGCCGGCTCGCCGGTGACCTCGGCCTTCGGCCGGCGCTCCAGCGCGACGTCGGAGGACTTCAGCGTATCGGCACGATCGATGTCGCGCGTCAGCACGGCCACTTCCACCGTCTCGATCGCGGTCCCGGTGAAGCGCAGCTTGGTCGCGGTCGGATTGCTGTCGTTGGCGATCTCGAAGGCGATGTCGAACCGGCCGCTGCGGGCGTCGTAGCGGGTTGCGACCGGCTGGAGCGCGCCGGAGTTGGAGGCATCCAGCCGCATCTCGGCGACGCCGCGGTCGAAGGTGACGGTGATGTTGGCGGCGTCCCCGAGGCCGAAGCGGCGCTCGAGCGCCGAGGCGACGGCGGTTTCGAGATCCTTGTTCGCGAGCGTGCGGGCAAGGCGGGTGACCTGGACCTCCTTGAGGTCGCCGGTCATCACGCCGATCACCTGCTTTGCGCGGAGCACTGACAGCACCTGCGCGACCGTCAGCGTGCCGGTGGTGCCGAGATCGGGCGAGCGGTAGACCGGGATCAGCGCGGCCGATCCGGCATTGTCGATGAGATCGCCGACCCGCACCACGTCCGAGGTCACGGTGACGCTCGCGCGCAGTGTCGGCGAGGCGATGAAATCGTCCGCGGCCGCTGCCGGCAGGGCCAGCGCGAGCAGGGCGGAGATGGTGGCGAGGGTAGCGCGGATCATCGTCATTGCCTCAGCGGAACAGCGCTGTGGTCGATTGCATCATCTGATCGGCGGCGCTGATCACCTTGGCGTTCATCTCGTAGGCGCGCTGGGCGGCGATCAGGTCGCTCATCTCCGAGACGACGTCGACATTGGCCTGCTCGAGGCTGCCCTGGGTGATCTTGCCGTAGCCCTCGGAGTTCGCGGTGCCGTCCTGCGGCGGGCCGGACGACGGGGTCTCGGTGAACTGGTTGCTGCCGACCGGCTGCAGGCCCGCCTTGTTGATGAAGCGGGTCACGCCGATCTGGCCGACGATCGAAGAGGTCGACGAGCCCGGCAGCGTCACCGAGACCTGGCCCTGTTCGCTCACGCTGATGCCGGACGCGTTTTGCGGGATCGTGATGCTCGGCTGCACCGGGTTGCCCTGGGCGGTGACGACGCGGCCCTGATTGTCCATCTGGAAGGTGCCGTCGCGGGTGTACTGGTAGGTGCCGTCGGGCATCAGGATCTTGAAGAAGCCTTCGCCGGACATCGCGAGGTCGAGATCGTTGCCGGTCTGCGACAGCGTGCCCTGCGTCATGCTGCGCGGCGTGCCGACGGTCTTGACGCCGCCGCCGATGTCGACGCCGACGGGCAGGATGGTGCCCTGGTCCGAGGCCTGCGCGCCGACGCGGCGGACGTGCTCGTAGATCAGGTCCTGGAACGCCGCGGTCTGCTTCTTGAAGCCGGTGGTGCGCAGGTTGGCGATGTTGTTGGAGATCACCTGAACGTTGAGTTCCTGTGCCGCCATTCCGGTCGCTGCGGTGTGAAGCGCCTGCATGTCAGTTCTCCCTCAATCAGGCCGGAACGTCGGCGAGCTTCTCGATCGCCGATTTGTGGAGGTCGCTCTGCTGCTGGAGCAGATTGGCGATGGCGGTGTAGCTGCGCATGACTTCGACCATGCGGGTCATCTCGCCGACCGAATTCACGTTCGACTTCTCGACATAGCCCTGGCGCACGCTGCTGGATTTGGCATCGGGCTGCAGGGTGGCGGAGCCGGCGGCATAGAGATTGGCGCCGAGCTTGGTCAGCTTGGTCGGATCGTCGAACGAGGCCATGCGGATCTTGCCGCGGATCGAGTCGGTCTTGGCGGTGCCCTCGAGCACCGTGATGGTGCCGTCGGGCGCGACGTTGATGTCGTGATCGGTCGGCTGGAAGGTGATCGGGCCGCCGGTGCCGAGCACCAGATTGCCGTCGGGGGTGACGAGCTGGCCAGTGGCGTTGAGCGAGAACTTGCCGTCGCGGGTGAACATCTCGCCGCCATTGGCCTGCACCGCGAAATAGGCGTTGCCGTCGATCGCCATGTCGAGCGGGTTGTTGGTCGGCTCCATCGGCCCCTGGCCGATGTCGCGGTAGGTGCCGCGGTCCTGCACATAGGAGACCCGGCGGTCCGCGCCGATGAAATTGTCCTCACGCGCGTTCGAGTTGAGGTACTCCTCGAACAGCGAATGGTCGGCCTTGAAGCCGTTGGTGTTGGCATTGGCGACGTTGTTGGCGATGACATCCATCTGCCGTTCCAACGTCATCTGCCGTGACAAGCCGATCAGAAGCGCGTTCTGCATCGGAAATCTCCCCTGAGCGATCTGCCATTTCGCTCTCCCAAGCGCCTTGGCGGACCCCGTGAACGAGACTGTCGGGTTCTCCCAAACCGTCGGGTCTCGGTCCTTTCTCAGCGAAAGCCGTGCCAACCTAGAAAACTTCGTAATTTCAGTGGTTTGCTGATTTTTAGGGGGCGCTGGAGGGCGGCAGAAAGGTTCTGTTAGCCATGTCTGCCCGGCAGATTTTTCCTAGTGGAGGCCCAATCGAAAGATTCCGTTAACCATTATTACCGTAGCGTTTGCCATGAAGAGGAGCGCATTGCGCCGGGGCATTTGTATCGCGTCCTTGTCTTAAGGCTTCGCTCTTTCGACCCCTTTGAGAGATCCGGGCGCGGCGACCATGGCAGAGAATGAAGCGGAAGGCGGCGCAGCCACTGAGGGCGCGGAAGCCGCTCCGCCGAAGAACAAGCTGAAGCTCATCATCATGGCCGTCGGCCTGCTCGCCGTTCTCGGCGGCGGTGCTGCGACCTGGTTCTTCTTCTTCCGGCACGGCGACGACGAGCATCATGCCGAGGCCGCGCCTCCGCCGAAGCCGCCGTCCTTCGTCGACGTTCCCGACATCATGGTCAACCTCGCCGGTGCGCCCGGCGAGCGCGTGCAATATCTGCGGCTGAAGATCGTGCTGGAGCTGAAGGAAGAGAAGCAGATCGAGGCGATCAAGCCGACGATGCCGCGCGTCACCGACATCTTCCAGACCTATGTGCGCGAGCTGCGCCCCTCCGACCTCAACGGTTCCGCCGGCATCTTCCGCCTCAAGGAGGAGCTGACCAAGCGCGTCAACGCGGCGGTCGCTCCGGTCCAGGTCAGCGCGGTGCTGTTCAAGGAAGTCGTGATCCAGTGAGGACGCTGCGGAAGGTGATGGGCTAGCGTCATGGCCGGCAACGAGCAAATGGACCAGGATGCGATTGCCGCCCAATGGGAGGCATCGCTCGATTCGGAGGATCCCGCCGAGGCCGCGAAGGCTGCGGCCGAGAACGAGCTGTCGGAGACCATGGCCCTGCAATGGGCCGCCATGGTCGAGGACGGCAGCCGCGATCTCGGCAGCGGCAAGAATTCCGGCGAGCGGGTGCTGTCGCAGGAGGAGATCGACAATCTCCTCGGCTTCACCGTCGGCGACGTCACCCTCGACGACCATTCCGGCATTCGCGCGATCATCGATTCGGCGATGGTCTCCTACGAGCGTCTGCCGATGCTCGAAATCGTCTTCGACCGCCTGGTGCGGCTGATGACGACGTCCCTGCGCAATTTCACCTCCGACAACGTCGAAGTCTCGCTCGACCGCATCACCTCGGTGCGTTTCGGCGACTACATGAACTCGATCCCGCTGCCAGCCGTCCTCACCGTCTTCAAGGCCGAGGAATGGGAAAACTTCGGCATGGCGACGGTCGATTCCAACCTGATCTATTCGATGATCGACGTGCTGCTCGGTGGCCGCCGCGGCACCAGCCAGCTCCGCATCGAGGGCCGGCCCTACACCACGATCGAGACCGAGCTGGTCAAGCGGCTGGTCGAGGTGGTGCTCGCCGACGCCGAGCAGGCATTCCGGCCGCTGTCGCCGGTGACCTTCACGATCGACCGGCTCGAGACCAACCCGCGTTTCGCCGCGATCAGCCGTCCCGCCAATGCCGCGATCCTGGTGCGCCTGCGCATCGACATGGAAGACCGCGGCGGCAACATCGAGCTGCTGCTGCCTTATGCGACCATCGAGCCGATCCGGGGCGTCCTGCTCCAGATGTTCATGGGCGAAAAGTTCGGCCGCGACCCGGTCTGGGAAGGCCATTTCGCCACCGAGATCGTGCAGGCCGAGATCGCCGTCGATGCCGTGCTCTACGAGGCCGACATCCCGCTCAAGCAGCTGATGCGGCTCAAGGTCGGCGACACCCTGCCGCTGGACATGCGCGCCGACGCCAACGTCACCGTGCGCTGCGGCGACGTCACGCTGACCGAGGGGCGGATGGGCCGGGTCGGCGACCGCGTCGCGATTCGCGTGACGAAACCCTTGCGCAAGCCAAGTACGACACTTGCGATGTTCGAGAAGGTGGACGAGCAGAACAAGATGATGGAGGCCCCATGAACCACTCCCTGGGAATGGCGATCGAGACGCTGGTGGCTATCCTGCTGATGCTGACGATCGTTTATTGCGTCATGCTCAACAAGCGGCTGACGCGGCTGAAGGCGGACGAGCATTCGCTGAAGGCGGTGATCGGCGAGCTGATCACCGCGACCGAGATCGCCGAGCGCGCGATCGGCGGGCTGAAGCTGGCGGTGCGCGACGTCAACGAGAATCTCGGCAGCCAGCTCGCGGCGGCGACGCAGATGTCGGACCAGCTCTACAAGCAGCTCGGCGAGGCCGACAACGTGGTGCGCCGGCTGTCCAAGATCGCGATCGCCGCGCGCCCCATGACCGGTCCGGAAACGGTCGTCGCACCCGCAGCCAAGCCATCGACGGCGAAGGCGGTGGCGGCTGCGGCCGAAGCCTTCTCCGAGCGCCGACGATCCAACGGCCTTGCCGCATGAAGTCAGGGGTATGAAGTCCTTTCGTAACATCCGCGTCATCCCGGTCGTCCTGGTTGCCGTCGCAGGCCTCGCCACGCTGAAGGTGGCGGGTCTCGTGATCAATGGCGGCTATGTGTTCGACTACAAGCCGAACCAGACCAGGAAATCCTGGGCGCAGGAGAATCTGAACTTCCCGACCGGCCGCGAGGAGCCGGAGATCATCACCGGCTCAACCCATGGCGCGCCGAAGGAGGCGCCCAAGCCGGCCGCGCCGGAGACCAAGCCGGAAGGCACTGTGGTCAAGGTCGACGAAGCCCAGCCGCAGGTCTCGGCCTCCGAGCGCGCGATCCTCGAGCGGTTGCAGGCGCGCCGCCAGGAGATCGAGGCCCGCCAGCGCGAGATCGACATCCGCGAGAGCCTGCTCAAGTCGGCCGAGAAGCGCATCGAAGGCAAGGTTGAGGAGATGAAGGCGGTGGAAACCCGCATCTCCGCGACGCAGGCCGAGCAGAAGGCCGCCGAAGCCCAGCGCATGAAGGGCCTCGTGACCATGTACGAGGGCATGAAGCCCAAGGACGCCGCACGGGTGTTCGACCGGCTGGAGATGGGCGTGCTGATCGAGATCGCCTCGGCGATCGCGCCGCGGAAGATGTCGGACATCATGGGACTGATGTCGCCGGAGGCCGCCGAGAAGCTGACGGTCGAGATGGCCCGCCGTGCCAATGGCGGCGGCGATCAGTCGGCCTCGGCCGGCGAGCTGCCCAAGATCGACGGCAAGCCGACGCAAAAGCCGAATTGAGGGCGCGAGGCGAAGAGGGCTATCGCGACCTGGCGCGTTGTCGCGTGGCCAGTTCGACCGGCGCCCAGCGAGAGGCCTTGCGGGTCTAGTTCGCGAAGACCTGTTGCACCCTGCGAACAGGCGCCTGCTTCTCCAGCCGAGGAAGAGTATCGACCTGCTGCTTGATTAGCGCTGCCTTCGTGACGCGAGTCACGAGCTGCAGGGTGCTATGGCAACAGGAGCACTCATATATTTTCAGGGCATATCCTCTGGCGATCGGAACGATCGCTACGACCGCTCTTGCCCTGCTACACACAATGCAACCGGCTTCTCCGCTCATTGATTACCCCCAAAGCTAACCAATGCGATTCGCATCGCCGAGGTCACATCTGATTCAGAGTCGCGCGCGAACCGCAACGCTCCGAAGGTTGTGAGTGCGCGCGCTCAGCAACTCCTCAAGGCGGCAGATCAAGCTCCCGCGGCGGATGCAGTCGAAGCTGGCGGCATCTTCTGAGACTGCGATGAGTTGACGCGCGCAGGTGTGAAGTGGCGTACAGTGGCGCCCAAGGCCCGGTCCTACGCTTTGGCCAGTCGCAATCGGCAGCGCAGGAGGAGGCCATGAACTACCCGTCCGCAGCAGAACGCGTCATCGAGGCCCTCAACCGGCTGCTCATAGCGGCGATGACATCGGCGTGGACATCCGCCCTCAGCCATCAGCATGCAGCGCCGCCAGAAGACGACGACGGCAACGATGATGAATCTTCTCTCGACGAAGACAGCTCCTCGGCACCGGAAGGTGCCGGCAAGCAACATTGAAGCCGCAATCGGCTTAAGGCCGTCACACGATCAGATCGTGCGACACATGGCCGTGAACGGTACCTGCCGAGAAAGGTGGATCGACATCGGACGGCGATGTTTCAGGCATGAATGCCGGCTCGGATCCATGCAATTCCCCAGCGTGCTCGTGACGACCGACGAAGTCCGAGAGATGATCCAGCATCGCGCTATGCAGCGAGCCCTGCGACGCCTGATCCCGGAACTGGAACGAGTCGCCGAGCTGCTGCGGATCGGCAGGCTTTGATCCAGACGCTCCCCCGGACGGGTTGTGCTGGTCCGCCCCGCTTGAGAGCGAATGGTTGGCACCGCCGGTCGATGACTTCAAAAGGCTTGGGTTGAGCGAAGTGTCTGCCGCTTCGTGGGAATGAGCCGCCTGGGCGGCGCCTCTTGGTGATGAGACGCCGTCATTCCCAGCGTCGCTTCCGAGCGCAAGCCCGCTACCGGCGTGCTGTCCGGCAGCGCCATGGGCAAAATTCAGCATGGCGATGTCGGGCACCTGGCCGCTTGCGGCAATCGCGCCATTCTTGCCAGCCAATGAGGCTGCGTCGAGCCCGGCCGGGTTGGTGAAGACAAAGCTGGCCTCGGTGAGCGGGACCACGTGTTGCACGATTACAGACAGTCCGCCGGCTGAGGGAGCTGCCGCGTCGCCGCGGGGCGTTTCGGTCGCGAGCGTTTGCACTTCGTCTGAACTGGACAAGCTGGAATATCCGGCCTGTCCGATCTGGTCCCAGTTCGAATCGAGGCTGGTGGTCGCCTCGGTCGATTGGATGATCGAACTCTCTGCAGCGAGAAGCGTGCCGTCGCCGCTGCCGGACTCGGACAAGCCTTCGGAAGTGATCGTCATCACGGCGGTCGCGTCACCCTGCGAGGTTGCGATGAGGTCGAGCAGTTCGCCGGCAGCCGCCATCACAGGTGCCGCTGCCGGCGCCGTGATGAAGTCCGACGCGTCGATGGTTGCGATGCCCTGCAAATGGATTTCGAGCAGACTGGAATCGCCGACGTGCAGGGTCTGGTCCGTTGAATTGACGTACACGATCGTTTCATTCGCCGCACTGTCATAGAGCCAGGCGATCGTATGTGCCGGCACGGCCGTGCTGGTTGAGCTCAATGCCAATATGGCGAACCCAAGCGCGCCCATGGCGGTCAAGTCGATCTTGTCCGCTCCCGATGCAAAGTCGGTGATGGTGTCGAACTGGCTTGCGTTGGAGTCGGCTACGAACAAGTAAGCGAAACGGTCGTTCCCATTGCTGCCGGTGAGCTGGTCCGCACCAAATCCGCCCGTTATGGTGTCGGCGCCGTTGTTGCCGTTGATGGTATCGCTGCCCGAGCCGCCGTAGATGGTGTCATCCCCATCATTGCCTTTGATCGTGTCATTGCCCGAGCCGCCATAGAGAACGTCGGCCTTTCCGGTCCCATTGACCGTGTCGCTGCTGGCCCCCGCATAGATGATCTGACCTGTGTTGCCGCCACCGGCAATGGTTTCGCTCCCCGGCGTTCCATACACGTTGGGGGGATCGGAGATCACGGCAGATCCGGTGGCCAGGTTATCAAAATCGTTCGGGTCTGCGTCGCTGGCACCATGAATGGCGACGGTCACCGTCTGCGTCGTACCGTCGATGGCAGTTATCGAGAAGGTGTCCGTCAAGGTGTCGCCGACCTCGAGCGCCTGAACCACGGTGTTGTTGTTATCGAGGGTGTAAGTCCATACGCCGGCTGCGGTCATCGTGAAGGTGCCGTATCCGCCGTCACTCGCAGCCGGCGAAGAGACTGCGGTGAACGTGTTCGGAGCGTTGTCGACGTCCGTATCGGTGAGCGTGCCGGTCGTGACGGGAATGCCGGGCGAGAAAGTTCCTGCCTCTGTCACTGAGCCGGTCGTGGTGCCGGAAATGAGGGCGGCGTCGTTGCTGCCCTGAATGGTGATCGTCACCACCTGCGGCGTACCGTCGAGGGCGTTGACGGTGAAACTGTCGGTGAGCGTGCCGCCGACATTGAGCGCCTGCATCGCGCCGCTGGCGTTGTCCAAATTGTAGGTCCACACGCCGGCGGCGGTTATCGTAAAGGTGCCATAACCATTCGTGCTTGCCTTGGGCGAACTCACCGCGGTGAAGGTATTGGACGGATTGTCGACGTCGGCGGCAAAGAGCGTGCCCGTTGTGCTCGGGCTGCCGGGTGTCGCGTTGGCAACGCCTCCGGCCTCGGTCACCGAGGCGGTCGTGGTGCCGGAAACGATGGCAGCATCGTTGGCGCCATGGATGGTGATCGTTACCACTTGGGCAGTTCCGTCCAGAGTGGTCACTGTGAACGTGTCGGTCAGTGTCTCGCCGGTATTGAGCCCCTGCACCGCGCCGTTGGCATTGTCGAGCGTGTAGGTCCACACGCCCGCTGCCGTCATGGTGAAGGTGCCATAGCCGGCGGCGCTCACCGTCGGCGATCCGACCGCCGTGAAAGCATTGGCGGTCGTGTCGACGTCGGTGTCGTTGAGGGTGCCGGTCGCGGTGGGTGTGCCGGGGTTTGCATTGGCGACGTCGCCGGCCTCGATCACGTCGCCGGTCGTCGCGCCGGAAATGATCGCAGCGTCACTGGTCCCGTGGATGGTGATCGTCACCACCTGTGGGGTGCCTCCGATCGAGGTCACCGTAAAGCTGTCGGGCAGCGTCTCGCCGGCATTGAGTGCCTGCACTGCGAGGTTGGCATTGTCCAAGGTGTAGGTCCACACGCCGGCCGCCGTCATCGTGAAGGTGCCATAGCCACCGGCGCTCGCGGTTGGCGAACTCACGGCGGTGAACGTATTGGGCGGATCGTCGACATCGATGTCGGTGAGGGTGCCGGTCGCAAGCGGCGTGCCGGGCGTTCCGTTGGCGATGCCGCCAGCCTCGATGATCGAACCGGTCGTGGTGCCGGAGATGATTGCAGCGTCATTGACACCGTTGATGGTGATCGTGAAGGTCTGGGTGACGGAGGTGAGTCCGTCGGAGACGGTGATAACGAAACCGTCGGTCGTAGGCGCCTTCAGCGCGTTGATTGCGGCATTGTCGGGCACGAACGTATAAGCGCCGCTCGTGCTGTTGACGTAGAGAATCCCGTAGGAACTTGTCTTCGACAGATCGTACGTCACTCCATCCAGAACCGTACTGCCGGCGCTGGCCCCGATGATGCCGAAGGTCAGATTGCCGCCGCCGCTGGTGCTACTGGCACTGAAGGTTCCCGTCGTCGCCGTGAATGTGTCAAACACGACCGTATCGAGCTCGATTGGCCCAGCCCCGGTGCTGAGAGTCGGCGGTACAGGGTCCACCAGCGCGAAAGTGATGAGTGGCAACGTCGTCGGCAAGATCTGCAGCGTGGGCGCATCCGGCTGAATGAAATTGATCGGCTGCAGTGGCTGGGGTTTGACGAAGAAAGGCGTGCTCGAGCCACGGGGCCCTTGTTCTCCTAGATTGGCGAGCACATCCTGTTGGGCGGCGCGCAACTCCTCCATGCGAGCCGCCGTGTTCGCGACGTGATTGACGCTGATGGTGGCTCCCACCTTCTTGATGACGATCGTCTCGCCGGGATCTTCGACGATGATGCGTCGCGGGACCCGCTCCTTGGTCACGAGCTCAAATGCGCCGTGCGCAAGGTCCTTGTAGGTAATGGAGTCGTCATCCAGGAATGTGACATCCGGGTCCGCGGCCTCGGCATGCTGCGCGGCCGAGAAGGTCAATGCTGCAAGTGTCAGCATCCCGAAACCGCCCGCGTGGCCCCGGGCGCGAATGCCTGCAATGGGCGTATTCAGCTGGAGCGCCCCGGTTTCCGCCAGCCGGCCCGGTACGAAACTGAAGCTCCCTCGGGTCACGTCGAACAAGGCTGCAGGTGACATGCCTTCGACGTCGAAGACAAACTCGCTCAGCACAACGTGAGTGCTGCAGGCGATGTTGAAGAAAGTACCGTCGATGAAGCAGATTGTGATCTGCCCGTCGGCGTCGGTCTCCAGCACGTCGCCCCGGTAGATGGGCGCACCAGCTACGGCCTGTGTGGCGACGCCGCTCGCTCGCGTAAGCGCACAGCAACCGATCACTCTATGAATGTGGCCGATGAGTTCGACGGGCAGGGCCATGGTGGCCCCGCTGTCAACCTGGATGCCGGATGCAACTAACATGGCTAGACCTCGCCCGGGTGATCGATTCAGGCTCGGCGTGCTGCCAAAACCTTGCTGGGGCCCTCGCCAAGGGACAAACTTTCCTGGGCGCTGGCAGCCCCGAAGGCTTGCCCGCCGAAAAAATCAAGTCGATCGAGAGAGATGCATTGCGCGGGAGAGAGCGACGCGTACCGCCATTCCCGCCGTGCCCCCTCCCGCCAATGTGATTAAATTGACAAACGAGACGTATTTAATTTGTGGCGCTCGTGTAGCGCTGGAGATAAATTAGGCTAGTTAATAAAATTAAACAACAATTATAGTTATTCTGGCAGCGCTGCGCGGTTCAAAAATGGGCCGCCGATAGCGACGAGATCTTCTCAGAAAGGGGGGATCATGTGCAGACCTGCGATAGCCGCTTTGACGACCGGCCTGGTTTTGGCCCTTGCCAATTTCTTGCCGAGTGAGGCTCGAGCGCAAATCGATTCCGCCAAGCCCGCCGTCGCTGCCTCGTCATCGAAACCGATTGGGAAGGTGGTGGTGGCCACAGGCTCGGTCACGATCGAACATGCGGGCGCCGTGGTCGTTCAGGCGAATGTCTCGAGTGACCCTGGCCGGGCCAACACGGGTGATCCCGTATATCTTGGTGACGTGGTGCTGACCGGGGCCGACGGCCGCGTCGGCATCAATTTTACCGACGGCAGCTCGTTCAATTTATCGAGCAATGCCCGCATGGTGTTGGATCACTATGTGTATGAGCCGGCCGGCAAGTCCAATGCGACCCTATTCAATCTCGCCAGGGGAACGTTCACTTTTGTTGCGGGCGGTGTCGCGAAGACCGGCGACATGAAGGTCGACACTCCCGTCGCCACGCTGGGGATCCGAGGCACGACGCCGCATGTCGAGATTTCGGACGATGGGTCGGTCAGAATTTCGACCCTGATCGAAGAGGGCAAGAGTAAGCTCTTGAAGAAACCGCCGACATCGGCGGCGCCGGAGCCCGATCGAACCAGCAATCGGAGGCTCAACATCTGCCGGGGATGCTGAGAAACTTGCTAGGCCCGAAGCCGCCGTGATGCCGCAGTGCCGGCCGGGCAGGGAGACCAGGAATGGCGCTTCGTTCGCTGTCGGAGCCGGACACTTGGTGTGGAAATGATTGCAAGAGCCAGTTTCATCAAGGCCGTGATGCTCATTCTTGTCCTTGTGCTGTCCAGTTCGTCGGGCTGGGCGCAGAAGAAGGGCAGCTCCCTCAAGAATGTTGAACTGTGTAACGGCTCAGACCGCGTGTCACCCGAAGCTCGGATCGATGGCTGCACGGCGTTTATCGATGCGGGCGAGGGAGCGGTGAACGGCTTCGTTGTCGCCTACAACAACAGGGGGAATGCCTATAGCGCTAAAGCCGACTACGAACGCGCGATCAAGGATTTCGTTGAAGCGACCAGGCTTGACCCGAATTATGCGAAAGCGTTCAACAACCTCGGCGTGGCCTATCTGAGAACGGGGGCGCGCGATCTGGCGATCGGCGCGTTTGACGAGGCGCTCAGGCTCAACCCGAACTACGGCTCCGCTTTTGCCAACCGTGCGGCGGCCCACCTGCAAGGGAACGCGTACGACCGCGCAGCGCGGGACTATGACGAGGCAATTCGCCTTGATCCGAAGCTGGAGGCGGTGCGGAGCGGACGCTGTTGGACCCGAGCCGTCCTTGGCGATTTGCAGGCTGCGCTGGAAGACTGCGATATTGCGCTTCGATCGGGAGCAAACAACGCGGCAACATACGATTCGCGCGCTCTCATAAATCTGAAAATGGGGCAATTCTCCGCGGCGATGCATGACTACAACTCAGCGCTGCGGTTCGCGCCCAAGCTTGCGAGCGCGCTCTACGGCCGAGGGATTGCCAAATTCAAGCTCGGCGACACAGATGGTAGCCATAGCGATATCTCGGCGGCCAGAAAAATCGACGCTGGAATCGACCAAGCCTTTGACCGCTATGGGGTGCCCGTGAAGGGACAGGTCAACCGCGACGGCACCGTTTTGCAGGTGTTAACGAGGCCTTAACCATCGGCGTCTCAAATTCAGACGCGGCGGATCCGCCCACGCTCGATGCGGCACGGCGTGCTGCCTCCAAAGCAAATCAAGATATAGCATTAACAAGTCCTTAATTGGCGAGACCTACAGTCGACGGCATGGGCCGGCCTTAATGCCGGCATGGACCGCCGAACCGGAAGAAATGCCGCCAATGGCGCGAAAGGCTGCCGCTGGATTTGTGACGCGAGCCCGCGCCTTGGCGTCGGGGCTGTTGCGTCATGTCCGAACAGCGGGCGTGCTGGCGGCCTGCCTGCTGACCGGTCTCGGTGCGCCTGCCCGGGCGGCCGATCCGATCAGGGGCGAGGCGAGCTTTTCGGCCGGTGGCGGCTTTGCCCGTCTCGTCATCAAGCTCGGCGAGGACGTTCCCTCCGAGGTGACGACCGCAGGCTCCATCCTCATCATCCGGTTCGACCGGGCGGTCGACGTTCCCGTCGACCGCGTTCCCGAAGGCGCGCCCGATTACGTCAACTCCGCGCGCCGCGATCCTGACGGCGGTGCCATCCGCCTGTCGCTGGCGCGGCGCGTCACCGTCAACACCATGAATGCCGGCGAGCGCACCTTCGTCGACCTGTTGCCCGAGGGCTGGAAGGGACCGCCGCCGAGCCTGCCGATGGACGTGGTCAAGGAGCTCGCCGAGCGCGCCCGCGTGGCCGAGCGCGCGTTGCGTGCCCAGCGCGCCGCGGCGGAGACCAAGAAGCGTCCGCAGATCCGCGTGCGGGCCTCGGTGCAGCCGACCTTCGTGCGCTTCGTATTCGAGATGCCCGACGGCGTCGGCGTCTCCTCCGTGCTCAACGAGCAGAAGCTCACACTCGCTTTCAACGCCAACCTCAATTTCGATCTGGCGGACGCGGTCGTCGCGGCGCCGCCGAACGTCGCCTCGATCAAGCAGAAGGCCGACATCGATCAGACCAATGTCGAGATCGCGCTGATCGGCGATTCCGACGTGCATTCGTTCCGCGACGAGAAGAACTACGTCGTCGACGTCTCTTTCCAGCCCGACAAGGGCAAGACCGCCGCGACGCCCGAGGCGGCGATCGCGCAGATGAAGCCTGTCGGTCACGGACCGGCCCCCGACAAGCCCGCGGCCGAGAAGCCGAAGGACGCCCATCGCGAGATCGCGCCGCCGACCTCCGAGACGATCGCGCGCGAAGCCAAGATCGAGGTCAAGCCCGAGGTGAAGCCCGAAGCGCCCGCCGCGATGCCCGCTGAAGCGCCGAAACCGGCGCCGGCCGCCGCGACTGAGGCTGTGCACGCTCCGGAAGCGCCCAAGGAAACTGCCAAGGAAACTGCGAAGCCCGCGCCGCCGGTTTCCGAAGCGGCGGCCACGCCTGCCAAGCCGGCGCCTGCCGAAGCGCCCAAAGAGGCCGTGAAGGAAGCCGCCAAGGCTGCGCCCGTTGAGGCGCCGGCCGCGCCGCAGCCCACGATCGCCAGCGTCGATGCGCGCCGCGACAGCGACGGCCTGCGCGTGACGTTCCCAATTCAGGTCGCAACACCGGCGGCCGCGTTCCGCCGCGGCGACACGGTGTGGCTGGTGTTCGATACGCCGAAGCCGATCGACGTCGAGGCGATCCGCGCCAGGGGCGGGGCGATGATCGGCGAGGTCGGTCGCATCCCGCTCGACAAGGGGCAGGCGGTGCGCATCCGTCTCACCCGCCCGCTGGTCTACTCGCTGGCGAGCGAGGAGGTCGGCAAGGAGACCAACTGGCTGCTGACGCTCGCCGACAAGATCCAGTCGACGCCGCTGCCGCTGATGATGTCGCGCAACATCACCGACCCCGCGCTCGCCAACATCGCCATCCCCTTCGCCAATCCCGGCCTGCTGCACAAGCTCACCGACCCCGATGCCGGCGACGCGCTCTATGTCGTCACCGCGCAGCGGCCGGTGCGCGGCTTCATCAAGCGGCAGGATCTCGTCGATCTCTCGCTGCTGGAATCCGCGCACGGCATCGCGATCCGGCCGAACTCCGACGAGGTCGGCGTCGAGGTCGGTGCCGACAAGGTGATCCTCGGCAAGAAGGGCGGACTGACGCTGTCGCCGGTCGACATCTCGGCCGAGCGCGCGCCGACCGCGGTGCGCCCGATCTTCAGCCCCGAAGGCTGGCGCAAGGGCCAGTCGGACAATTTCATGGCGCGCCAGGCCGAGCTGATGACGGCGATCTCGGCCGTCGAACCGGCGCTGCGTTCCCTGCCGCGGCTCGATCTCGCGCAGTTCTACATGTCGCGCGCGATGTATCACGAGGCCAAGGCCGTGACCGAGCTGATGCTGAGCGACCCGCTCAACAAGGAGGAGAGCGGCGCGCTGATCATGCATGCGATCGCCAGCATCCTGATCGGCCGGCCGGCGCAGGGCCTGAAGGACCTCGCCAATCCCGTGATCGGCAACAGCCACGATTCCCAGCTCTGGAAGGCGCTCGCCTATGCTCGCCAGGGCAAATGGGCTGACGCGCGCGAAAAATTCAAGAACGTCGAATTCGCCATTGCCTCGCTGCCGCTCGACATCCAGCGCATCGTGACGATGGACGCGATGCGCGCCTCACTCGAGGTGAAGGACTACGCCGGCGCCTCCAAGCGCCGCAGCGAGCTCGAGGTGGTCGGCGTCTCGCCCGAGGCCGCGCCCGGCTTCGCCGTGCTGCGCGGCCGGCTCGCCGAGGCGCTCGGCCACGACAAGGACGCGCTCGACGACTACAGGTTCGCGGCCGCCTCGGCCGATCGGCCGGCTGCGGCCGAGGCCAAGCAGCTCGAGGTCGCGCTGCGGCAGAAGCGCGACGAGATCAGCAAGGAAGACGCGCTGCGCGAGCTCGAGACGCTGTCCATGACCTGGCGCGGCGACGCGATCGAGGTCAAGACGCTGCAGATGCTGTCGCAGATGTTTGCCGAGAACGGGCGCTACCGCGATGCGCTCACCGCGGCGCGCACCGCGACCAGGCTGCAGCCGAACGCCGAAGCCTCGCGCCAGGCGCAGGATCTCGCCTCGGACCTGTTCACCAAGATCTTCCTGGGACCGAAGGGCGACGAGCTGCCGCCGGTCGAGGCGCTCGGGATGTTCTACGAATTCCGCGAGCTGACGCCGATCGGCCGGCGCGGCGACGAGTTGATCCGCCGTCTCGCCGACCGTCTCGCCTCGATCGACCTGCTCGACCAGGCCGCCGAGCTGCTGCAATACCAGGTCGACCACCGGCTCGAAGGCGCTGCGCGCGCCCAGGTCGCCGCGCGCCTGTCCATGATCTATCTCGCCAACCGCAAGCCCGACATGGCGATCACCGCGCTGCGCGCGAGCCGCATCAGCGACCTCTCCGGCGAGCTCAGGCAGCAGCGCCTGCTGCTGGAGGCGCGCGCGCAGAGCGACGTCGGCCGTCACGATCTCGCGCTCGACATCGTCTCCAACGTCTCCGGGCGCGAGGTGCTGCGCCTGCGTTCCGACATCTTCTGGGCGGCACGGCGCTGGCGCGAGTCCGCCGAGCAGATCGAGCTCTATTACGGCGAGCGCTTCCGCGACTTCAAGCCGCTCAACGCGGTGGAGAAGAGCGACATCATCCGCGCCGCCGTCGGCTATGCGCTCGCCGACGACTCGATCGGCCTGTCGCGCTTCCGCGAGAAATACGCGCCGCTGATGAGCGAAAGCGCCGACCGTCTCGCCTTCGACATCGCCAGCAAGCCGGCCGCGGCCTCCAGTGCCGAATTCGCCGAGATCGCCAAGCTGGCTGCCAGCGTCGACACGCTCGACGGCTTCCTGCGCGAGATGAAGCAGCGCTTCCCCGACGCCACCGCCCGCGCCCCTGGCTCACCGCAGGCCAAGGAACAAGTCGACCACACCGGCTCGCTGCCGACGATCCCCGTCGTGCGTCAGATCAAGATGACGCGGTAGGAAGGCTGCCGCGCCAAGCGCGGCCCGCGACGGCTCCACGTTCTCGTCGATGACGAGAGGGAGCGGAGGCGGTCGCTGAGGGCGGAGGGGGCGCATCGCCCGATGCCTGCCTCACCCTCCGTAACTCTGCACCAGGCTCCCCGCCACCAGCGACCAGCCGTCGACCAGCACGAAGAAGATCAGCTTGAACGGCAGCGAGATCGTTGCCGGGGGCAGCATCATCATGCCCATCGACATCAGCACCGAGGCGACGACGAGGTCGATGATCAGGAAGGGCAGGAACAGCAGGAAGCCGATCTCGAAGGCGCGCTTCAGCTCGGAGATCATGAAGGCGGGGACGAGGATGCGCAGTGCGAGGTCGTCGGGGGTGGCCGGCGGCGCCTCGCCCGAGAGATCCAGGAACAGCTTGAGATCCTTCTCGCGCACGTTCTTCTGCATGAAGCCGCGCAAGGGAACGGAGGCGCGCTGCAGCGCGTCCTCGACGCCGATCTGGTTGGCGACCAGCGGGCGGATGCCGTCGTCGTAGGATTTTTGCAGGACCGGCCCCATCACGAAGAAGGTGAGGAACATCGCCAGCGCGATGATCACCGAGTTCGGCGGCGCGGTCGCCGTGCCCAACGCGGTGCGCAGCAGCGACAGCACGACCACGATGCGCGTGAACGACGTCATCATGATGAGGATCGACGGCGCGATCGACAGCACGGTGAGCAGCGCGATCAGCTGGATCGCGCGCTCGGTGACGCCGCCGCCGCCAGCGCCGCCGCCGAGATTGATGCTGATGTCCTGCGCATGCGCCGGCATCGCTGCCGATGCCGCGCCGATCAGGACAGAAAGGAAAACAACTCTACGCGGGAGGGACGGCAGCCTCACGAAGACGGCTTCGGACGGCCGAGCAGAGAGGCCATCTCGTCTTCGAGATTCTCAAAGCTGGTCTTTTCCGCGGCAGGCTTTGCGGGCGGGGCCGGGGGTGCCG
>NZ_LBJV01000033.1:0-36824 GCF_028128855.1 Bradyrhizobium sp. CCBAU 11430
CGACACCGCTGCGGCGCCCGCGCCTGCTTCGCCACCAGCGCCAGCGCCTGCGCCTGCGCCGGCCCCCACGCCGAAGCCGCAGGTCGAGGCCGCCCTGCCCCCGCCGCCACCGCCGGTCAAACCGATTGATCCCGCTCCGGCACCGAGCACCGACAGCGGGCCGAGCGCTGCCGCGCTGGCCGACGATCCCACGATCAAGAGCCTGACCTCCAAGATCGCCGCCAATCCTGATGACGTGAACGCGCTGTACCGGCGTGGCCAGGTCTATGCCAGCAAGGGCGCCTACAACCTTGCCATCAAGGATTTCGACGACACGCTCCGGATCAACACCAAGGATGTCGAGGCGCTGAACAACCGCTGCTGGACCCGCACCGTGGTCGGCGACCTCCAGGGCGCGCTGAAGGATTGCAACGAGGCGTTGCGGCTGCGGCCCAACTTCGTCGATGCGCTGGACAGCCGCGGGCTCGTCAACCTCAAATCGGGCGCGGTCAAGAATGCCATCGCCGATTTCGATGCGGCCCTCAGGATCAACCCGCGCCTGACCTCCTCGCTCTATGGACGCGGCCTCGCCAAGCAGCGCAATGGCTCAACCCAGGAAGGCGCGCTCGATATTGCCAATGCCAAGGCGATGGATCCGAACATCGTTCAGGAATTCGCAAGCTACGGAGTGCGCTAGTATTTTTTTAAATTGAGGCAGGCGGCGCCTCGAACCCCTGGTGGCCCAGGGAAGACTAACGAACGGATGCCGCAGGCAGCCTTCCCCGGGGGGCTCATTGCAGGAATTTTGGCAGGAATTTTGGAACCGCGCGAGCTGGCTGCGCAGGAGGGACTGGTTATGAAATCGGCTGCAAAGGGACTTACCGCGATCCTGTCCATCATCACTCTTGGCATCACTCTTGGCGCCACGCTGTCGCTGCCGGCCTCGCCGGCCTTCGCTGGCGATGACGGCAACAGCAAGAACGTCACCGAGGACGACATCGTCCGCGCGCTGGCGCCGCCGGCCAAGAAGCCCCTGACCCGCGGCCTCTCGATCGCCCCGCAGGCCGATCCCGCGCCGAACGCGGCCGAGACCAAGCTGATCCAGTCGGTGCGCGGCCGCTCGACGCGTTCGCTGTCCTCGACCGAGCGCGAGGAAATCGCGTCGGTCGCCAAGGACAAGCCGAACATCGATCTCGAAATCACGTTCGACTACAACTCCGCCAATATCAGCGCCAAGTCGATGCCGTCCGTGCAGGCGCTCGGTCGCGCGCTGACCAGTCCCGACCTGAAGGGCTCCACCTTCGTGGTCGCCGGTCATACCGATGCCGCCGGCGGCGAAACCTACAACCAGGACCTGTCGGAACGCCGCGCGGATGCGATCAAGCGCTATCTCGTCGACAAATACAGCATCTCCGCCACCGACCTCGTCACCGTCGGCTACGGCAAGAGCAAGCTGAAGAATCCGAGCCAGCCGATGGCAGAGGCCAACCGCCGCGTGCAGGTCGTCAACATGGAAAACAAGACCACCGCATCGAAGTGAGCACGACGCAATCCTCTGAAGTGACAAGTCGTGATGTGGTGTAAAGTCTCGCCTCCAAAGCGCGTCCCGCGGCCTTGCGGGACGCCGCTTTGTTTCAGGGAAACGTTCTCGATGGGCCTCGCGCGGACGGCCGTGAGCCAGGCCAGGATGATCCGGCGATGAATCTCTCCGAATATCTCAAGCCTGCCGGAACGGTGGTGTTCGTCGTCGCGCTCGGCGTCGGCTATTACCTGTTCGAGCATCGGAAGCGCGCCGAGCCGAAGGAGACGCAGAGCGAGGCGCTCGTCATCGTGACGAAGTCGACCAATGCCTGCTTCTCCGACCTCGTGCGGGTGACCGGCTTCTTCGTGCCGCGCCGCGAGGCGGTGGTCATCGCCGACCAGGAAGGATCCAAGGTCACCGACCTCTTCGTCACCGAAGGCACCGTCGTTGCCGACAACCAGGAGCTGGCGCGCCTGACCGCGCCGCCACAGATCCCGGGGCAGCCGCAGAGACCCGGTCCGCAAGGCCCGATCTCGCTGAAAGCACCTGCGCCGGGCCTCATCACCGAAGTCCGCACCATTGTCGGCGCGCCCGCTTCACCGCAGGCCGGCCCGATGTTCCGCATCGCCGTCAACAACGAGATCGAGCTCGATGCTCAGGTTCCGGCGGTGCACATGCCCAAGCTCAGTTCGGGCGCCACCGTGCGGATCAGCCGCGACGACGCGCCCGATTTGATCGGCCGGGTCCGGCTGGTTGCGCCCGAAATCGACCGCGCCACGCAGCTCGGCCGCGTCCGCATCAGCGTTACCAACAATCCGTCGCTGAAGGTCGGCGTATTCGCCCGCGCCTCGATCGACGCCAAGCGAAGCTGCGGCGTCTCGATCCCCAAGACCGCGATCGACCATCTCACCATTCAGGTCGTCAAGGGCAACACGATCGAGACGCGCAAGGTGCGGGTCGGGCTCTCGTCCGACAACGCGACGGAAATCCTGGAAGGCCTCGACGTCGGCGAAATCGTCGTGGCCGACGCCGGCTCTTCGCTCCATGACGGCGACCAGATCAAGACCATGTTCGCCGATGAACTCGATCGCACGCGGGTACGCTGATGGCTCTCAATATCTCGGCTTGGTCGATCCGGAATCCGCTGCCGTCGGTCGTCTTCTCGATCATCCTCTTGATTCTCGGCTGGGTGTCTTTCACCAAGCTCGCGGTGACGCGGCTGCCTTCGGCCGACATTCCCGTGATCTCGGTCGTGGTATCGCAGTTCGGCGCGGCGCCCGCCGAGCTCGAATCGCAGGTGACCAAGACGGTCGAAGACGCCGTCTCCGGCGTCGAGGGCGTGCGGCACATTACCTCACAGATCACCGACGGTGTGTCGGTCACCACCATCCAGTTCGCGCTTGAAACCAACACCGACCGCGCGCTCAACGACGTCAAGGACGCGGTGACGCGTGTCCGCTCGAACCTGCCGCAGAACGTCACCGAGCCGCTGATCCAGCGCGTCGACGTCATCGGCCTGCCGATCGTCACCTACGCCGCGATTTCGCCCGGCAAGACGCCCGAGCAGCTCTCCTATTTCGTCGACGACGTGGTCAAGCGCGCGCTGCAAGGCGTGCGCGGCGTCGCCCAGGTCGAGCGCATCGGCGGTGTCGAGCGCGAGATTCTTGTTTCGCTCGATCCCGACCGCCTGCAGGCGATGGGGCTGACCGCGGTCAATGTCAGCCAGAGCCTGCGCGGTACCAATGTCGACGTCGCCGGCGGCCGGGCCGAGATCGGCAAGAACGACCAGGCGATCCGCACGCTCGCCGGCGCAAAGACGCTGAGCGATCTTGCCGGCACCATGATCCCGCTGTTCGGCGGCGGCGAGGTCCGGCTCGACGATCTCGGCACCGTCACCGACACCATCGCAGACCGCCGCACCTTCGCCCGCTTCAACGGCGAGCCGATCGTCGCGCTCGGCATCAAGCGCTCCAAGGGCGCCAGCGACGTCAAGGTGGCCGAGGCCGTGCAGAAGCGCATCGACGTACTCAAGGCCGCCTATCCCGACGTCGACCTGAAGGTGATCGACACCTCGGTCGAATATACCAACGGCAATTACCACGCGGCGATCTCGACCCTGTTCGAAGGCGCCATCCTCGCCGTCGTCATCGTGCTCTTGTTCCTGCGGGACCTGCGCGCCACCATCATCGCCGCGATCTCGCTGCCGTTGTCGATCTTCCCGGCGTTCTGGGCGATGGACCTGCTCGGCTTCTCGCTGAACCTCGTCAGCTTCCTCGCCATTACGCTGTCGACGGGTATCCTGGTCGACGACGCCATCGTCGAGATCGAGAACATCGTCAGGCACATGAACATGGGCAAGTCGCCCTATCGTGCCGCCCTCGAAGCCGCCGACGAGATCGGCCTCGCGGTGATCGCGATCTCGCTCACCATCATCGCGATCTTCGCACCGGCGAGCTTCATGTCGGGTATCGCCGGACAGTTCTTCAAGCAGTTCGGCATCACCGTCTCGGTGCAGGTGTTCTTCTCCCTGCTCGCGGCGCGCTTCGTCACGCCGGTGCTCGCCGCCTACTTCCTCAAGCCTGGCACTCACGAAGAACCGCCGCCCGGCCGCGTGCTGCGGTCCTATCACAGGATCGTGGCATGGTCGGTAAAACACTATTTCATCACGGTGCTGGTCGGCTTCGGCGTCTTCGCCGCCTCGATCTGGAGCATTACGCTGTTGCCGCAGGGTTTTCTGCCGGCGCAGGACAGTTCGCGCTCGCTGCTTGCCCTCGAGCTGCCGCCGGGCACCCAGCTCGCCTATACCGAAAAGGTCACCGAGGACATCGTCGCGCGCCTGCGCAAGCGGCCCGAGGTGAAGAGCATCTTCGTCGACGGCGGGCGCGTTCCGCCGGGCACCCAGGAAGTCCGGCGCGCCGCGCTGATCATCAATTACACGCCCAAGGATGCCCGCGACATCACCCAGCGCGAGCTCGAATTCTCGATCAGCCAGGAATTGGAGAACATTCCCGACATCCGCTTCTGGTTCCTCGACGAGAACGGCCTGCGCGCTATCTCGCTGGTCGTGACCGGTGTCGACGCCAACATCGTCAACAATTTCGCGAGCGAGCTCGCGACGCAGATGAAGCGGATTCCCACCATCTCCAACGTGATCTCGGAAACCACGCTGGAGCGGCCGGAGCTGCGCGTCGAACCGCGCGCCGATCTCGCCGCGCGGCTCGGGGTCTCGACCGAAAGCCTGTCGCAGACCATCCGCGTCGCCACCATCGGCGATGTCGGACCCGCGCTCGCCAAGTTCGACGTCGGCGACCGCCTGGTGCCGATCCGCGTGCAGCTCGAGGATGCCGCGCGCGGCAATCTGAAGACGCTGGAGCAGTTGCGCGTGCCGCTCGGCGAGCACGGCGAGAAGGGCGGCGTGCCGCTCTCGGTCATCGCCGACGTCAAGCTCGACCAGGGTCCGACCAGCATCAACCGCTACGATCGCGAGCGGCAGGCGACCGTCGCCGCCGACCTCGTCGGCTCGGCCGCGCTCGGCGACGCCACCAAGAAGATCTACGACCTGCCGGTGATGAAGAGCCGGCCGAAGGGCGTGAAGGTCTCTCCCTCCGGCGACGCCGAAAGCCTGAACGAGCTGTCCGACGGCTTCGCCACCGCGATCACGGCGGGCCTGATGATGGTCTACGCCGTGCTGGTGCTGCTGTTCGGCACCTTCCTGCAGCCGATCACCATCCTGTTCTCGCTGCCGCTCTCGATCGGCGGCGCCATCGCGGCCCTGCTCATCACCGGCAAGCAGCTCACCACGCCGGTGTGGATCGGCATTCTGATGCTGATGGGCATCGTCACCAAGAACGCGATCATGCTGGTGGAGTTCGCGATCGAAGCCATTCACGCCGGCAAGCCGCGCGAAGAGGCGATGATCGACGCCGGCATGAAGCGCGCCCGCCCGATCGTGATGACCACGATCGCGATGGCCGCGGGCATGATGCCGAGCGCGCTCGCGGTCGGCGCCGGCGGCGAGTTTCGCTCGCCGATGGCGCTCGCGGTGATCGGCGGCCTGATCTTCTCGACCATCCTGTCGCTGGTGTTCGTGCCTGCGATGTTCATGGTGATGGACGATTTTGGCGCCCTGATCTGGCGCTTCGCCAAGCGGCTGATCGTGCACAGCGAGGATGCCGAGACGGACGGTCATCACGGAGCGGCACCAGCGGAAGCAGGGCCAGCGCCGAAGAATATCATCCACCCCGCGGCGGAGTAGGGTTCGAGCGGCTGGAGCCGGATCAGGTTACTATGACGCACATCCCGAATGGTGAGAAAGCGAGCGTCGACATTCGGAAGATCGAAGATTATTGCCTCAATCCCTTGCATCCACGCGGCCGGCATAAGGCAAGAGTTTTCCGCGACGCACTAGACCTTCAGCGTGGAGATGCCATGTGGCTTCGCGACGCACTGCTGGAAGCCGCAATTTCCGGCGATGCGTCCGAAGTTGCGACGGATCGCTGGGGCACCCACTGGCGGGTGGATGTCCTGCTCAGGCGACATCGAAAGCAAGCTGTGGTAAGAACCGCATGGATCATACGGGTCGGCGACGACCGGCCGACCTTTGTCACCTGTTGGGTGCTATGATGAGCGCAACGAACAAGAAGGAAGATCGGGCACCGCGAGCGCTGGACGTCGTCGCATTGCTCGCAAACCTGCCTGAGCACAGGTTGGCGAGGGGAAACGTTGGCACGATCGTCGAAGAGTTCGACGACGAGACAGTACTTGTCGAATTCAGCGACGACGATGGGCGGCCCTACGCCGTTGCGCCCTGTTTGCGATCCGAGCTGCTGCTCTTGCACTATGTGCCGGAGGCAGCCTAGCTGCTACTCGTTCCGCGCGATCGCGGTCAGCTTGGTCATGTTCCGCAGCAGGATGCGGCCACGCTGCAGATCGAGGATCGCTTCCTTGCGCCAGGCCTGCAGCTGGCGGTTGACGCTCTCGCGGGCGGCGCCGACGAAGACGCCGAGCTGCTCCTGCGAGATGTGCACCTCGGAACCGAAATCGGCGGCGAGCGCGCAGAGCCGCCGCGCCAGGCGCACCGGCAGCGGCTGCAGCATGGATTCCTCCATGCGCTCGCTCTGCCAGCGGATGCGCTGGCACAACAGCGCGATGATCTTGATCGCGACCTTCGGCTCGCGTTCGAGGAAGCTGAGAAAATCTTCGCGCCGCAGCACGAACAATTCGCTGGCCTCGCCCGCGGTCGCATCCGCGGTCCGATTCTGGCCGTCCAGCACCGCGACCTCGCCGAACAGGTCGCCGGGGCCCATGAAATTGAGCGTCAGCCGGCTGCCGTCGGAGGCACCTGTCTCGATGCGGACCTGGCCGCGGCGCACGCCGAACAGCGCGTTGCCAGCATCGCCCTTCTGGAACAGCACCTCGCCATTCCCCAGATGCTGGGTGTGACAGAGATTGGACAGCCGCTGGAGCTCGTCTGCACCGAGATCCGCGAACATCGCGTTCATCTTCAAAATGACCGCAAATTCGGCCTGCTTGCTCATTTCAATGTCCTTGTGAAGTCCTGGTCAGTCATCTTGTCAGACGCTTGGCAAATCGCTTGAAACCATCACGATCAGGATCGCGTAAAACCGCGTCGGGGAAGTGTGTCATAAGTCACATAACTTTGCAGCACCCCCTGACTATTTTTACGCGCTTGGAGCCGCTTCCCGTCCGGGGATAAACTCGGCCGCGAAGGATGGATAGCCGGCGGGATTCGACGCCGATCGTCCGTCAGTGGAAAGTCGAGATGAGAGCAGTAAAATTCGCCGGCGCGGCATTGGCCGCCGTCATCGTCGTGATCGCACTCCTGCTGGTGGTCGGAATCCCCTCGGGCTTCCTGACGTCGACGATCGCCTCGCGCGTCGAGAGCGCGACCGGCTATCGTCTCTCGATCGACGGCACCACGAAGATCAGCCTGTGGCCGACGTTGAACGTCACCCTGAACGACCTCTCGCTTGCCGACCCCCGGGATCGCAGCGGCATCACGCGCGTGACGGTCGACAGCGTGCAGGCCGACATGTCGCTCTCCAGCGTGTGGTCGGGCCGCCCTGAGATCCGCGAGCTGATCGTCACCCATCCGGTGCTCTACCAGCCGCTGCTGCGTGAACGCCTGCCGAATGCGGGGGGCTCGTCGAAGCCGCTCGCGCTCGATGTCGGCGGGGCATCCATCGACCGCGTCAAGGTCACCGACGGTGAGGTCGCATTCGCGCGCGTGCGGGACCGTGTCGAGGGCCGCATCAGTGCCATCAACGCGGAGGCGACCATCGGCCGCGACCGCAAGGTCAATGTCACCGGCACCGCGCGCGTCGGCGACCACCCGACCAAGTTCGACATCAAGGCGACCACGCCGGCGCCGCCGGCCGACCGGCCGACGATCCCGGTGGATTTCGCCATCGACATGCCCGACGTGCTGAAGTCTCAGCTCACCGGTCATGCCGAGATGCGAATGAACGGCGACGTCGTGATGATCAACGGCGTGAATGGCCGGCTCGGCGATGGCACATTCAACGGCTGGGCTTCGGTCGACATTGCGAGCAAGCCGCTGGTCAAGCTCGACCTCGACTTCCAGCGACTGGCAATTCCGCTGGCGAAATCGCCGGAGGGCGCAGCCGGGCAACCCTGGAGCAATGCGCCGATCGACGTCTCCGGGCTCAATTATGTCGATGCGCAGGTGCGTATCTCGGCGAACGAAGCCGTGATCGGCGATGCCCCCATCGCGCCGCTGGCGCTCGATGCGAAGCTCGCCGGCGGCGTGCTGAAGGCCGGCACCGCCAATCTCGGCGCCTATGGCGGCCAGGTCTCCGGCGAGGTGATCCTCGATGCAACCACCGGTGCGCCGAGCTTTGCCATGCATTCCGATCTCGTCGGCGTGCGTGCGCTGCCGCTGCTTCAGGGCCTTGCCGAATTCGACCGCATCGACGGCAAGCTGCAGGCCAAGCTCGCTCTTCGCAGCGCGGGCACCAGCCAGCGCGCGCTGATGGCCAACATGCAGGGCACGGCCTTCGTCAATTTCCAGGACGGCGCCATCCGCGGCATCAATGTCGCGCAGATGATCCGCTCGCTGACATCGGGCACGCTGTCCGGCTGGCAGGACAACCAGAATGCCGGCCAGGAGCAGAGCACGGATTTGTCGCAGCTCTCGGCCTCCTTCCGGATCGACAAGGGCCAGGCGGTGACGACCGATCTCAACCTGATCGGGCCGCTGGTGCGCGTCACCGGCGCCGGCACCATCGCGCTCGACACCAAGATGATGGGCTTTCGCGTCGAGCCAAAGCTGGTGATGACGACCGAAGGCCAGGGCCGCGCCAATGAGCCGGTCGGCTTCGGCATTCCCGTGATGATCCAGGGCAGCTGGTCGCAGCCCAAGATCTACCCTGATATGGCCGGCATGCTGGACAATCCCGACGCCGCCTATGCCAGGCTGCGCGAGATGGGCAAGGGCCTGTTCGGCCCTGACGGCGCCGGGCTCGGCAACATTCTGGGCAGCCTTGGTCTCGGCGGAACGACTGCACCCGGCGGCAATGCGGCCGGCAACGCCAATCCGCAAGCCCAGCAGCCGGGGCAGAACAATCTGCTCGGCGGCCCCTTGGGCGAAGCCATCGGCAATTTGATTCAGCAGGGGCTTTCCAGCGGCGCGGGAAGCAGCACTGGCGCCGCGCCAGGCAGTGGCCGCAGCCGCAGCCTGCCGGCAACGCCGTCCACGCCGTCGCCGCAGGCCTCGCCCGCGGCTCCAGCCCTTGAGGACCCGCCGGTCGCGCAGCAGGACAGTCAGCCAATGAACGACGTGCTGCGGCAACTCTTTAACCGGTGATTGGCGGGCTGGGCTCCACGGCAATCCCCTTACATCAGCTTCCCCGCCACCGGCTTCCTCCGAACGGATGAGGCTGCGGCAATTCACCGGCCTTCCGCCGGCCCCGGCGTCCACAGGGAGTAACCACGCCGGCCGGTCCCCGGCCCGCGCGGCGGTCCTTTGGCCCAAATTGTGATAGAACGGCCGGGAAGGGCCTGCACGGCCCGTGAGCGCGCAGCGTCGATGGCGGCGCGAGAGGATCGGGATGGCAGGAGCGAACGACAAGACACGGTTTCTGCGCGAGGGCCTGTTCGCCAAATACGTCGTCTCCCTCGTCGGCCTCGTCGTGTTCGTCCTCGCCGTCAACGGCGCGATGGAGACCTGGATCTCCTACCGCGCCACCAAGACCCAGCTGACCGACGGGCTGGAGGACAAGGCGCAAGCCGCCGCCCGGCGGATCGAGCAGTCGATCTCGGAGCTCGATCGCCAGATCAGCTGGGTGACGCGGGCGAGCCAGGACACCCTCGAAAAGCGCCGCGCCGACTACGCGTCGCTGCTGCACCAGGTCTCGGTCGTCAACCAGCTGTTCCAGCTCAACGGCGAAGGCCGCGAGGTGCTGCGCGTCTCCCGCCAATCGACCACGACCGGCAGCAATGCCGACCTCTCCCGCGACATGCGCTTCACCGACACCGTCGCCCGCGGCGTCAGCTATGCGCCGGCCTGGTTCGCCGACCGGACGCCGTTCATGTCGATCTCGGTGGCGCATTCCGGCTTCAATGCCGGCGTCACCGTGGCCGAGATCGATCTTGGCTTTCTCTCCGACTTCCTGTCCGACGCGCAAGTCGGCAAGGCGGCCTTTGCCTATGTCGTCGATCCCCGCGGCCGCGTGCTGGCGACGTCGTCGAAAGGGCCCGATGTCGGCAAGGATTTGTCGAAGCTGCCGCAGGTCGCGGCCGCGATCGCGCCCGGCCATGAGGCCGACAGTTCGGGCACCGACTTCAACGGCCATGCGGTGATGAGCGCCGCGAGCACGGTGCCGAAGCTCGGCTGGAGCGTGCTGTTCGAGCAGCCGACCACGCAGGCCCTGACGCCGATCCGCGACCAGCTGGTGCGCATCGCGCTCCTGATCGGCATGGGGCTGATGGTCGCGATCCTCGCCGGCACGCTGCTCGCCCGCCGCATGATCATTCCGATCACCGCGCTGCGCGACGGCGCCTACAGGCTCGGCGAGGGTGATTTCAGTCACCGCATCGAAGTGCGTACCGCGGACGAGCTGGAGGATCTCGCCGGTCAGTTCAACCGCATGGCCGGCCAGATCCAGGAGACCTATTCGGACCTGGAGACCAAGGTCGAGGAGCGCACGCGCGATCTGGCGCAGTCGATCAACGAGCTGAAGGTGCTCGAGGAGGTCGGCCGCGCTGTCGCCGCCTCGCTCGATCTCAACGCCGTGCTGCCGACGATCGCCGCGCGCGCGATCGAGATCACCCATGCCGATGCGGTGCTGATTTACGGCTTCGACGCGGAGACGCGCCGCTTCAACCTGGTCGAGGCCAACGGCATCGACAAATCCCCCGACGGCGCCCATGTCACCATCGACGAAGGCGAGAACATCCTGAGCGATGCCGCCGAAAGCGGCGAGCCGATCGCGATTGCCGAACTCGGCGCGGCCGCCGAGCAGCCGCTGCGCGAGGTCGCGATCGCGGCCGGCTTCCATTCGGTGCTGGTGGTGCCGCTGGTCGACCAGCAGGGCACGCTCGGCTCGCTGGTGGTGCTGCGCCGCGCGAGCGGCGAGTTCGCCGCCAGCATCATCGGCCTGATGCGCACCTTCGCCAACCAGGCCGTGCTGGCGATGCGCAATGCGCGGCTGTTCACCGAGGTCGACCACAAGAGCCACGCGCTGGAGACGGCGAACGAGACCGTGCGCGCCCAGGCCGACAAGCTGCGCGAGCAGACCGAGCAATTGAAGAACTGGAACAAGTCGCTGGAGGAGCGCGTCAAGACCCAGCTCGGCGAGATCGAGCGCATCCGCAAGCTGGAACGTTTCCTGGCGCCGCAGGTCGCACAGCTGATCGCCTCCTCCGACAGCCCCGAAGGCCTGCTCACCAGCCAGCGCCGCGAGGTGACCGTGGTGTTCTGCGATCTGCGCGGCTTCACCGCGTTCACGGAAGCGACCGAGCCGGAAGAGGCGATGAACGTGCTGCGCGAATATCACGCCGCGCTCGGCAAGCTGATCTTCAAGTACGAGGGCACGCTCGACAAATATGCCGGCGACGGCGTGATGATCCTGTTCAACGCGCCGATCCAGTTCGAGGACCACACCAAGCGCGCCGTGAAGATGGCGGTGGAGATGCGCGACACCATCGGCCCGCTGACCGAGCGCTGGCGCAACCGCGGGCACAGCCTCGGCTTCGGCATCGGCATCGCGGTCGGCTATGCCACGCTCGGCCAGGTCGGCTTCGAGCAGCGGCTAGAATATGCAGCGATCGGCAGCGTCACCAACCTCGCCTCCCGCCTGTGCGGCGAGGCCAAGCCCAACCAGATCGTGGTGAGCCGCCGCGTCTACGGCATCGTCGAGCCCTGGGTGGAGGCGCGCGCCCTCGACGATCTCCAGCTCAAGGGTTTCAATCATCCCGTGCTGGCGATGGAGATCTTGAACTGGCGCGAGGAAGTCGAGAACATGGCGGATGCCTCGGCGGTGCGACGCCGCGGGTAGCTTCCTCGCCTGCCTCGCATGGTGAGGCGTTGCCTGCGATCGCTTACAAACAGCATGTCGCGATCCCGCGGCACATGGCGCCCGGGTTTAGCTTGGTCTCGGCACCCTTCGAAGTGGAAGGGCGCAGGGAAGACCGGGCACCGGCTGGCACCCGAAAACCCCTGTGCATGAGTGCGTGATAGTCGCTCACAGGGGAGAAACAGGTGTGGCCGAATGCCCGGCCTTCCCTGCGCAGTGGTTGAAACGGCTTATGTCGCGCTCTCGCCGGTGAGACGATCCCTGTTGCCACCGTCGCCTTGCAGCTTTCATGGGATGCACAGGTCCGGTCGGACCAGCGCACGGCAGCAAGACTTGACGCCGGATATTCGGGCGTCACGACCACACGATTTTGCCGAACGCGAGCAGCCCCGTCGTACACGCGCCCGCTGATCGCTCACGGGGACACCCCGCCCTGCAACCGCATCTGGCACCAACGCCGCCCGCGTCCACCGCCCCTCACCCCACGAACCCTGACGATCGCGATCCGTCCCTTACCGGGGGATGAGTTGGAGGCAGCATAGGGTGTGTCGCGCTTCTGGTAAAGAGAAATTTTGATTATTCGAAATCAGGCCACGCTTGCGCAGGAGAGCGCTCGCGCCAGGCCGAAAAGGAAGCCGAGGTGGATTTGGCAAAGCTCGAAGCCGAGGCGAAGCGGCTGACGAAGCGCGATCCGGATTCATGAGGGCGTTCACCGGGCCGTCAGACTGGCAAGAGAAGGCGACCCAGATGGTGCTAGGGTAGACGGAAGCCCAATCGGAGGGTTGGGCGGCGGCTTACGCAACCGTATTGGGGTGTCCCCGCGAACGAATCCCCCGAACCACATCCCTCCTCCCTGCGACCAACTCTCGCCTCAACGGCGAGGAAACGATGGAGACGACCAGTGGCGTTTGCCTTGCCTTCGCGTGCTTATGATCTGCAGATGCTGGACCGTCCCGCCGATCGCGCGCGCGACCAGGGTTGGGTCTATGGCCTGCCGCCGGGCATCAGCAGCGAGCAATGGCCGCTCGATCCGGTCACGGGCTATCCGCTGATGCACGGCTTCACGCTGCTGCTGCCGGAAGACTATCGCGTGCATGGCGAGGACATCGTCGCGGTGTCGTTCTTCGCCACTCCGGCTGATCACACTGACGGCGGCGCGACCGATGTCCCCGAGATCCGCGCGGCAGTGATGGCGCAGCCATCGCATCCGCGCCTGTCGCGCATGACCGACATCCTCGACTACGAATATGCCGCGCTGTTGCTGACCAGAAGCGAATACGAAGGCCCGTTCGCGACACCGCCCGCGCCGCTTGCGCTGGCGACGGCCGACCGGCCGCGCTGGCTCGATGTCGGCGGCGCCAGTGCCTTCTTTGAGACGGCCCCGCCCTTTGCGCAGAAGATGTTCGCCGGCCCTCCGCGTGCCGAACTGGCCGAGAACCTCGCGATCGCGTTGACGCCGCGCGCCGATGATCCCAACGCCGGCAAGGCCCCGCAGGACCCGCACATCCCGCGCAACCCGCCGACCGGCTATCAGTCCTATTATTACTTTGAGGGCGGCGTCCCGACCGCCGACAATTACCGCCTGCACGACTGGGCCAAGGACCACGCCCACAACCATCTCGGCGGCACCATGCGGCCGTGCCAGGCGGTGCCGGAGATGAGTCCGTTCTATATCGAGTTCGAGGAATATCTCGGCGGCTACAATTTCGGCACCGGCAACGCGCAGCTCGACTTCAGGGACATGAAATTCGACTGGGCGTGCGGCTGATCGAAGCGGCTTCGGCGGCGTCGGCGGGACAGGCCCCACCGATGGAGATTCCGGAGCTTCCAACGCCAGCCCCAGCTCGCCTGCTCGAAAAATCGATTTTCGATTTTCTATTGACCCCCGGATGCCGCCTTGCAATCATCGCCCGATGGGTCCGCTTCAGTTCGATATGTCCGGAAACCCCGGGGATGGTCCGCGCAGCCTGACGTCGGCGCTGCATGAGCGGTTGCGCGCCGATATCCTGGCGGCGCGGCTGCTGCCGGCCCAGAAGCTGCACATCGCCGGCCTCGCCAAGCAGTTTTCGGTGAGCCTTGCCGCCGTCCGCGAGGCACTGTCGCGCCTTGTCGCCGACGGCCTGGTGCAGGCCTCGGACCAGCGCGGCTTCCGCGTCAGCCCGGTGTCGCTCGCCGATCTTGCCGACGTGACGCAGACCCGGATCGACATCGAGGGGCTTGCGCTGCGCCGGTCGATCGAGCGGGGCGATGAGTCCTGGCTCGAATCGGTGAAGTCGACCTGGGCGGCTCTGAAAGCCGTCCCCTATCACTACCCCGATGATCCCACCGTGCATTACGAGGAATGGGTGATCCGTCACCGCATTTTCCACCGTGCGCTGGTCAACGCCTGCGGCTCGCCATGGCTGCTCGGCTTCCGCGACGTGTTGCACGAGCAAAGCGAGCGATATCGGCGTCTGTCGATCCGTCGCGAGCCCGGCGTCAAGCCGCGCGACGTCGAGGCTGAGCACGAGGCGATCGTCGCGGCCGTGATGAAGCGCGACGCCGATGCGGCGGTTCGCGCTCTGTCGAAGCATTTCGGTATCACCAAGGAATTCGTCGAGCTCGCTGCCTCGCGCATTGCGGAGGTGAGCCGCACGACCTGACGATCCGGAAGAATCCGGCACACAAACAAGAAAAGACAGACCGGGAGGAAACAATGAAGATCAATCGCCGTCATGCGCTCCTATCGCTCGTTGCCGCCGCCATCCTGGCCGGCCCCGCGAGCGCCGCCGACACCATCCGCGTCGGCCTGCCCACCAAGACATATTGGCCGACGACGATCGCCGAGACGGCGGTGCGGCAAAAGCTGTTCGAGAAGGAAGGCATCCAGGCCGAGCTGACCATCTACCGCAGCGGTGCCGAGACCTTCGAGGGCATGGCCGCAGGCGCGGCCGACATCATCCTCGATCCGCCGTCGCTGGTCTCCGCCGGGCGCAAGAAGGGCGTGATGTCGCGCATCGTCGCCAACGCCGCGATGGGCAATTTCGGCTGGCAACTGATGGTGCCGACCAAATCCACGCTCGACGTCAAGGACCTCAACGGCAAGAAGGTGGCGATCACCGCGGCCGGCTCGGGGTCGGACCTGCTCGCGCTGTGGACCATTCAGGACAAGAAGATCGACTTCACGCGCGTGCCCGTCGGCGGCGGCGGCCTGGTGCCGAACCTGCTCGCCGGCAATGTCGAGGCCGCCGTGGTCTATTCGCCGCTGAGCTTCCAGATCTCGAAATCCGGTGAAGCCAAGTCCATCCTCGATTACGCGACCGCGGTTCCGCCCAACCTCACCGCAGGCTGGATCGTGCTCGACAAGTTTGCAGATGCAAAACCCCAGATGGTGCAGAAGGCGGTGAATGCCCTCTACGGCGCGGTCGCGTTCATGCGGGCCAATCGCGATGTCACCGTCAAGCTGATCGCCGAGCTCTACGAAATGCAGCCGGAGATCGCCGGCCTCGAATACGACAACACCATCATGAAGCTGGAGACCAGCGGCGACATGGGCGCGGCCAACGTCAGCGCCGCCGTGCAGCTGTCGCTCGATCTCGCCAAGCTCGGCGGGCTCAAGGACATCGTGCCCGCCGAGGACGTGATCTCGACCAAGTTCAAGCCCGTCCCGACCAAGCCGTAACGATGCAGGGCACGCTCGCCATCAACCTCGCGCGGATCGCGATCATCGTCGCGGTCCTGGCGCTGTGGGAAATGCTGTCGCGCACCGGCATCGTCAATCCGCGGCTGCTGCCGTCGGCCTCCGACACGTTCGTGACGCTCGGCGAACTGCTGCAGCGCGCCGCGGTGCAGAAGGATTTGATGGTCACCGCGACCGAGGTGCTGACGGCGTTCGCGCTGGCCGTGCCGTTCGGCGCGCTGATCGGCTTCCTGGTCGCGGAGAACCGCTACTTCGCCGATGTCGCCAAGCCGCTGCTGTTCTTCGCCTTCAGCATCCCGAAATCGATCTTCCTGCCGATGTTCATCCTGGTGTTCGGCGTCGGCTTTGCCCAGAAGGTCGGCTTCGGCTTCTTCTCCACGATCTTCATCGTGATCATGTCGACCACCACCGCGGTGGAGTCGGTCAAGGTCGAGCATCTGACGGTGGCACGCTCCTATGGCGCCACGCGGATGCAGACCGCGTTCCGGGTCTATCTGCCGAGCATGCTGCCGGTGCTGCTGGAGGCCTTGCGGATCTCCATGATCTTCAACCTCACCGGCGTGATCCTCGCCGAGATGTACGCCTCGCGCGACGGCATCGGCCACCAGATCGCGACCTGGGGCGAGAATTTCCAGATGAAGCAGCTCCTCGCCGGCGTCGTGATGGTCGCCGCGATCGCCATGACCTTCAACGAACTTGTCAGATGGGTGGAAACGCGATGCAGCCATTGGCGAACGTGACCCAATTGAAGCCCGCCCCGCGCGCCGGCGCGATCGAGGTGAAGAATGTCGGCCAGGTGTTCAAGACCCGGTCGCAGGACGTCGTCGCGCTGGAGGACGTCTCCCTCGAGGTCAAGCCCGGCCGCTTCGTGGTGCTGGTCGGACCCAGTGGCTGCGGCAAGTCCACCCTCCTGATGATGATGGCGGGCCTGCGCCAGCAGACCGCGGGCACGATCACCATCAGCGGCGCGCCGATCCTGCAGCCCGACCCCGACAGGGTCGGCGTGGTGTTCCAGGAAGCGAGCCTGTTTCCCTGGCTGACGGCCGAGGACAATGTCGAGTTTCCGCTGGCGCTGCGCGGCGTGCCCAAGGCCGAGCGCCGCGCCAAGGCGCAGGATGCGCTCAAGCTGGTCGGGCTCGAAGGTTTCGGCAGGCGCCATCCGCACGAGCTCTCGGGCGGCATGAAGCAGCGCGTCTCGATCGCGCGCGGGCTGGTGCAGGATCCGCCCGTGCTGCTGATGGACGAGCCGTTCGCAGCGCTCGACGAGCAGACGCGCATGACCATGGGCGACGAGCTGCTGCGCATCTGGGCGGCGACCGGCAAGACGGTCGTCTTCGTCACCCACAGCCTCACCGAAGCCGTCTATCTCGCCGATGAGGTGATCGTGATGTCGGCGCGGCCCGGCCGCATCGTCGACCATCTTCAGGTCCAGCTGCCGCGGCCTCGCACCTACGAGATGCTGAGCGGCGATGCGTTCGGGAGCCTGCGCGACCGCATCTGGCGGCATATCCGCAAATCGGCGTGAGGCGACGATGAGCGCCAGGATCAGTGCCAGAATAAGCGCGAGGACGTTGCGATATCTGATCGTGATCGGCCTGATCGCCTTGTGGGAGCTGCTGCCGCGCACCGGGCTCATTGCCGAGCTGTTCCTGCCCTCGCTATCGTCCACCTTGATGGCCGGATGGACCGACGCCGGCGAATATGGTCATGCGCTGGCCGTCACGCTCTACGAGGTCGTGGTCTCCATGGCGTTCGCCTGCGGCGGCGGCATCCTGCTCGGCGCCGTCGTCGGCAGCCTGCCGCGCCCGCGCGTGTTGATCATGCCGATGGTGTCGAGCCTCTATGCGGTGCCGCTGGTGATCCTCTATCCCGTTTTCACCGTGTGGCTCGGCATCGGCTCGGAATCCAAGATCGCGTTCGCCTCGATCTACGGCTTTCTGCCGACGATGCTCGCGACCGCTGCCGGCATCCAGACCATCGATCCGCAGCTCCTGCTCGCGGCCCGCAGCATGGGCGCGACGCTGAGCCAGCGGCTGGTCCGCGTCATCATCCCCGCGGCGATCCCGACCGTCCTGTCCGGCCTGCGTGTCGGCGGCGCGCTGGTGATCGTCGGCGTCGTCGTCTCGGAGATGCTGATCTCCTCGGCCGGCATCGGCTATTTGATCTCGCGCTACCGCACCATCCTCGACAGCCCGCACGTGTTCGCGGGCGTGCTGCTGGTGCTGTTCCTGGCGATCGGCTTCAACGCCGTAATCCGGTGGATCGAGCGCAAGGCGGCGATCTGGCAGACCGGCACCCGCGCCGGCCAGGCCAACGACGACATCGCGACAGGCGCGATGCAGCCGGCGACCTGAGGTAGCTGCGTGTACGATCTGACCCTGACATTCGACAACGGCCCCGATCCCGAGGTGACGCCGCGCGTGCTCGACATTCTCGGGACGCGCGGGATCAAGACCACCTTCTTCGTCATCGGCGAGAAGCTCGCCGACCCCGAGCGGCGCGGCCTTGCGGAGCGCGCGCACCGCGAGGGGCACTGGATCGGCAACCACACCTTCACGCACAGCATCCCGCTTGGCGAGCAATCCGGGCGCGACACCGCGGAGAACGAGATCGGCCGCACGCAGGACGCGATTGGCGATCTCGCCCATCCGCAGCGCTGGTTCCGGCCGTTCGGTGGCGGCGGCAATCTGGACACGCGGCTGCTCAAGCCATCCGTCGTCGACTACCTCACCCGCAAGAAGCACAGCTGCGTGCTCTGGAATTCGATTCCGCGCGACTGGGACGACCCCGACGGCTGGACCGAGCGCGCGCTCGACCAATGCAGCCGGCAGCCCTGGACGCTGATGGTGCTGCACGATCTTCCGACCGGCGCGATGGCGCATCTGGAACGCTTTCTCGACCGCGCCGGTGCGGCCGGCGCCCGCTTCCGCCAGGACTTCCCGCCGGCCTGCGTTCCGATCCGGGGCGGCGAGATCGCGCTTCCGATCAACGACTATGTTTCCTCCATCGAAGAGAGTGTTTGACCCATGAAAGTCGCAAGCTTCACCATCGCCGGCAGTGCGAGCTATGGCATCGTCACCGACAAGGGTGTCATCGATGCCGGCAAGCGCCTGAAGGCCTATCCGACGCTGAAGGCGCTGCTTGCAAAGGGCTCGCTCGACGAGTTGAAGAAGCTCATCGCCGAGAAGCCCGACTACGCATTGCAGGACGTCGCGCTGCTGCCGACGGTCCCCGATCCCGACAAGATCTTCTGCATCGGCGTCAACTACGCCACGCATCTCGCCGAGAGCGGCCACCCGACGCCGGCGCATCCGATGATCTTCACCCGCTTCGCCAACAGCCAGGTCGGCCACGGCCAGCCGATGATCCGGCCGCTGGAATCCGAGCGGTTCGACTATGAGGGCGAAATGGCCGTCATCATCGGCAAGGCCGGCCGCCGCATCGCGCGTGAAGCTGCGCTCAGCCATGTCGCCGGCTATGCCTGCTACAATGACGGCAGCGTCCGCGACTGGCAGCGCCACACCTCGCAATTCGCGCCGGGCAAGAATTTTGCCGGGACCGGCGGCTTCGGGCCGTGGATGGTCACGACCGACGAGCTGACCGATGTCACCGCGCAGACACTGATCACCCGGCTCAACGGCGTCGAGGTGCAGAAGGCGCCGATCTCCGATCTCGTCTTCGACGTGCCGGCCCTGATCGCCTATTGCTCGACCTTCACTGAGCTCGTGCCCGGCGACGTGATCGTGACAGGCACGACCGGCGGCGTCGGCGCCTATCGCACGCCGCCGCTGTGGATGAAGGGCGGTGACGTCGTCGAGATCGAGATCTCCGGCATCGGCATCCTCAGTAATCCCGTCAAGGACGAGGGTTCAGTCGCGGCAACGCGCGCGGCCTGACCAGACGCGCTCACAACAGCGCTCGACAACAATAAGAAGGAGAACCCCATGCCCATGCCAACGCACATCCTGCCGACCACCGTGGTCGGCTCCTATCCGCAGCCGGAATGGCTGGTGAACCGCGCCATGCTGTCGAAGGTGGTGCCGCGCACCCGCCTGCACGACATGTGGCGGCTGCCGGCGGAGCATCTGGAGGAAGCCCAGGACGATGCCACCATCGTCGCGATCCGCGACATGGAACGCGCCGGCATCGACATCGTGACCGACGGCGAGATTCGCCGCGAGAGCTATTCCAACCGTTTTGCCACCGCGCTCGATGGCATCGACGGCGACAATCCCGCGATGATCGTGGCGCGCACCGGCAACACGAAGACGCCGGTGCCGCGCGTCGTCGGTCCCATCAGGCGCAAAGGCCCGGTCGAGCTGCATGACATGCAGTTCCTGCGTGAGAACACCGAGCGTGCGGCGAAGATCACCCTTCCCGGCCCGTTCACGATGAGCCAGCAGGCCAAGAACGAGTTCTACAAGGACGAGGAAGAGCTGGCGATGGCTCTCGCCGAAGCCGTCAATGCCGAGGCGCTCGATCTGCAAGAGGCCGGCGCCGACGTGATCCAGCTCGACGAGCCCTGGGTGCGCAACAATCCGGAGCTCGCCAAGCGCTATGCCGTCAAGGCGATCAACCGCGCGCTGCAGGGCATCACAGTGCCGACCGTGGTGCATCTCTGCTTCGGCTATGCGGCCGTCGTGCCGGGTTCGAACAAGCCGGCCGGCTATTCCTACCTGGCCGAGCTCGACGACACCATCGCCGACCAGATCTCGATCGAGGCGGCGCAGCCGAAGCTCGACCTCGGCGTGCTCAAGGATTTGTCGTCGAAGAAGATCATGCTCGGCGTGCTCGACCTCGCGGACCCCGCGATCGAGAGCGTCGATACTGTCGTCGATCGCATCCGCAACGGGCTCAAATACGTGTCGCCCGACCGTCTGATCCCCGCGCCCGATTGCGGCATGAAATACATGCCGCGCGCGACCGCATTCGGGAAGCTGAAGGCCATGTGCGATGCGGCCGCGAAGGTCAGGCGGGAGATTAGCTAACCGATTTCACGGGGAGGCGTCTCGCCGTCGGCCTCACGCCCCCCGCTTCGGCCCGATCGCCTCGAAGCCGGCCTTCTGCTCGTCGGTCAGATCCGCCTCGAAATCGTCGAGCGCATCGGTGACGCCGTTCACCGCTTGCAACATCGTTTGCAGCCGCGCTTTCACGGCGGTGAGGCGGGCCTGCGGTGTCTCGGGCGTCTGCGACGGGCAGGCACTGAGCGTTTCCATGGTGCGCAGCGTGGTGTCCTGGAGCACCTCGAAGCGGGCGCGGGCGGTGTCGTCGAGACGGAGCGTCGAGGCGACATCATCTGCCGGCCATTGCTGCTGCACGAGCTGCTCATACTGACGCTGCAGCTTTTCGTCATAGCGGGGATCGCTGTTCGGGTCGCAGGCGCTCGAGGCCTGCGCATCCTTGCTCGTATCCTTGCGCTGCATGGACGCGAGCGCGGCACGACGGTCCTTGGAGAGAGCCTCGAGCTTGGCCTTCTGGCCGTCATCGAGCAGACCTGTGAACTTCGCCAGCGGCGCCTCGATGGCGTCGGCTGCCTTGATCATGGCCTCGATGCGCGCCTGCATCAGCCCCAGCCGTTCCAACGCGCTGGCGGGCGCCTGCGCCGGGCAGGCGGCGCGGATGGTGTCGCGCGCATTGGTCCAGGCGGATGCGAGCTCGTCGAGCGCCACGCGCTGCAATTCGTTCGGCTGCAGGGCGCTGGCGATGCGGTCGACCGGCAGACCGCCGGTGTCGCTGGCCTCGCACAGGGTCTCCGCAGTCGGGACCCGTCGCCCGCGCCGGCCTTGCGGTGCGGTGTAGGCCGCGAGTTCGGTCGCCGCATAGGGCGCGAAGAGCGCGGCATAGATGTCGCCATAGCCGTAAAGCGACAGGCTGGTCGCATCGCCGAAGACCACGGCATTGGTGAGGTCGTCATGCGCGAACGGCCAGAACACCGGGCCGACCCAGCCGTAGCTGCCGTCGGGATGGCGCCACCAACCCTGCGGTCGGCGACCGCCCTGCCAGCCCGACAAGGCTGCTTGCGCCGTGAGTGCCGCACGCAGGACGTAAGGATTGGAATTCTGGCTGCGCTCGGCGCCGCGCGGATCTTGACGTGGATCTTGCGACCTCAACGCGGCGGAGCGGTATCGGCCGCCCCGCACCGCCATGCGGGAATGGCGCAAGCGCGACATGCCGATCACATGGCCAACGGCGAAGCGTGCGACGCCAAGCGGACCGCCGCGCAATCCGAACTGCGCTTCAGCCTTACCGGGCAGCAGCACTGCCGCCATCATGATGGTCGCGCCTGCCAGCGCCAGTCCCATGCGTCCTGACACGACCGCTGACCTGACCAATTCGGCCTCCTCCCAGCTGCCCGCGCGCGCACTGCGGCGCATCGAGATGACGCGCCGGGGAACCAATTGTTCCCCGGGGGACACAGGGCAAAGCGTCGCGGGCGGCGGCTGACTTCATTCCGCCCGCGGGAGAAGGAGGAGAAAGACCGCGCCCTCACTCCGCCTTTTGCGGCATCACAAACGTCTGGCCGGGATAGATCAGATTGGGATTGTGGATCTTGTCGCGGTTGGCCTTGAAGATCACGGCGTAGCGGGCGCCGTCGCCATAAGCCAGCCGACTGAGCGCCCACAGGCTGTCGCCGCGGGAAATCACCCGGCTGCCGGTCTCCGCCGGCGCGGCGCTGAGGCCATCCGCCGGCGAGGCCGATGCAACGGTCGTCGCCGCCGGCCCCCGCGCCATGACGCGAGGTTTCGGCGCGCCGACCAGCTTCGGCCGGGCCGCGAGCCTGTCGGATGCCGCGGCCAGATGCGGCGAGCCCGACTGCAGGGCGGCGACGACATCCGATTTGTCGTCCGGCTTCTCGGCCTGCTTCACGTCTTGCCTGGCGACCGGTGCCGGACGCGCGGGCGGCGGCGCCGCCTCGGCGATGGTCACCGGCATGGTCCGGCTGGACTGCGTGACCGTGCCATCCGGCGCCCTGGCGCGGAGCGTCAATTCATAGGAGCCGGCGGGAAGCTGCGGCGGGGTCATGACGAACTGACCCGAAGCGTCCGCGACCACCGTATCCAGCGGCTTGCCGTCGCGTAGCAGCTCGACCTTGGCACCCGGCGTGGCCTGGCCCGCAATCACCGCCGCCTCGCCGTGATCGTCGACGCGGGCGACGTCGAAACGGGGGCCGGTGTCGGCGACCGCCAGCGGCGGCTTGACCGGTGCAAGATCGGGCAGCGCCGTGACCTGCTTCTGAATCTCGCCCAGCGCGGCCACCTTCGGCTCGGGGGCCGGCGACGGCAACGCCGCGGGCGCAGGCGGCGCGATGGCGGCAAGCTTTGGCTGGTCCGGTTTGGGCTGTTCCAGTTTCGGCTCGGGCTTGAGGTCGACCTTGGCCTCGACCTTTGGTTCGACCTTGGACTCGGGCTTGGCGGCGACGGCGGTCTTGGTCCCGTCCGGCAGCAGGCGGCGCAGCTCGGTCGGGCCGATCACCAGCACCGTGCCGACCAGTGCGAGCAGGCAAAGAGCAATGAAGGCCTTGGATGCGGTCATCATCGGAAAAGAACCTTGGGTGGCAAATCAGCCGAGGGCGGCAGGGTGCGCCGAATTGGCTGCGGCAGCAAGACGGTCGATGGGATGAGACCTCCGTCCCGGCACTCAGGGATGAACCGGCGCCACCCCGCCGGCGTCAAATCACGCGAGGCCGCATCGCGGCATTTTTTGAGGAATTTTCCCGTGACCGCATTTTGCCGTTCCGCCCCAAATCTCACCCTTGGGGTGGCGCTTGCCCTGACGCTTGCCGCTTCCCCCGCGCTTTCAGCCTCCGGCCCGCCGCCGGGGTTTGTCCTCACCGACAATGCCGAGCTGGCCTTCACCTCGCCCGACGGCGCCACCAAGCTCGAGCAGTACATGAAGGACAGTGAAGACCTTTTCGGCGTCAAATGGCAGGTCTGGGCGCGGCGCGGGGATCAGATGACGGAGCTGAAGCCCGAGCAGGGCTATGGCGCCGGCTTCCGCTTCACCAGCGACTCGCAATGGCTGGTGCGCATGCAGAAGACTGGCTCGGGCTCGCAGGACCTCTTTCTCTACCATGTCGAGAATGGGAAGTTCGTAAGCGCAACGAAGCAATCACTCAGCGATCTCGCCTGGGCCTATTTCCACAGCCGTCCCGACACCAAGAAGATGAAGCTCGACTACCACATCTCGGCCAATCTCATGAAAGGCACGGAGGATGGGTATCGCTGGCTCGGCGTCGACTGGCCCAACAACCGCTACCTGCTGATCTCGCTGTCGGGCGAAATGGACAAGCATCCGAAGAACGTCGCCGTGAAGGGGCTCGCCGACTGGAAATGCCGCTATGACCTCAAGACCGGCAAGTTCGATGTCCCCGCGATGTTCGCCAAGGGCAATGCGGAAGCGCTTGAGTGGGAGATCAGGCGGTGAGTACACCGCAATCGCCGCGATCGCTGGAACCAACCCTCTGATTTCGTTCCGATTCATAGTTTCCTAACCCTCGCTGGTAACGGGGTCTTGTCGGTTTTGCTGCACCTTGCATCCCACGGGAGGGCTGGATGGGCACATCGATCCGATGGACCGCGCGCATGCGCGCGCTGCTCCGTCGCTGGCGGGGAGCGCCACTGACATGGCTGATCGTCGGCGGCTTCGTGCTGATGGCCGCGACCGCAATCGGCACCGCGCTCACCGTCGACCGCTTCCGGCAGAATGCAATCGAGAGCGGCCGCGACAGCCTTGAAAATTCCGTGCGCCTGCTGGCCCGGCATTTCGACCGCGAGTTCGAGGATTTCGCGGTGCTGCAGAAGAGCATCATCACCGAGCTCGAGAGCCGCGGCATCGAATCCGCCGACATCTTCCGCAGCGAGATGGGCACGCTGGCCATGCACGAGGTGCTGCGTGCGAAAGCCAGCGGCTGGACCGACGTCGCCGGCGCCAATCTGTTCGATTCCAGGGGCATGCTGATCAACTCGTCGCGGCGCTGGCCGGTCCCCGACGTCTCGGTCGCGGACCGCGGCTACTTCAACCGCCTCAAGAACGATCCGACTGCGCAGGAAGACGTGGAGGTGGTGAACGGCCGGCTCGGCAGCGGACCGGCGATCGTGTTCGCGCGGCGCGTGTCCGGCCCGCATGGCGAATTCCTCGGGCTGGTCTCGCGCGCGATCGCGCCCGAGCAGTTCGAATCCTTCTTCGCCTCGACCGGGCTCGGCGAGGAATCCTCGATCGCGATGCACCACCAGAACGGCCAATTGCTGGCGCGCGTTCCGCGTGTCGATGCGATGATCGGGCAGAACTTTCGCAAGGGCACGCCGGAGCAGGTGGCGGTGTTCGACCGCACCTTTGTCACCACGCAGCTCGCCAGCCCGATCGACGGCAAGGACCGCATCGTCGCCTCGCGCCTGCTCGCCGGCGAGCCGCTGGTCGTGGTCGCGACCAAGTCGCTGGATGCGACGCTTGCGACCTGGCGCACGCAGACGAAATTCTTCGTCACCGTCGCCGTGCTGTCGATCGGCCTGCTGGTGCTGACGCTGTTCCTGATCTTCCGCCAGGTGACGAACCGGCTCTCGCTCGAAAAGCAGCGGCTCGACACCGCGATGAACACGATGACGCAAGGGCTCCTGATGTTCGACCAGGACGAGCGGCTGATCGTCTGCAACCGGCGCTACATCGAGATGTACGGCCTGTCCGCCGACGTGGTGAAGCCCGGCACCACTTTCCGCGACGTGATCCGGCACCGCCATGACACCGGCTCGTTCCATGGCGACGTCGGGGCCTATTGCGACGACATTCTGAGCCATGTCGGGCGCACCCAGAGCGCCATCGTGGAGACCGCGGACGGCCGCCTGATCGAGATCAAGAACCAGCCCGGCGCTGCCGGCGGCTGGCTCGCGACCCACGACGATGTCACCGCGCGCATCCGCGCCGACGAGCGCATCGCCCATATGGCGCATTACGACGCGCTGACCGACCTGCCCAACCGCGTGCTGCTGCGCGGCCATCTGGAGCGGCGCGTGGCGGAGCTTACCCAAGGCAAGCCGTTCGCCATCCTCTATATCGACGTCGACGAGTTCAAGGGCGTCAACGATTCGCTGGGACACGAGGTCGGCGACGAATTGCTGCGGCAGGTGGCGATGCGCCTGCGCGCCTGCGTCAGCGGCAACGACCTCGTCGCGCGGCTCGGCGGCGACGAGTTTGCCATCGTCAAGGCCGGCACGAGCGATCCGGCCGAGCTGACGGCGCTCGCCGAGCAGATCCTGACGACGCTGCGCACGCCGGTGGACTGCAAGGGCCAGGAGGTCCCGACCGATGCCAGCATCGGCATCGCGATCGCGCCCGACCATGGCGACAATCTCGACGATTTGCTCAAGCGCGCCGATCTCGCCATGTATGCGGCGAAGTCAGAGGGACGCCGCACCTTCCGCATCTTCGCGCCCGAATACGACGCCAAGGCGCGGCTGCGCCGTCAGCTCGAGCTCGATCTGCGCCAGGCCCTCGCCCGCGGCGAGTTCGAGGTGCACTACCAGCCGCTGGTCGATCTCGCGGCCAATGTCGTGACCGGCTGCGAAGCGCTGCTGCGCTGGCGCCATCCCGAGCGCGGCATGGTCTCGCCGGCGGATTTCATTCCCGTGGCGGAAGATACCGGACTGATCGGCGAGATCGGCGAATGGGTACTGAAGCAGGCCTGCCGTGAGGCCGCCTCCTGGCCCGGCCAGATTCACATCGCCGTCAACGTCTCACCGGTGCAGTTCCGCTCGCGGACGCTGGCGTTGAAGGTCGCTGCCGCGCTCGCGGAGTCCGGACTTGCACCGGGCCGGCTCGAGCTCGAGATCACCGAGACCGTGCTGATCCGCGACGACGAGGAGGCGCTGACGATCCTGCAGCAGCTGCGCGAGCTCGGCGTGCGCATCGCGCTGGACGATTTCGGTACAGGCTATTCCTCGCTGAGCTATCTGCACCGCTTCCCGTTCGACAAGATCAAGATCGACCGCAGCTTCATCAACGACATCGGTCAGTCCGAAGATTCCTCCCCGATCGTGCAGGCCGTGGTGCACATGGCCGCGGCCCGCCACATGGCGACGACCGCCGAAGGCGTCGAGACCGAAGCCCAGCGCGAGGTGCTGCGCCGGCTGGGATGCAGCCAGATGCAGGGCTGGCTGTTCAGCCCGGCCGTGCCGGCTGCGAAGCTGAAGCAGCTGCTGGCGTCGCAGGCGGTTGCGGCTTAGCGGCGCGACGCTGAAAGGAAAACGCTGCGGAGTTTATGCATCTCACAAGTGCGGCCTAACCCGCCGGACAAACTTGGACTGAGAAAGACTTCTACCACATCAATCCCGTCGACTCTGCAATGGGTCACACTCGGCTGTCAGCCACAGCCGGCGATGAGGTCCGCCGTCCATCGGCCAGCCGACGTTGATCCGCCCTACTCGCGCGAGCCATGACGCGCGTACTGCTTCGGGACGGCTCCCTTATCCACGGATCGCGGCATTGGCCTTTTCAGCCGCGGCGATCATTGCATCCTTTGCCGATCTGACTCCGGACACGACTTCATTAACGCCAATCATGAAGACATCCTGGATGGGTCTCGATTGCGGGTGGAAAAGGATTGCCTTGGCGCGATCGACATCGGCCTTTTGCAAGTTGCTCAGTGCTGCCTCGGCTGCTTGCCGGCCGAATGCGTTATTGAAAGCCTCGCTCGACCAGGCCGACAGCCGTGTCGTTGCCAGTCCCGCAGCTGCGGTCCGCAACGAGGTCGGCTTGCTCGTTGCCCATAGCAGGAACAGGAAAGCGGCCTGCTTGTTCTTTGATTTGGAATTGATGCACGCCTGCCAGTGCGACATGAAGGGGACGGGTTCGCGGCCGGGGAGATGCGGAAAGGCTGCAAACCCCGCCTGCTTGGCGACATGGCTCTTCGCTGGATTGGAGATGTCGGTCGCAAAGTTGCTGCTATCGATCGCCATTGCTGTCCTGCCCTGCAGGAAATCGTCCAGCACCTGGTACCATTCATAGCTGCCGACCCCGATAGGCCCGGCCTCGCGGAGCAGCCGTCCGTACATGTCGACGGCCGCGATCGCCTCAGGGCTCGCGAAAGCGGCCCTGTTGTCCTTGATCATGGCGCCACCGTAAGAGAACACGAAAGCCATGGCCGCTGGGGTGGAATTGCCGCCCGCCTGGGCTCGCATCGCGATTCCCGATATCGCATCGGTCTTGACTGCCCTGGCGGTCGCGAGCAGTTCGTCGAAAGTCTGGGGAGCCGGCAAGTCCTTGGCTGCCAACATTTCGCTGTTGAGGAACAGGGTCATCGCCTCGGACGTGATCGTGAAGCCGTATCTCTCGCCGTCCGGCCACAGCGAGAAAGTCCGGGCGGTCTTGAGAAGATCGCGCTCGTCATACCAAACAAGATCGGTCAGCGACTTCTTGGAATAATAAGCGTTCAGCGGCTCGAGCCACCCTCCGGAGATGCCCTGGCCGTACGTGGCGAACATGCAAACGTCAGGTGTACTGCTGCCGCGTGCGAGCCTGATCGGTATCGCGCTCAGGTATGTGGTTTCCGGTGCAAAGTCGGTCACGACGTTGATGCCGGTGAGCTTGGTGAAATCCGGCAACAGCGGCGTGATCGCACTGGACCAGGGATGGATCGCACCTGCGAGCGTGATCGCCTGCCCCGCAAACTGCTTCCAGTCGATTGCGGCGCTGGCATAGGCCTGGTCATCCACGGCCAAGCTCGTGCGCGGTAACATGGTGAAGGCCGGCAAGACTGCTCCCGCAGCGCCCAATCCCTTGACGAAGCTGCGCCGGCTGACGGGCGCGCGACCGCTTGATGAGTTTCCATCCATGATGGTGCTCCCCCAGCTATGGCATTCACAGGATGCGAAGCTGAGCCATATCCGTCAGTTCGCGCCATTGCGAAGCCGGGATGCGCGGCCGGGAATGTTGGGTTCCCGAGTCCCGCGCCAACGCGCATGTGCTATCGTTGCGTGCATGCGCTGCCCGCCATTCTATCACGCGACCGCCGGGCGGTCACCGAAGACACGAAGCCGATGCCAGCTTTTGCTCGGAGCCACTTTTCGCGATGGTTTGCACGACCGCTGATCCCTGTGATTGCAGCGCTTCTGACGTTGTCCGCGGTGACCGGATTGCTCGGTCTCCAAAGCTGGCGTGACGGCGAGGCGATCAATCTCTCGCTCGAGCACAGCGGCCAGGTCATTGACACCCTTGATCGGCTTCGGACGATCATCGTCGACCTGGAGACTGAAAGGAGCGGGTATCTGCTCACCCTCGACCCGGCTTATCTCAAGGCTTACGGCGTCTCGGACGAAAGCGTACGACGGGAGACTGAGGCGCTCCAGACTCTGGTCGCAAACGATCCGTTACAGAGTTTTCGCGCCGGACATCTGGCTCTGATCATTTCAGAAAAGCTGCGTGAGATCGACGACCTCGTCAAAACGGCGGCCCGCGTATCCGGGCAGGCGGCCCAGGCAATGATCCGCGGCATGGACGATATCCGATTGCAAATCGACCTGTTGCAGGACGTTGAGCGTTTTCAGCTCGTAGGTTGGGAGAAGCGCGCCGGGGACCTCGAACGACGCAGGACGCGGCTTGGCCTCGCAGCCGGCGTCATCGGCGCCGTCCTGGTGGGGACCGCGATGGCGCTCGCGCGGATCGAGGCGAAGCGGCGGAGAAAGGCGACCGAGGAGAACGTGCAACTCCACAGCGATCTCCTGGAGCGCGACAGGAAGATTCGACGCCTCGTCGACTCCAACATCATAGGGGTCATGATCTGGAACCTCGAAGGTTGCATACTTGAGGCCAATGACGCGTTTCTGCGTATCGTGGGTTACGACCGCGAGGATCTCGCCGCGAGACGCCTGCACCGTACGATGCTGACGCCGCCGGAATGGCGCGACCTCGACGCACGTAACATTGCGGAGCTGGAGCTGATCGGGACCCTCGCGCCATTCGAGAAGGAGTATTTGCGTAAAGACGGAAGCCGTGTGTCCGTTCTAATCGGCGGGGCGATGTTCGAAGAGGGTACAAATCAAGGCGTTGGCTTCATCCTTGATTTGACCGAGCGCAAGCGGGCGGAAGAGGCGTTGCGCCAGAGTGAGGAGCGCTTTCGCACCCTCGTGCAATTCTCCTTCGACGTGTACTGGGAGACCGACGCGCAGCATCGCTTTACCCGCCAGGAGTTCGCGGAGAGCCTTGTCGACGCGCCGGCGGCGGACTCGGAGATCGGTAAGACGCGCTGGGAAGTGCCTTACCTGGAGCCTGACGCAGAGGCCTGGCGCAAGCACCGGGAAACGCTCGATGCCCATCTGTCGTTCCGTGATTTTGAGCTCGCTAGGCCGGCCCGCGACGGCAGCAAGCGCTATGTGTCCGTCTCGGGGCTGCCGGTGTTCGATAAGACGGGCCGCTTCGTCGGCTACCGCGGCGTCGGGCGGCACATCACCGAACGCAAGCGGGCCGAAGAGGCCTTGCGCTCTGCGCAGGCGGAGCTCGCGCACGCCAATCGCGTCACCATGATGGGGCAGCTCGCGGCCTCGATCGCCCATGAAGTCAGCCAGCCGATCACCGCGATGGTCACCAACGCCGAGGCCGGATTGTCCTGGCTGGCTGCCCAGCCGCCGAATCTGGAGCAGGTCCGGCAGATGTTCGATTGTATCGTCAACGACGGTCTGCGAGCCGGCGATGTAATCGGGCGGATCCGGGCCCTGGTGAAGAAGGCGCCTCAACAGAGGGTAGCGTTGGAGATCAACGCGGTGGTACTTGAGGTCATCGCCCTGACCCGTCTCGAAGCGGCCAAGAATGGCGTCCTGGTGCGGACGCGACTTGCGGAGGACTTTCCACCGATTCAAGCGGATCGGGTCCAGGTTCAACAGGTGATCCTCAACCTGATCATCAATGCAGTCGAGGCGATGGGCGGAACGGGCGATGGGGTGCGGGAGCTGCTGATCAGCACCGGCAGAACTGCCTCGAACGGCGTATTCGTCAGCGTGCGGGATACTGGTCCGGGACTGGACCCGAGGACGATGGACCGCCTCTTCGACCCCTTCTTCACCACAAAATCCAAGGGGATGGGCATGGGTCTGGCCATCTGCCATTCGATCATCGAGGCGCACGGCGGACGGATGTGGGCCGGCGCAAATGAACCTAGGGGCGCCATCTTTCAGTTCACGCTGCCTGTAGAACCAGACGAAACCATTCCCTCCGGACGCGTCGACCCGATGTCGGCGGTATGAGATTGCAGGACCGCGGAGCGAACGACTGTTCTCGGCGGCAGAAGCCCGGCTGTGATCGCCAGCAGCTCAGAACGTCTGCTTCGGGGTCACCTACCGACATCCTGGGAGCAGGGGGCCTCGCCGCGCAGGCTCGCGACGACGGCCGATACGCGAACTCGCCGCTCAAGGGCTGGTTCGCATCATCCGCTGCTTCATGCCGGGCAGCATGATTTGAGCCGCGACGAACTCCACAAGGACAGGATGTTCACACCGACCGTCTGGCGGCCTGCACTTCGACAAACTCGGAATCGGGGTGGCTGACGATGGTGGCAACCATGATGCCGCTGATGATCAGCGACCAGGCGGTGTTCCAATAAATCCAAAACACGAGCCAGCCTCCGTTTTCAATCTCTCAGCCTGCGGGAACGGGTAACGGCAGAGCGATGCCGCGGTTCCCAACACGAGGCGCGGCAGGACCGCGCGGCAAGACACTATTTTGATTTGGTCGGCGGCGACGCCTGATCGGTTTGGCCGGTGTGGCGCTTTGCCACGACGTCCTCATCATGTTCGCCTTGGTGCGGGCGCGGCGGCGACTTGGGCTGACCGGCCTGACCGCCATGCTTGCCGCCCATGTCGGGCTTACCTTCGAGATCGTTTTCACGGGGCATGCCGGTTCAATGCGCTCGCGCGGCATTGGTTCGCCTTGCGCCGGCCGTTTTCGCCTGTGAACGAGTTCATAGGATTGCCGCGGTTTGCAGTGCACGATTCCGGTGCCCGCGGCTTCATGACAGCGACGGATTCGACCAGATGCGGAAACGACTCATCGCCTGGACCATCCTGACGTCCGCTCTGGTGGCGGTCGCCGTCTGGACTGTGCTCGGACCACCCGCTCATCCGTCCAGCCCGCATCTGCCCTCCCGGACCGCGGCGATGCGGTAGCCGCTCTCCGGCGACCGATACAATTTCGGCATCGATCGATCCCAACTGGAATTTGGTGCGGCGGCGCGCCGCCCGCTATCCTCGCCGGCAAAACGACAAGGCCGCGACCGGCCCTCAGGAGGAGCCCATGTTGAGATCGACCCGACGCATCGCATCCAAAGCGCCACGCGCTGCGATCGCCACCACCCTGTTCGCAGCCCTCACTCTCATTTCTGGAGTCCACGCCGGCATGGCCGAGACCTTCGCCTATGTCGGCAACGCCGACAGCAACGACATCAGCGTGTTCAAGATGACCGAGAGCGGCGAGATGACGCCCGTGCAGACGGCCGCCTTCAAGGGCGTCGACAAGCCCGGCTCCTCGACGCCGCTCGCGATCACGCCCGACCACCGCGTGCTGATTGCCGGTGTCCGCTCGCAGCCATTCCAGGCGGTCAGCTTTGCGATCGATCCCAAGACGGGCCAGCTCAGTCCTATCGGCAACGGACCGCTCGCGGACAGCATGGCGAACATCGCCGTCGACCGCAGCGGAAAATTCCTGTTCAGCGCCTCCTATGGCGGCAACAAGGTCGCGCTGAATCCGCTTTCCGCCAACGGCGTCGCCGGCGAGCCGAAGCAGGTGATCCCGACCGGGCTGAACGCGCACGCCTTCCTGCCCTCGCCCGACAACCGCTTCGTGTTCGCAACCAATCTCGGCTCCGATCAGGTGCTGGGCTTCGCGTTCGATGCCACGACCGGCACGCTGACGCCGAACGATCCGCCCGCCCACAAAGTGCCGGAGAAATCCGGGCCGCGGCACTTCGTATTCCACCCCAATGGCAAGTTCGTCTATCTCATCCACGAGCTGAACGGCGACGTCGCCGCATTCACCTACGAGGCCAGGAGCGGCGCCTGGGACGAGATCCAGCGCACCACGGCGCTGCCGGAAGGCTTTTCGGGAAAACCCTGGGCCGCCGACATCCACATCACTCCGGACGGCCGCTTCCTCTACGCCTCCGAGCGCACCACCAACACGCTCACCGCCTACAAGGTCGACGCCGCCAGCGGCAAGCTGACCACGATCGGCAGCGTGCCGACCGAGAAGCAGCCGCGCGGCTTCCACATCGATCCCACGGGGCGCTACCTCGCCGCGGTCGGCGAGCTCTCCGACAGCATGACGGTCTATGCGATCGACCAGGGCAGCGGCGCGCTGGCCAGGCTGAAATCCTACCCCACCGGCAAGAAGCCGAACTGGGTGGAGTTCCTGAACCTGCCGTGAGGGGCGCCGCCGCCGACCTACGTAATCATCCGTAATTTCGGAAGGCGCGCCTTGTCGTCATATCATCGGTCATGGACCGTCAGATCGTCTTCAAATGCCCGCAGACCGGCATGAACGTGCAGCATCGGCTCGGCGACGAGCCCGCCGACCGCACGCATGTGTCGGTGTCCTGTCCGGCCTGCACGCGCCTGCATTTGATCGACCGGGCCAACGGCAAGCTGCTGGGTGAGCGCCGCGGCTGACGGGCCGTTTAGGCCCGCGCCGCGACCTGTGCCGTGACCTGCGCCGTGACGTCCTCGACATGGTGCAGCAGATAGACCAGATGGCCCGTCGTGTCGTGGATCGGCGAGTTGATCGGCTGCCAATGACGCTCGACGAAGGTGCCGCCGGGATCGCGGATGTCGTAACGCTGGATCGCCATGGCATGGGCCCGCCCGGTTTCGCCGACGATCCTCAAGCTGCTGTAGAGATTGCTGACGCCATCGGCGAGCGGATCGTCGGGATTATCAGGGAACATCTCGAACAGCGAGCGGCCGACGATTTCGGCCCGGCTGGTCAAAGTCGCGGCTGCATAGGCATCGTTGACGTCGACGATCACGAGGCCCGGCCCCGGGTCCAGCAGCATATAGGGATGCGGGGAGGCATCGAATTCGGGCTGGAATTGCTGCCGGATCGTGTCGGTGTCGCCGTGCTGCCGCCGGCGCTGTTCGAACGGCGTCGTATCGGCCCCTGATGCCGCCGAGTTCAGCAGCGCCAACTGGCGCTTGGCCGATGCCAGCAGCGCGCGCACGGTGTTCTGGACCGTCGGGTCGGCCGTTTCATTGAGCAGCCGCTCGAAATGAACGATATTCTGCTCGCAAACGAACCGTTGCATACCGCCTCGACCATGAGCTGTGCGGCCGCCCTGCCGCGTCATCCTGATTCTAGTTCCTTACAGGCGCCCCCGGCAGATGAGAAGACCGTGATCGGCGGCACTTTGGGAGTAGTGCCGACCGCGGCGCGCCCGCCCGGGAAAAGCGAACCTGTTGCCCAATCCAGCGACTAATCAAAGACTTGCTGCGACGGCCCGCGGCGGCGTGGCCACCCTTTTTGGGACAACGCTGCCGTAGTCCGCAGCCCTGCCATCTGCTATCGATTGGAGGCATAGCCCCCGTGGAATTTCCGATGCGTCATTTGCCCCGTGCCGTCGTTCGAAGCCTGTGCCCCGCAGCCGTCGCCGGCATGCTCATCCTCGGTCCCGATCCGGCCGCAGCCGCCGATGACGACGCGCCCAGGGGGCCGGCGGTCACGGTGCTGAAGGTCGCAAAATCCTGCTTCTCCGACATCGTCGAGGCCACCGGCACGATCATCGCGCGGGAGGAAACCTCGGTGCGGCCCGAACGTCCGGGCCTCAAGGTCACGGACGTGCTGGCCGAAGCCGGCGACACCACCACCGCCGGCCAGGTGCTGGCGCGGCTGGCGCTCCCCGAGGGCGGCACGCTGCAGGTCACCGCACCGGTGGCGGGCGTGATCGCGACGTCGACCGCGCAGATCGGCAACTTCGCCTCGGCCAAGGGCGAGGCCTTGTTCACGATCGTGGCGCGCAGCGAATACGATCTCGTCGGTCTGGTGGCAACCACCGACATGCGCAAGCTCGCGGTCAATCAGCCGGCGACCGTGCGGATCGCGGGCGCCGGCGACATCGACGGCAAGGTGCGCCGCATCGGTCCGACCGTGGAGCCGAACATCCAGCAGGGCATGGTCTATATCGGCATCTCCTCGCAGAAGCGGCTGCTGCTGAAGGCGAGCGGACGCGCGCTGATCAAGACCGGGCAGAGCTGCAACGTCGCGGTGCCGCTGACCGCCGTGCAATATTCATCCGCCGGCACCGTGGTGCAGGTGATCCGCCGCAACCGCGTCGAGACCAAGCGTGTCGAGGTCGGATTGATGTCGGGCGGCAATATCGAGGTCCGTGACGGCCTCAACGACGGCGATGTCGTCGTCGCCCGCGCCGGCGCGCTCCTGCGCGAAGGCGATCCGGTGCGCCCGGTGATGGCCGCGGAAGCGGCGAAGTAGGCTTCCTCGTGTCCCGGACGCGCTGCAGGGTGTAACGCTGCTGCGCAGAGCCGGGACCCATCTCGTCACACAGCGACGGTCAAAAAAACTGGGCCCCGGCTCAGCGTCGCATCATTGCATGATGCGCCGCGTCCGGGGCACGAGAGATCGTAAATTTGATAGAAACTAGCCGCCGGCTTCGCCGAAATGGACGTCTTCGAGCAGCGATGAGGAGACGGTCGGGACCTGGTCGCCTTCGCTGGCGCGGGAGATGGCGACGCGGGTCTTGTTGAAGACGCTTTCGGCGCTGCCCTTCGCACTGAGGTTGTTCAGGAACTCGCTGACCAGCACGCTGTGCTCGCCCTTGCCGTCGTCGACGACCTTGCCGGGCGAAGCGGAGGAGAGGATCAGCGCGTTGTCGGACGCGCTGATCGGCGCGAGACCGTGGCTATAGGAGCGGAAGCGGCGCTCGTAAGGGTTACGGCGGGAGGCATCGACGACGACGAGCTTGGCCTTGGCGCCCTGCTCCTTCATCATGTCGATCACGCCGTCGATCGAGACGCCCTGGCGGCGGACGTCGCTTTCCTTCCAGATCACGGCATCGACCGGCAGCATGTAGCTCTCGCGTCCCGCCTGCACGCCGTAGCCGCCGAAGAACAGCATGACGACGGTGTCGCGCTTGATCCGGGACTTCAGGCGGCCCACGGCGCGGACCATGTCGTCCTTGGTCGCGTCTTCGACCATGTCGACGTCAAAACCGTTCTTGCGCAGCGACGAGGACAGCGCGCGGGCGTCGTTGATCGACTGCGTCAGCGGCGCGCTGGCGTCGGGATAATGTCCATTGCCGATGACCAGCGCCAGGCGCGAGGTCTGGCCGATCGAGCCGGTGATCTGGTCGGTGGAGACGGCCTTGGCAGCATCGATCGCGCGCATGTTGAGAGCAGCATGGGCGCCGATCACCAGCGAGACCGTGCCGATCAGGGCGGCGGCCAACGCGATGGTGCGTCGGGAAAGGTCGAGCTGCTTTACATTCATCTCGTTCGTTTCCTGTGCCAAAGACCAGCCACACGCGCGCACACTGTTTGAGTAGCGCGATAGCGTCTTTAGGTTTGAGGGATTGGCCGGGGATGTGCCCCCGAATTGCGCGCAATTTGCGGCGCCGCACCAAACAAACCTTTAACCGCATATAGGGTGCCCGGCAATAGATTGCCCAAAATTTGAGCTAAGCCACTGACGATATTCGTTAATTCTCCTGCGCAGATTTGTTGGTTTTCCCTCCCCGACAGCCTTTTCGAGCCTCGATCATGCAGCCTTCGTGCCGGCTTTTTCCGTGACTTCCATCACATTTGTATTTCCTGCGAATCCGGATAGCCTTTTCAACGACTTGCAGGGGGTGGCGCGTGGCAGGAAGCGCGCTGGCCGGCCCCCGGCCAAAACCCCGCCAAAGGCCCCGCGACCAGGTATTTCATGAACTTTCATTATTTTGCCGGCGCCGCCTGCCGGGCGCTGACCGCGCGGAAGGACGGCCCCTCGCTTTACGACGTCTGCGATCCCGTCTTGTCTGCTGCGGCCAGCGGCGATCCGCATCTGGCCAAATTCTACAAGACCGCGCTCGGCAACCCCGCGCTGCGGGTGCTGCTGCGGCGGGCCGGAC
>NZ_LBJV01000034.1:0-39000 GCF_028128855.1 Bradyrhizobium sp. CCBAU 11430
GATCGGAACGCTGCGCGGCATCAGATTGGAATACCTGCGCGCGATCATTGGAATCTGCATGCTGGCGACAGTGCATTGCCGGGACGATCTACAAAAATGGTCGTTCGGTCACAGCAAGCTTTCGTCGGATGAAGCAAGGAAGATCGCCAAGGCAATCACCCGCATCCCAGCGTTCATGATGCAGCGGCGCGGGTTCTACTTGCGGGGTCAGGGCAACTATCGCTGGAAGCCGGCGCAGCCGTACCATGTTGCTTTCGAGGATGGATACATTCGCGCGCACTGGCATGTCTTCAGCGAGATGTCCCGCCTCAACGGCATCCCCTTCGACTCGACCGGCGAGAAAATCCAGCGCGGCGGCTTGTGGTGCGTCTACGAGTTCGGGCAGCAGTTCGATGCAATGATGATGTGGAATCGCTTTGAGGGTCGATGGTTGCGCGACGAAGAGTTTTCATACCCAGAGCGCCCAGAGAACATACCGACGATGAAGGAAGTAGCCCCCGTGAAATCGTGGAATACTAAGCCGCCTGACCTTCGGCGATAGAGCAAAATGACTGCGGAGCAAAACGGAGCAAAATTTCCGCTCCGCTCAATGCGCTCGCGGCTAAGTCGTTGAAGTTTTGGCGATCCCGGCATGACTCGAACATGTGACCTACGGTTTAGGAAACCGACGATCTGGCGACGTCCCGGTCGTCCGTAGCGATCTCCATGGAACTTCTTGGTCCACTTTTGCTCCAATCACCAAAGTCTTTCACCCCAGCGGATCAGTGCTCAAGCAAAACTGAATTGGCCTTACCGGACAACTAGCGGCGGTTCAGCTGGCAGGAACTTGGCGGCTCATCGTCATCAAAAAACTCTAGCGCGCGGACGGGTTGGCTAACGGCATGTACAGTCCCCTACACCCGATTAGGGTCGGGCGGGTTTATCCAACAACGGAGAACCCAAATGCCGATCCTCAAGTCCCTCTCGTTCACCGCACTGCCCAAGGTCGCCAGCGATCCGGTGCACATGCGCCGGACCAAGTTCATTACCAAGCTGGAGGAGCAGAAGCTGCTCCTCAACGACCCTAACCACGTCAGGACCGTCCAGCGTTGGACCAAGGTCAACGGCGAGCGTCAGGCCACGACCAAACAGCAGGCGGTCCGGCCCTGGTGGAAGACAGACGCGAGCGGACAGGTGGTCATGTCGATCAAGTTCGGTGCCAAGCCGATCGAGTTTGAGAAAGGCAAGGCCGGCATCGTCGTCGGCTCCAAGGACAAGCTGCCGGCCGTCATCGACGCCCTGATCGGAGCTGTGCGGGCTGGCGAGTTGGACGACCACTTCAGCCAGGCGGCCAAGACTGGCGGTATCGGTAAGTCCCGCAAGGCTGCCTGACCATACAGAGCGGGCTGGGTAACAGTAGTGCTCCCAGCCCGTCTCGCCTCAGTTGGGTCGGGTATTCGCCCGCAGGGCCACGCCGGAGCCCTCCGATCTGGACGGACTTTCCACCGGACACGCGTTGCTCCCGCGACGGTTCGATCTCCCAAGCTCAGTAGCACACACGTCCAGCCACCTGCGGCATTGAAGTAAGCCGGAGATGCTGGACGCGACTTGCTGCCGCAAATGAGCTACTGGACGTCTTGTCATATACCGGTCGGCCGCCTCGGCTGAGGTTGCTCGTCCGCGCCCAAACCCCGGCCAGCTCGCGACGCTACGGATACGTCCGACCGATTTTGGCAGTGATCAGCTTGGACGTGCAGCTAAAGTTCGGCTTAACGGCTTGGATCGGCTGGACGTCATCCCCTACTTGGCCAGGGTGAGCCGGGACGGGACGGGATTGGTCCGATCTCAATCCAAAGTCGGGTGAGCTGGAAGGGACCGGAAAGGGCTCAGCTAACCTTCCGGCGGGGACCGGCCCGGCTCGGCTTCCGAAAGAACTCGGCTGGGTCCACGTCCAGGATCTTTGCCAGCTTCTCGACGATCTCCAGGCCAACGTAGGTCACGGCCCGTTCGACCCTGCTTAGGTAGGCCCGGTCCACCCCAGCATCATTAGCCAGTCGCTCCTGGGACAGCTTCCGGTCATGCCGGATGCGCCTGAGGTTGGTCGCGAAAACTTGGCGGAGGTCCATGTACGGACCAGACCAACCTGTGGTTTATTCGCCCACGGCTTTAAAGCCTCAAACGATCAGCATCACCAATAACGAGGGGCTAAAGTGAAAAAGATTAGCGCGACAGTGACCTTGCTCCTACTCTTGGGTATTCCGCTGGCCGTCGCAAACATTCAAACGCTGTACTCGTGGTTTCCGGCGCTAAAGCCCGCTCTCGCAGCTGCGATCGATGTGGCTACCGGCTACGTCCCACCAGCAGGGCCGTCACTACGGGTGACACATGAATGCAGGTATCTGGATCGAAAGGCTACGCAGTGTTGGGATCATTTGAAGATCGTCTCGATCACCGAGCAGCCCGTCACTATCGAAAAGGTTGTCGTAAACGGCAGGCCAGAGTGCGTCCCGGACGACGGTGTCGCCAATTTCGCCATGCTGTTGGCAGCTCAGTTTATCAATGTGACCAACAGGACGATTAAGACGGGAGATGCGTATGGCATCGGGCTGAGGTGCGAACCAGTGTCGGTGAAGATCGTCACCGACAAGGGGACCTGGACCGGAGGGGCCGGTGGCTGATCAAGCCGTTTTTTGGTGGCAGTGGACAGGCCTACCATGGGCTAGGCTAAGTCAAAAAATTATGTGGGGTGGAATGTGGTACCCTACTGTCAGCAATACCGAAAAACTAAACTTGTCATGGGCTTGATGACTAATCGTGGCGGAGAGAGTGGGATTCGAACCCACGGTACGGTTTCCCGCACACACGCTTTCCAAGCGTGCGCCTTAAGCCACTCGGCCATCTCTCCGGAGCGCCCTCTCTTGAAGGGGCGCCGATGATTTTGCAAGGGATCGCCGGGAAATCGGGTGAATTTTCCGTAAGATATTGTATTTACGGGATAATATCTGGCACGGCAGATGCCATGACCCTCCTGCCGGCTGAACCGGTGACGGGTTTGGCGCGACGATTCACGTAAGAACAGCAAACACGACCGGGGACGCCATGACCATCCGCAGCACCATCGTCGCCCTTGGCCTGATTTCGGCCCTTGGCTCCGCCTTCGCCGTGCCCGCCGCCGCCCAGGTCTGCACCCGGCAAGGGGTCGATGTCAGCTGCAACGACGGCCGGCGCGGGGTGCTGTCGGGCGATGCCATCATCTGGCCGGACGGCACGCGCTCGAGCTCGGCGCCGCATCCGAGCGTGATCATCGGCAACAAGAGCTCGGTGCATGTCGGGCCCGGCGTGTTCGTCGGCCAGGGCAAGGGCATGGCGCCGATGGACGATCCCAACGCGCCGAACAAGCGGCAATGCGCGATTTTGGATGGGGTGTCGTATTGCTATTGAGGCCGCAGTCGTACGCCGTCATGCCCGGGCTTGTCCCGGGCATCCACGTTCTTAAGGACTTGGGGTGAGACGTGGATGGCCGGGACAAGCCCGGCCATGACGCGGAATCCTATATCAGCCTTACGCCTGAGATCGCCGACTTCAGCCAGCGCAGAGCCTGCGGCGGCTGCGTGGCGAGCGGGGTGACAGCGGCCTTCTCGGTCCGGCACTTCTCGAGCTCGGCGACGAAATCGGCCGACCATTGCTGGATGGTGTGGCCGCGCAGCTTCTTCATCATCGCGTCCCAGCGCATCTTGCGCTCGGTGAGCGGCATCGCGGCGGCGATCGCAATCGCGCGGGCCATGCCGTCGATGTCGTGCGGATTGACGACCAGCGCGGCATCGAGCTCGTTGGCCGCGCCTGCGAATTTCGACAGCACCAGCACGCCGGGATCGGCCGGGTTTTGCGCGGCGACATATTCCTTGGCGACGAGGTTCATGCCGTCATGCAGCGGCGTCACCACGCCGATCTGCGCGGTCCGGTAGAGCCCTGCGAGCACCGCCTGGCTGAAGCCCTTGTTCAAATAGCGGATCGGCGTCCAGTCGACCTCGCCGTGGCGGCCGTTGACGTCGGTGACGAGGCGCGCGACATCGTTCTGCAGATTGCCATAGGCTTCGATGCCGCCGCGCGAGGGGTTGGCGATCTGCAGCAGCGAGATGCTGCGCAAGAATTGCGGCTGTTCGGTCCAGAGCCGGTCGAACGCGCTGATGCGGTTGACGAGGCCCTTCGAATAGTCGAGCCGGTCGACACCGATCGCGAGGCGCTCGCCATTGAGGCTGCGCCGCAGCCGCGACACGTCGGGATGCGAGGCCGATTTCGCCGCGTATTGCGCAAACTTCTCCGCATCGATTCCGATCGGGAAGACCTCGCAGCGGGTGCGGCCATGCTGCGAAATCGCAACGCCGTCCTCGACGGCGAGGCCAAGCTCGCTCGCGACGTAGCCGAGAAAATTCTGGCAATCCTCCTCGGTCTGGAAGCCGAGCAGATCGTAGGCCAGCATTGCCGTGATCAACTCGCGATGATTGGGCACGCCCTGCATCACCGCGGCGACCGGCCACGGCGTATGCAGGAAGAAGCCGATCGGATCGTCGACGCCGAGATCACGCAGTTCGGCGCCGAGCGCGAGGAAATGATAATCCTGAACCCAGAACGCGGTCTTGGCTTTTCGGAAGCGCATCAAGGCGCGCGCCATGAAGGCGTTGACCTCGCGATAGCTGACGTAATCGTCGCGCGAGACGCGGATCAAATCGCTGCGCGAATGCAGCGCGGGCCACAGCGCCGAATTGGCAAAGCCTTCGTAATAGCCGCCGTAATGCGCCGCCGGCAGATCCAACGTCGCAATCGCGCCCGATCCGAGCGCTTCGATCTCCGCGAACGGCTCCTTCTGATGGCCGTCGCGCACGCGGCCCGAAGAACCCACCCAGATCGCGCCCGAATGTTCCACCACCGGCAACAAGGCCGCCGCGAGGCCGCCCGTCATGGGCTCGTTAGGCTTGCCGCGCGCGACGCGATTCGAAACGACGACTAAATTCACAGGTCGTCCCCTCCTGTTTCATTCCACCCCGTTTAACTGCCGTTCATCAATATGGTTCCTGTCATCGTTTCAACCAATTGAAACCAAAATCGGGCACGCGCGTTGGAACTGGTTTCGCTTCGGGAACCCGAGATTTCGTTGCAAAGTCAGCTTATGCGGCCATGTTGCGCAGCACGCTTAGCGGCGCGCGACGGCGCCGTTCCCAAAGCATCATGTCTGTGACGCGGCCTTGCCTTTATTTCACCTCGGGTCGAGCAGGCGGGCAAGGAACGCACGCACATCGTTCGGCGCGTCGAAATGGCCATTCACGCCCATGGCACGGCGACCGACGGAGAAGGCAAGCCCATCCATGTCGGGCATGATCGCGAACACGGTTTCATCGGTGACGTCGTCACCGATGAAGATCGGACGCCGTCCTTTGAACGGCTCCCGCTTCATCAGTTCGCGCACGCCGGTCGCCTTGGTGAATCCGGAATGCTTGATCTCGCAGACGAACTTGCCGGGCAGCACTTCGATCGGCGCATTGGGCAGGTCGGCGCGGATCACCGAGACCGATTCGTAGATCGCTTTCTCCGCGTGCGGCGCGAGGCGGTAATGCAGCGCGAGTGAATACCCCTTGTCCTCGAGCAGAATGCCGGGCGAAAGCTTGGCGATGGCGGCCAGGCGCCGCTTCAGCTCCTTGTCCAGCGGCGGGGCGTGCACGTCATCGGCCTCACTGTCGATCGACAGCCGCATCTCCGCGCCGTGGCCGGCGACGGCGCGGAACACATCGGGTGCGAAGATCAGGTCGATGTCGTTGAGCGAGCGGCCGCTGACCAGCGCCAGCGCGCCGGAAGTGCGCTCGGTCAACCGGTTCAGCGTGTCCGACAGGCCCGGCGGCACCCACACTTCGCGCGGCGTCGGCATCAGGTCGAGCAGCGTGCCGTCGATGTCGAGCAGAATCGCGATCTCGTCGAGATGCGGCACCAGCGCATGCGGCACCGGCACCGCATCGGGTGCTTCGTCGTCCGGCATGGTGCGCTTCTGGTCCAACGCCATTTCTGCAAATTCCGATTTCATCAGTCTACTCCATAAAGGCGAGCGGCCGCGCGATTTGTTCGAGCGATTTGCGCTCCGCAGGGACGGCATAGCGCCACGCCACGATCGCGGCCGCGATCATCAGGGCTGACCCCAGCAGATAGCCGGCGAACACGCTGGTGCGCGATCCCGTGTCGATCAGCACGCCGAACAGCGCCGGCCCGATCACGCCGCCGATGCCGGTGCCGACCGCGTAGAACACCGCGATCGCCAGCGCGCGAACTTCGAGCGGAAAGGTCTCGCTGACGGTGAGATAGGCCGCGCTCGCGGCCGGCGAGGCGAAGAAGAAGATCACCATCCAGGCGATGGTCTGCCCCTGCGCCGAGAGGACGCCGATGGAGAACAGATAGCCCGAGATCGCCAGCAACAGGCCCGACACGCCATAGGTGAACATGATCATGATGCGGCGCCCGAGCGTATCGAACAGCCGGCCGAGCAGCAGGGGCCCAAGGAAATTGCCGGCGGCGAAGGGGAGCAGGTACCAGCCGACATGATCGGCGCTGATGCCGTAGAAATCGGTCAGCACCAGCGCGAAGGTGAAGAAGATGGCATTGTAGAAGAAGGCCTGCGCACTCATCAGCACGAGGCCGACCAGCGCGCGCTGGCGATATGCCGAGAATAGCGTGTGCACGACCTCGCGGATCGGCGTGTGATCGCGCATCTTCAGCCGGATCTTTGTGAAGCGTCCGTCGCTCGTATCCTGGTCGTGTCCGATCACCGAGCGTTCGATCTCGTCGACGATTGCGTGGGCCTGATCGGGGCGGCCATGGATCATCAGCCAGCGCGGACTCTCCGGAATCCACATCCGCATCAAGAGCACGACGAGGCCGACGGTCGCGCCGATGAGATAAGCCAGGCGCCAGCCGAGATCGGGGTTGATCACGGCAGGATCCAGCAGCACGATCGACGCCACCGCGCCCATTGCGGCCCCGATCCAGAAACTGCCGTTGATGACGAGATCGGTCCAGCCGCGATAGCGCGCCGGCACCAGCTCCTGGATGGTCGAGTTGATCGCGGTGTATTCGCCGCCGATGCCGGCACCGGTGAGGAAACGAAACAGCGCGTAGCTCGCGACATTCCATGACAGAGCGGTCGCGGCCGTCGCCGAGAGATAGAGTGCCAGCGTGATGAAGAACAGCTTCTTGCGGCCGATGCGGTCGGTCAGCCAGCCGAAGCCGAGCGCACCGAGCACGGCGCCGGCGAGATAGGCGGAATTGGCAATGCCGAGATCGAGATTGGTGAATTGCAGCGACGGGCTCTGCTTCAGCGCACCGGAGAGCGCACCGGCCAGCGTCACCTCGAGTCCGTCGAGGATCCAGGTGATGCCGAGCGCCAGCACGACGCGAGTGTGAAAGCCGCTCCAGGGCAGCGCGTCGAGCCGCGCGGGGATACTGGTCTCGACGATGCGATCGGCCGCGGCTGCCGCGACCACAGGAGCATAGTTCGGCGCTGGGCTTTGCTGCAATTCCATCGGGTTGTTGTGTCTGATCAATGGAAGCGCCCCCGGCTCACATGACGTGGACGGGGTTGATCCGATCATCGGGGTGCGGCATTCCGCCTGCCACCTGCGACAACGTCTGCGGCGAGGCCGGGTTCCCACGGGAACGCCCTTCGTACCGCTCGTTTCCGATGGAGCCGCAAGGAGTTGACGCATGGCTCATGTCAGAAAGACGACACAATCCCGCAAAACAGCCTTGCGCAGGACGACGAGCGCCAAGCGCGGCGCCGTGCGGACGAGTGCGAAGCGCGCTGTCGATGCTGACCTTCTACATCAACCGCGCAAACTCCGTTGTCGTCCCGGACAAGCGGAGCTCTTGGCAACGCGTAGCGTTGCCGGGAGCGGAGCGCTGATCCGGGACCCATAACCACAGGGAGTGGTTTGGCGAAGACTCGGAGTTGCCCGCTCGCTCCATATCCGCTCCCTGTGGTTATGGTTCCCCGCTTTCGCGGGGACGACAGCGGAGAGTGGGGTGACAGCCGATCGTCTAACTCAGCACGAACCCAAGCAACTTACGCCGCCCGGATATTCCCCATGAAGCGATCGAGCTCGGCGCGCAGGCGGGTGCTTTCGGATGACAGTGTCTTGGCCGAGTGCAGCACTTCCTCGGAGGCCGAGCCGGTCTCGGCGGCGCCGCGGTTGACCTCGCCGATGTCGGTGGCTGCGGTCTGGGTACCCTGCGCGACGGTCTGGACGCTGCGCGCGATCTCCTGCGTCGCCGCGCCCTGCTGCTCGACCGCGCTGGCGATCGAGGTCGAGATCGACGAGATCTGTCCGATGGTCGCACCGATCTCCTTGATCGCGGCTACCGATTCGGCCGTGGCGCCCTGCATGCCCGTGATGTGCGAGGAGATCTCGTCCGTGGCCTTCGCGGTCTGGCTCGCCAGCGACTTCACTTCGCTGGCAACCACGGCGAACCCGCGGCCGGCTTCACCGGCGCGTGCCGCCTCGATGGTGGCGTTGAGCGCGAGAAGATTGGTCTGCTCGGCAATCGCCGTGATCAGCTTGACCACCTCGCCGATCTGCTGGGCGGCATGCGAGAGCTTGCCGATGCGCCCGTCGGTCTCCTTGGCCTGGACCACGGCAGCTTCCGCAATCCGGCTGGAGTCGCGGACCTGGCGGCCGATCTCCTCGACCGAGGCCGAGAGCTCTTCCGTCGCGGTGGCGACCGACTGCATGTTGGAGGACGCCTGCTCGGAGACGCCGGCGACCTGGCTCGACAGGCTCTGGGTGGTCTCGGCGGGGCGGGTCAGCGTGGAGGCCGCCGATTCCAGCTGCACGGCCGAGGCCGAGACGTTGGAGACGATGGCGCCGACCGCGCTCTCGAAATCGTCGGCGAAGCGGATCAGCTCGGAGCGGCGGGCAGCGCTCGCCTCCCTGTTCTGGGCTTCGCTGGCGGCGGCATCGCGCTCGGCTTTTGCCACGGCTTGAACCTTGAACTCCTCGACCGCACCGGCCATCTCGCCGATCTCGTCCTTGCGGCCGAGACCCGGCAGCACCACGTCGAAATTGCCCGAGGCCAGCTCACGCATCGCCTTGCACATCGCGATCATCGGACGCGAGATGCCGTTGCCGAGCCACAGGGCCAGCACGGCACCGATGGCAAGGCCGCCGAGCGCCATCATCAGCATCAGTTGCTCGGTCTCTCCGATCGTCGCGTTGGCGCTCGCCTCGATGCGCTGCTGGTCAGCAGTCAAATCCGAACGCAGCTCGGCCGAGAGCTTGAGGATGGTCGCCGCCGTCTTGGTCATCTCACCGTTCGACTTGACGATGATCTTCACGTTCTCGGTCAGCTTTGAGAAGGAGGTGCGGTACTGCTTCAGCAGATTGCCGATCTCGGTGACGCGGTCGGTGATCTTCTGGTCGCTGGCATAGATCGAGACCAGCAGGGTCTCCAGGAATTTGATGCGGGCGATCACGCCGTCGGCGGTCTTCGGCTCCGGCTTGGCGACGAAGGCGCTGACCGAGGTGGAGACAGCCAGATATTGCGAGGTGATGTCCTTGGCCGTGGTCTGGACCGATGCCAGCCCCGCCAGCGCGGCGGTATCGGCGAGGTCGTCGAACTTGAAGCGGATCTTGTTGCCGACGCTGTTGAGCTCATCGGCCGCGATCTTGTTGTTCTCGCGCGTCAGGACGATGTTCTCCCCGAACACCTTCGTGAAGCGCTGAAACTCGGCCTCCAGCTTGCCGACCTGCTCGCGGCGGGCGGCGCCTGTCGTGGCGGACATCGACTTGGCGATCGCGCTCTTCAGATTGTCTTCGGCGGCCTTGGCTGCGGTCTCGTCATCCCCCGCCCCCGTCAGGGTATAGGCCCGAGCCAGTCCCTGATAGGCGATCAGCTCGCGATCGACCGTCCGGGCGAGGTCGGCTTCCGACACGCTGGTGCGGTAGGAAGCCACGGCGGCCTGGATCCGCTCGAAGCCGAAATAGGCGAAAGCCATGCTGACGGCGAGGATGGCTAGCACCGCCACGAAGCCGAGGATGATTTTTGCGCGAAAACGCAAGCTTGGCAGCTTCGATTGGTTCGACTTCGACTTGACCGACATTCCCCCACCCCATTCCATTCGCGGAAAACCAGGCGCAGCCCGGAAGCAGCCCGCTTCCTGACTCGCCCGCACGGTAATCGGCAAAGGATAAGCTGTGGTAAATTTGTGGCGCCGCAACTCGCGGTTAGGTGACGCGGGGATTTGTTAAGGCGCGCTTTTCCGCGCCGTTACAAATGCCGTCATAAATTAAGTGCGGGCACCAAATCTCCGTTGTCGTCCCGGACAAGCGGAGCTCTTGGCAACGCGTAGCGTTGCCGGGAGCGGAGCGCTGATCCGGGACCCATAACCACAGGGAGTGGTTTGGCGAAGACTCGGAGTTGCCCGCTCGCTCCATATCCGCTCCCTGTGGTTATGGTTCCCCGCTTTCGCGGGGACGACAGCGGAGAGTGGGGTGACAGCCGATCGTCTAACTCAGCACGAACCCAAGCAACTTACGCCGCCCTGATATTCCCCATGAAGCGATCGAGCTCGGCGCGCAGGCGGGTGCTTTCGGATGACAGTGTCTTGGCCGAGTGCAGCACTTCCTCGGAGGCCGTGCCGGTCTCGGCGGCGCCGCGGTTGACCTCGCCGATGTCGGTGGCTGCGGTCTGGGTGCCCTGCGCGACGGTCTGGACGCTGCGCGCGATCTCCTGCGTCGCGGCACCCTGCTGCTCGACCGCGCTGGCGATCGAGGTCGAGATCGACGAGATCTGGCCGATGGTCGCACCGATCTCCTTGATCGCGGCTACCGATTCGGCCGTGGCGCCCTGCATGCCCGTGATGTGCGAGGAGATCTCGTCGGTGGCCTTCGCGGTCTGGCTCGCCAGCGACTTCACTTCGCTGGCAACCACGGCGAACCCGCGCCCGGCTTCACCGGCGCGTGCCGCCTCGATGGTGGCGTTGAGCGCGAGAAGATTGGTCTGCTCGGCAATCGCCGTGATCAGCTTGACCACCTCGCCGATCTGCTGGGCGGCATGCGAGAGCTTGCCGATGCGACCGTCAGTCTCCTTGGCCTGCACGACGGCAGCTTCCGCAATCCGGCTGGAGTCGCGGACCTGGCGGCCGATCTCCTCGACCGAGGCTGAGAGCTCTTCCGTCGCGGTGGCGACCGACTGCATGTTGGAGGACGCCTGCTCGGAGACGCCGGCGACCTGGCTCGACAGGCTCTGGGTGGTCTCGGCGGTGCGGGTCAGCGTGGAGGCCGCCGATTCCAGCTGCACGGCCGAGGCCGAGACGTTGGAGACGATGGCGCCGACCGCGCTTTCGAAATCGTCGGCAAAGCGGATCAGCTCGGAGCGGCGGGCAGCGCTCGCCTCCCTGTTCTGGGCTTCGCTGGCAGCGGCATCGCGCTCGGCTTTTGCCACGGCTTGAACCTTGAACTCCTCGACCGCACCGGCCATCTCGCCGATCTCGTCCTTGCGGCCGAGACCCGGCAGCACCACGTCGAAATTGCCCGAGGCGAGCTCACGCATCGCCTTGCACATCGCGATCATCGGACGCGAGATGCCGGCGCCGAGCAGGAAGGCGAGGACCGCACCAAGCAGCGTACCGCCGATGGCGAGCATCAGAACCAGTTGCTCGGTCTTCCCGATCGTCGCTTCCGATTCCGAATCCAGCCGCTGCTGGTCGGCGACGAGGTCCGCCTTCATGGCGGTGGCGCCTTGCAGGATCGCACCGGCCGAACCGCTCATCTCGGTGACGAGCCCGTCGACCAACTTGGCGTTGGCGATCAGCTTCTCCAGCGCTTCGCGATAGGCGCCGAGGATGGTCTTGGCTTCCTTCAGGCCGGCGACGATCTTGTCGTCCATCGAATAGACCGCGCCGAGCGAGTTCTCCACGAATTTCAGCCGCGCCAGCGCGCTGGTCGCGATCGCCTGATCGGACGTGAGCACGAAATTGGTGGCTGCAGCACTCGCGGTTTGGAACTGGGCGTTGACCTGCTTGGTACCGAACTCGATCGACTGGGCCTCGGAATCGGAAGCGTTGTTACCGATATCGTCCAGCTTGTACTTCAGGAGATTGGCTTGGCGCTGCAACTGGTTCTGCACCAGCAACGTGCTGTCACGCTTGGCCTGCAGAACCTTGGCGAAGGTTGCGGAGAAGTTCGCAAACTCCTTGGCGAGCTTGTCGAGGCTCTCCCCCCGCGCCGGGGTCTTGGCGCTCTTCACGGCCTGGTCGATGGCGTTCTTCAGGCTGGCCTCGGCCTCGAGCGCCGCCTTGGCGTCATCTTCCTTGCCGGTGACGACGAAATATTTGACGGCCGAACGGTAGCCGAGCAGCTCGCGGTCGATGTTGCGGGCGAGGTCGGCCTCCGACACGCTGCTGCGGTAGGACCCGACCCCGGCCGAAACCCGCTCGAAGCCGAAATAGGAGAAGGCCATGCTGCCGGCGGAGATCGCCAGCACGACCGCGAAACCCAGGATGATCTTGGCGCGGAACCTCAGGGTGGGAAATATTGTGCGCTTTGACGGCGACGCGATACGCCCGAACATTCCCACCCCCATTACTTATTCCAAACAGCCGCGATCCGAAGGCGCCCCGCCTCCCCGACCGCATGCGCAAAACTAAGGCAGAATCGTCAAGGGGCGGTAAATTCCTCCGGCTCGCAATCCCGGGCTGCGCAAGCACCAGACCGGCGACTTCCGGGCCGGACACCGCGCGACTTGTTGCGGGTAGAATGAAAAAGCCCTACTGTTTTCGGCACTTGGCGGCAGATCTTGGCGACAGACCAAGCCGGTCCTTGAGGAGAGAAACGAAGTGGGGCAGGCCGATCTTCGGTTTGGCGGTTCGTCCAGCGTTGCGGTCGCGAAATCGAAAGCTCCGACCGTCGACGAGGCCGTTGCCGAGCTGGTCGCCCAGCTTCCGTCGGACGAGCTGGCCCTGGTCCTGGTCTTCCTCTCCCCCCGCTACGATCCTCATCGGTTCATCGCCGAGATCACGAGACACTTTGCGGACACGCCGGTCTGCGGCTGCACGACGGCAGGCGAGCTGGCGCCGGACGGCTGGGACGAGAACAGCGTTGTCGCGATGACGTTCAGCCAGGCTGACTTCAACGCCGTGGTCCGGCCGATCCTGAATCTCGCCAATTTCCACGTCGAGGACGGCCGCCGGATCGGCAGCGAGCTTCGCCACGAGCTGCTGCGGGCAACCTCGGAGGTCAGCGGCCGCAACCCGTTCGGCCTAGTGCTGATCGACGGCATGTGCCGCCGCGAAGAAGCTGTGATGTCCGCCCTCTATGCCTCGCTCGACAATATCCCGATCGTCGGCGGGTCGGCGGGCGACGGCCTGCGCTTCGAAAGGACCTGGGTGTTCTTCGACGGCAAGGCCCACACCGACGCGGCTCTCCTCATTCTCCTCAACACGTCGCTGCCGTTCCGCGTGTTCAAATGCGACAATTTCGAGCCCACCACACAGAAGATGGTGGTCACCGAGGCCGATATCGAGCAGCGCGTCGTCAAGGAATTGAACGCCGAGCCTGCCGCCGCGGAATATTCCCGTGCCGTCGGAATCATCGACGCCAAGCTCGACCCGTTCTCCTTCGCATCCCATCCGGTGCTGGTCCGGGTTGGCGGGTCCTATTATGCGCGGTCGATCCAGCGCGTCGATCCCGACGGCTCGCTGCGCTTCTTCTGCGCGATCGACGAGGGCATGGTGCTGACGACGGCAACCTCGTGCAGCCTGGTCGGAGCCACCCGCGACGCCTTCGCGGAAACCCGTGACCAGATCGGCGACGTCTCTCTCTATATTGGCTTCGAATGCCTGCTACGCCGGCTGGATGCCGAGCAGCATCAGCTTTCACGCGAAATGTCCGAGCTGTACCGGCAGAACCGCGTCGTCGGGTTCCATACCTACGGCGAACAGTTCGGCTCGATGCACGTGAACCAGACCTTCACCGGCGTCGCCATCGGCAGGCGGCCGACGTAACGGAGCCGACGTGGCAGAGACCTGGCAGGATGCCGAAACGATCGAGCAGCTCCGGCGGGAGTCGGTCAAGCTGAAGAAGATCAATGCGGCGCTGATGTCGCGCGTCGAGCGGTCGATGGACCAGCAGCTCAATGCGTTCTCACTGTTCGAAACCGCAATTGCGCTCGACCATCAAGTTCGCGACCGGACGCATCAGTTGCGGGATGCCCTGCGTTCGGTCGAGCGGGCCAACGAAGGCTTGTACCGCGCCAAGCAGCAGGCCGAAGCTGCAAGCTCGCTGAAATCGTCCGTGTTGATCTCGGTCACCCACGATCTCCTGCAGCCGCTGAACGCGGCACGCCTGACCCTGTCGGCCCTCACCGAGATGATGGAGTCGCAGGAAGCAGGCCTGCTCATCGACCAGGTCGACCGCTCCCTGGTCACGCTGGAAGACCTGCTCCGCTCGCTTCTGGAGATCGCGAAGCTCGATGCGGGCGCGCTCCGGCCCGACGTGCGGCCGATCGCGCTTGGGCCGCTGCTCGACCAGCTCCGCGACGAGTTCGAGCCGATCGCCTGGAGGCAGGGACTGTCCCTGCGCGTCCGCAGCTCGCCGCTCGCGGTCCTGTCCGACCCGATGATGCTCCGGAGGATCCTGCAAAATCTGCTCGCGAATGCGATCCGTTATACCCGCAGCGGCGGCGTCATCATGGGATGCAGACGGCGTGGCGATCGCATCGCGATCCAGATCTCCGATACCGGGCCCGGAATTGCGCAGGCGCAGCAGGAGGCGATCTTCCGGGAGTTCCAGCGCGGCGACGCGAGCGCGACCGACCAGGCCGGCTTCGGCCTCGGACTTTCGATCGTGCGCCGCTTCGCGACGGCGCTCGGCCACGAGGTGCGGCTGTCGTCGCATGTCGGCCGCGGATCGACCTTTGTGCTCGAGCTGGAGCAGGCCGATCGCGCCGATGTCAGCGACGACCTGCAGGAGATGAAGCCCGCAGACCTGCACTATGGCGGTCTGGGAGGGGCCAAGATCCTGCTCATCGAGAACGACGCCTCGGGCGCGGAGGCGCTGGCCGCCTTGCTGGAAGGATGGGGCTGCGACGTCGCGACCACGAGATCCGCCGCGGATGCCGCCCAGCGCTTGAGTGAGCTCGGCGGCACGCCGGACGCCATCATCGCCGATCTCCATCTCGATCACGGCGAAAGCGGATTGTCGGCCGTCGAGGGAATCCGGCAGCGGTTGAAGTCGGACGTGCCGGCGATGATCATCACCGCGGATTATTCCGAAAAGGCTGCGGCGGAAGCCAGCCGCCACGGGCTGGAAGTGCTGAAGAAGCCGATCAGGCCGGCGGAAATGCGCGCGCTGCTGTCGTTCCTGCTGAGCTAAAGCATGATCCGGAAAAGTGCGCAGCGGTTTTCCGGAAAGATCATGCTTAAACAACAACCTAAAGCGCGATGACGATTCATCCTGATCGCATATCGCGCTTTAGTTCATCACCTCGCGTCGCATCGGCTGCGAACGAGGTGGCAATCATGCCTGCGGATCGGTCCGGGCGCGGTCGCGCTTCGCGGCCGCTCCCGAGCCCGCCAGCGTCGCAAAATCGATCTTCGACATTTCGACGATCGCCTTGGTGCGGCTCATCACGTTCAGCTTGCGCAGGATATCCGAGACGTGAACCTTCACGGTGGTCTCGGAGATCTTCAGCTCAAAGGCGATCTGCTTGTTCTGCAGGCCGCGCTTGAGCATTTCGAGGACACGCAATTGCTGGGGCGTCAGATCGTGAAGGCGCTTCAGCAGCTCCTGGGCCGCGATCGGCGAACGCTGCGGGCGGGCCAGCGCGCGAAAAGCGGCCGGCAGACACACCGCGCCGCGCACGACTTCGCCGATCGAATGCGCCAGCTCCTGCTTGGACGAGGATTTGAGGATGTAGCCGGATACGCCGAGCGACAATGCGCCCGAGATGATCTGCGCGTCCTGGTGCCCCGACACGATGACGACGGGAATGCGCGGAAACGCCTTGCGGATGCGGATGATGCCGGACAGTCCGGTCGTCCCGGGTATCGACAAGTCGAGGAGAATGAGGTCGACATCGGGCCTCGACGCCAACAATTCGAGCGCACCGTCGATCGAGTTGGCCTGAAGCATCTCGGCATCCGGCGTCGCCATTTGCAGCGCTCCCTCGAGCGCCTCGCGAAACAGCGGATGATCCTCGACAATCAGAAACCGCATCAGATTTGGGCCGTTCCCAGCTCGTCACCGAAGTCAGCGATCAGACCGGCGAGCATGCCGTCGCCGGAGCAACCCGGCTTGATCCAGATCAAATCGGACCAGCAGCTCATTGCGGCCTCCCGCGATCGATCCTCGGATGGGGCCGCTGCCGCGGATCCGGCAGATCGACCTTGCCGATCTCGACGATCGCCTTGTTGCGGCTGAACAGTCCGAGCTTGCGCAGGATCTCGGTGATGTGCGCCTTCACAGTCGATTCGGCGAGTTGAAGCTCCTGCGCGATCTGCCGGTTCGGATAGCCGCGGCGAAGGAGATCGAGCACGCGAAGCTGCTGCGGCGTCAGTTCGCGAAGCTTGACCCTGAGTGCCTTGCTGCTGTCGGCCCGCTTCCGCTGCGGCTCCGCCACGAAATCCTTCGGCACCGACACCGATCCGCCGAGCACGCCTTCGATCGACTGCGCGAGCTCGCGCTTGGACGTGGATTTCGGCAGATAGCCGGCAGCACCCAGCGCCAGTGCCTCGCGGACCACATGCTGATCCTCCTCGCTCGAGACGATGGCGACCGGCAGGCGCGGATAGGTCTCGCGCAGCCTGAGAAAGCCGGAGAAACCGGTTGCGTCGGGAAGCGAGAGATCGAGCAGCGCAAGGTCGATCCCCCGTTCGACCGAAAGCACCCGTAAGGCGTCCTCGATCGACATCGCTTCCAGAATGCGGGCCTCCGGCAGCGCCAGCCGCACGGCATTGCCGAGCGCCTCGCGAAACAGCGGATGATCGTCGATGATCAGGAAGCTGGTCATGGCACCTTCCCCGGGGTCCATCGCGCTGGCGCATCCATCGGACGTTCGTGCCGATGGATGCGAAACGGACCCTAGAACATCTCCCCGATGCCGTCCGGTCAAGACCATTCAGTCGTTCGATTCGGCCTGAACCGTCAGCAGAAAGGCGTAGATGTTGTCGAACTGGCTGTCGGTGAAGACCTCTTTCCAGGACGGCATGCCCTTGGCCGGACGCCCCTCATGCACCGTGGTCAGGAATTTCTCTCGCATCTCGTCGCCGTAGCGGTGACGTAGCAGCCTCAGATCGATCTTCCGCTCGCTCTGGATCGCGTCGGGACCATGGCAATGCGCACAGGTGCCGTTGAAGATCTCCTTGCCCTGACCGACAGCTTCGGCATTTGACGCCAGCGCGTCGCCCTTGGTCTCGGTCGCGACGACGCTGGCCACATGCGCCGCGCCGGTCCCGGCTCCGGTCGTGGTTCCCGCCGGCGTCTGCACGGCATTGAAGTGGAGAGCCTGACCGGTCGGCAGGCCATACTTCACCTTGAGGTCGGCGATGGTCCGCTCGAGGTCCGGCAAGACCGCATCGATCTGGTCGCGCAGGTCTGTCGAGGCCTTCGCGAAGCCGATCGCCGCGTCCCACGACAAACCTTCGCCTTCGGTGAGCTGAACGCGATACCGATCCTGGTAGACGGTCTTGTTCAGCCAGCCGGCCACGGGTCCCCAGATAAAGGCGACGTCGGCCTTGCCCCGATCGAGCGCCTGCATGCCTTCCTCGGGCGACAGCACCGTCACCTTCTGGATGTCGTCACGCGTCGCCAGGAGGTTCTGTGGCGTGCTGGCGAACTGCACGGCGACCCGCTTGCCCCGGAGTTCGTCGATCCCGGAGACCGTCCGGTCCTTTGCCGTCACGAGGGCGTAACCCTCACGCGCAACCGTGCTCGAGAAGATGACGGCTGGCCCCATGAAATCCTCGGAGCGCGGCAGGCCGATCATGGCGTCGCACTGCTTGCCGAGCAGCGTCACGCGGACGGTGCGCTTGCCGAAATACGATTTGTACCAGTCGTAGGCGATCGGCCGCCCGAGCGCCCGCGCCAGCGCCTGCCCGATCTCGACATAGAGGCCGGGTTGCGAGGGGCTGTTGCTCGAGAACGGAAGATTGGTCGGATCGGCACAGAGCCGGAACGGCTTCACTTCGTCGGCGCGGCTTGTGGCGGCTGGCACGATGAGCGCGGAACCGGCAACACATGCAAGTAAAGCTGCGATGGCGCGACGTCTGCTATTGCCAAGGCCAGAACGATTTGGACGCATCCTCACCTCCCGTGGTTGGGCATCGTGGCGTCACGTTGCGACAAGGCCCTGCCTCGGCCGCAACGACGCGATCACACTTTGGGAAAAGAGCGCGTGTATCCCCTCACCTCGGGATACACGCGCCAGTGGTCACTGGACGGAGAACACGAAGAGCGAGCCGCCCTCGGGAGCTGCAGCCGTCATCTTCTTGCCAACCTCGCCCAGGAACGCGGGCAGTGCTGCCGTACGGCCGACGACGATGGCGACGTATTGCTTGCCGTCGACCATGTAAGTCACAGGACCCGCACCGATGCCGGAGCCGAGATTCTTGCTCCAGAGCATTTTGCCGGATTTCGCATCGATCGCGCGGAAATCGCCATGGATGTTGCCGGCGAACACCAGGCCCCCGCCAGTGGTCAGCGTGCCGCCATTGAAAGGCAGGTCTTCCTTGATGGACCAGACTTTCTTCTGGTTGACGGGATCCCAGGCCACGAGCTCGCCGAGGAAGCCACCGGGGCCTTCCTTGGTCGGGAATTCGGCGCCGAGATAGAACACGCCGCGCTTGTAGGCGACGTCACTGACCGACCAATCCATGCAGACATTGTTGGAGGGAATGTAGACGAGGCCGGTCTGCGGGTTGAACGACATCGGCTGCCAGTTCTTGCCGCCGATCAGATTGGGGCAGATGTCCTTGGCGGGATGGCCGGGGCCCGGACGCTTGTCGGGATCCTCGACCGCGCGCATGGTGGCGAGATCGAATTTCTGCGCCCAGTTCGAGAAGACGTACTTCTCTGCCGAAAGAACCTTGCCGGTCTCGCGGTTGGCGACGAAGAAGAACCCGTTGCGATCCGCCTTCATCAGCGCCGGAACGTTGCTGCCGCCGATGTTGAGGTCGGCGAGCACGGCCTCGTTCACGCCGTCATAGTCCCAGGCGTCGGCGGGCGTGGTCTGGATATGCCACTTGATCTTGCCGGTGTTCGGGTCGAGGGCCAGCGTCGAGGCCGTGTAGAGGTTGGTCAGCTTGCCGAAATCGCCGTTGCCGGTCGAGCGCACGGCAGTGTTCCACGGCCCGGGATTGCTGGTGCCCCAATACACGGTATCGGTCTTGGGATCATAGGAGCCGACCAGCCAGGCCGCGCCGCCGCCATGCTGCGCGGAATCGCCCTTCCAGGTATCGCCGCCGGGCTCCTCCGGCGTGGGAACGGTAAAGGTCTGCCAAGCGAGCTTGCCGGTGTTGATGTCGAAGGCCTGAAGCGCGCCGCGCACGCCGTACTCGCCACCGCCGAAGCCGGTGATGACCTTGTCGCGCACGACCAGCGGCGGCGAGGTGATGACCGAGCCCTGCTTGTAATCGACCACCTTCGCCGTCCACAGCGCCTTGCCCGTCGCAGCGTCGAGCGCCGTCAGCTTGCCGTCGAGCCGGCCGACGAAGATCTTGCCGTCAGCGTAGGAGACGCCGCGATTGTTCACGTCGCAGCAGGCGTATTGCAGCACGTCGTCCGGAATCTCCGGCTCGTAGGTCCACTTGCGCGCACCGGTCGCGGCGTCGAGCGCGTAGACGTATTTCGGCCCCCATGACGTCGAGACGTACAACGTGTTGCCGATGACGATCGGCGAGGATTCGTTCGAGCGCAGCGATGCAAGCGAGAACGAATAGGCAAGCGACAGCTTGCCGGCGTTCTCGGCGTTGATCTGGTTGAGCGGGCTGAACCGCGTGTTGGCGTAGTCGTGGCCCGCCACCGCCCATTGATTGGAATCGGATTGCGCTTTGAGCAGTGAATCGTTGGCGCGAACGCCAATCGTGCCGGCGCCCAGCATCGCGATCATCGAAATGCCGGCCAAGAAGCCCCTCGTTCCAAAGGTCATTATTCCCTCCGTGATGTTGCTTTGCGCGCCACGTTGGGCGCCGATGCGCTTTTGCGCTTTCGATACGCAGTTCGCCTGCGAACCATCACGGAAATTACAGCATCGACTTTTCGCGCTTAGTATAGGCGGAAGGTAGTAGTGCAAATCACTGTCAGGCTTGGCCACTCATCTCGTTGTCGGCACTCGCTTCTTGTCGCTCGTTGGCAGCTCGAAACCAGTGATTGGATTGCGGCAACATCGTGCAGCCATCCGCGCGTTCCGTCGAAAGTCGGCATCAGCGACGTCCACAAATCACGACGACGGTTCAACCGCGACGGATGGCCGCGGGGCGTTACGAAATCCGTCAATGTCACGGTGTCGTTGTCGCTCGCTTTGACCGGCCCGCCTTCAGAACGACGGTGGGCGCTCGATTGGCGAAGCCATCTCGAGAGATCGGTTGTCTTCTTCGCGTCCATTGATCGCCAGGGGGTACAGGCGGACTTGGTCAGTCCGCTTCCCGGCAGCCCCCCGAGGCGGCCCGGCTCGTCGTGGGCGATCAACGCTTCAATGAAATCAATGGCTTACCGCGCCAAATCCTACTACCAAGATCGCGATTACAAAGTTGCCCGGCCGTGCTCCTATTTGCGGAACGACGACAAGAATCCCAAGGGAGAGACAATCGGCGGCGCCAAGGACCGACATCCGCGGGGCGAGCAACCTTCGCGCGATGGCAGAGGTGGACGCCGCGGAAGACGAGAGACCATCTCCTTGCAGGTTTCGGACAGGTCGCGCCATGCGCTGGCGGCGGCACGGATCGCTGTTGTCTGATCGCGGCGCCTCGACGACCGTTTCGTGACGCCGGCGACCCAAAATCCCAGTTGCAAAGTTTCATCGCGCTGTTTCTAATTGGAATAATTACAAACATTCTGGGAGGACGACATCGTGTCTACAGTCAAACTGACGGTGAACGGCAAGGCCGTTGCTGTCGACGTCGAGGACCGCACGCTGCTGGTCCAACTGCTGCGCGATCACCTCAATCTCACGGGTACCCATGTCGGCTGCGACACCAGCCAGTGCGGCGCCTGTGTCGTGCACATGGACGGCCGCGCGGTGAAATCCTGCACCATGCTGGCGGGCCAGGCCGACGGGGCCAGCATCACCACCATCGAAGGCATCGCCAAGGGCGACGAGCTGCACCCGATGCAGGCCGCCTTCCGCGACAATCACGGCCTGCAATGCGGCTATTGCACGCCGGGCATGATCATGTCGGCGATCGACATCGTGCATCGTCACGGCGGCCAGCTTGACGAGGCGACCGTCCGAACCGAGCTGGAAGGCAATATCTGCCGCTGCACCGGCTACCACAACATCGTCAAAGCCGTGCTGGATGCAGCCGGGCGCATGAAGGTCTCGCAGGCGGCCGAGTAAAGCGGCACGCCTCGAAAAGAACCACGGCTGCAGCTTTCGAGGGAAAGCGCGGTCAAAGAAATTTCCGGTCGGGAGGACCAGACATGGGTGTAGAAGGCATCGGCGCGCGAGTCGTGCGCAAGGAAGACAAGCGTTTCATTACCGGCAAGGGCCGGTACGTGGACGACATCAAGCTGCTGGGCATGACCCATGCCCATTTCATCCGCAGCCCGCACGCACACGCCAAGGTGAAGGGGATCGATTCCTCCGCCGCGCTGAAGATGCCGGGCGTGGTCGCGGTGCTCACGGGCCAGCAGATTGTCGACGACAAGGTCGGCAACCTCATTTGCGGCTGGGCCATCACCTCCAAGGACGGCAGCCCGATGAAGATGGGCGCATGGCCGGCGATGGCGCCGGAGACTGTGCGCTTCGTCGGTCAGGCCGTCGCGGTCGTGATCGCCGACAGCAAGAATCTGGCGCGCGACGCGGCCGAGGCCGTCGTCGTGAATTATGAAGAGCTCCCGGCGGTCGCCGACGTCCAAGCCGCGATCAAGTCTGGCGCGCCGCAGCTTCACCCCGAAGCTCCCGGCAACCAGGTCTATGACTGGGTGATCGGCGACGAGGGTGCCACCGATGCCGCCTTCGCCAAGGCCGCCAATGTGGTCAAGCTCGACGTCACCAACAACCGCCTCGCCCCGAACGCGATGGAGCCGCGCGCGGCGATCGCCGATTACGACGCGGCGGAAGAGCATTTCACGCTCTACACGACCTCGCAGAACCCGCACGTCGCCCGCCTCGTGCTGTCGGCGTTCTACAACATCGCCCCCGAGCACAAGCTGCGCGTGATCGCCCCCGACGTCGGCGGCGGCTTCGGCTCCAAGATCTTCATCTATCCCGAAGAGATGGTGGCGCTGTGGGCCTCCAAGAAGATCGGCCGTCCCGTGAAATGGACCGGCGACCGCACCGAGGCCTTCCTCACCGACGCGCATGGCCGTGACCACGTCACCCATGCCGAGCTGGCGTTCGACGCCAGCAACAAGATCACCGGCCTCAAGGTGAAGACCTACGCCAATTTCGGCGCCTACATGTCGCTGTTCTCGTCCTCGGTGCCGACCTATCTCTACGCGACGCTGCTGTCGGGCCAGTACAACATCCCGGCGATCCACGCCGAGGTGATCGGGGTCTACACCAACACCACGCCGGTCGACGCCTATCGCGGCGCGGGCCGCCCCGAGGCGAGCTATCTGATCGAGCGGCTGATGGAAACGGCGGCGCGGCAGTTGAAGGTCGATCCGGCCGAGCTGCGCCGGACCAACTTCATCACCCAGTTCCCGCATCAGACGCCTGTCATCATGGCCTATGACATCGGGGACTTTAACGCCTCGCTCGATGCTGCGATCAAGGCGATCGACTATGCCGGCTTCCCCGCCCGCAAGGCCAAGGCGAAAGCCGACGGCAAGCTGCGCGGCATCGGCGTGTCCTGCTACATCGAGGCCTGCGGCATCGCGCCGTCGAAGGCGGTCGGCAGCCTCGGCGCCGGCGTCGGTCTTTGGGAATCGGCCGAGGTGCGCGTCAACCCGGTCGGCACCATCGAGATCCTGACGGGATCGCACAGCCACGGCCAGGGTCACGAGACCACGTTCTGCCAGCTCGTCGCGGAGCGCCTCGGCGTTCCCATCAGCCAGGTCTCGATCGTCCATGGCGACACCGACAAGGTGCAGTTCGGCATGGGCACCTACGGCTCGCGCTCGGCGGCCGTCGGCCTCACCGCGATCCTGAAGGCGATGGAGAAGATGGAATCGAAGGCCAAGAAGATTGCGGCGCATGCGCTGGAAGCTTCCGAGGCCGACATCGTCATCGAGAACGGCGAGTTCAAGGTCACCGGCACCGACAAGGCGATTGCCCTGCCGATGGTCGCCCTTGCAGCCTATACCGCGCACAATCTGCCTGACGGGATGGAGCCGGGTCTGAAGGAAAGCGCCTTCTACGACCCCACCAACTTCACCTTCCCGGCCGGCACCTATATCTGCGAGCTCGAGGTCGATCCCGGCACCGGCAAGACCTCCTTCGTCAACTTCGTCGCGGCCGATGATTTCGGCCGGCTGATCAATCCGATGATCGTCGAGGGCCAGGTCCATGGCGGCCTTGTTCAAGGCATCGGACAGGCGCTGCTCGAGCATGCGATCTACGATGCCAACGGCCAGCCGGTCACGGCCTCGTTCATGGACTACGCCATGCCGCGCGCCGACGATGTGCCCTCCTTCAACCTCTCCCACACCACGACGCTGTGCCCGGGCAATCCGCTGGGCATCAAGGGTTGCGGTGAGGCCGGCGCGATCGGCGCCTCTGCGGCCGTGATCAATGCGATCACGGATGCGATCGGCAAGAACAACCTGGAAATGCCCGCAACCCCTGACCGGGTGTGGCGCACGATCCACGCGGCTTAAGAGGGAGGAACGAAGATGTACCAGACCACCTATCATCGCGCTTCCTCGGTCGACGAGGCCGCCAGCCTGTTCGCCAAGGGCAGCGAGTCGAAGTTCCTTGCCGGCGGCCAGACGCTGCTGCCGGTGATGAAGCAGCGCCTCGCAAGCCCCTCCGACGTGATCGACCTCGGCAAGATCAAGGAGCTGCAGGGCGTCGAATTGTCGGGCGACACGCTGACCATCAAGGCCGCCACGATCTATTACGACATCATGACCAATGCCGATGTGAAGAAGGCGATTCCCGCGATTGCCTATCTCACCTCGGTGCTCGGCGACCCCGCCGTGCGTTACCGCGGCACGATCGGCGGCTCGATCGCCAACAACGATCCGGCCGCGGATTTCCCGGCCGCTTTGTTGGCCCTTGGCGCCACCGTGAAGACCAACAAGCGGTCGATCTCGGCCGAGGACTTCTTCCAGGGCCTCTTCACCACGGCACTCGAAGACGGCGAGATCATCACCGCCGTGTCGTTCCCGGTGCCGGCAAAAGCCGGCTACGAGAAGATGCGGCATCCGGCCTCGCGCTTTGCGCTGACCGGCGTGTTCGTCGCGCAGACCAAATCGGGCGAGGTTCGGGTCGCCGCGACCGGCGCCTCGCAGAGCGGCGTGATGCGGGTGCCCGCGATTGAGGCGGCGCTGAAGGCGAACTGGTCGCCGTCGGCGATCGACGGCGTGACGATTTCGGCGAACGGATTGCTGGCCGACATCCACGGCACTGCCGAGTACCGCGCCAACCTCATCAAGGTAATGGCACAGCGCGCGGTGGCCGCGGCGCGCTGATAGCGCCTCGACACAAATTTTCCGCGGCGCGCACTTCGGTGCGCGCCGTTTTATTTTGGCCATGCGGCATCAAAAGCGCTTGCCTCGCTGGCATGAAGGCGAGAAAAGTTAATCAGCCGATTAACTCGCTCCAAAGAAGAATGTCAGCGGCGATTGCCGAACCATCGGCATCCGCCCGCGACCCGAGGAAACAACAACGTGCTCGACAAATCAGCGCCCACCTCGACCGTCCGCTCCTCCGGCCCGCTCTCGGGCTTCCGCATCGTCGAATTCGCCGGCATCGGCCCCGGCCCGTTCGCCTGCATGATGCTGGCCGACATGGGTGCCGACGTCGTCACGCTCGACCGGGTCGGCGCGAAGAAGAGCATGAAGTCGGTGGCGGGGCGCGGCCGCAAGGTGATCGAGCTCGACCTCAAGGACAAGGCCGCGATCGCAGAGGTGCTCGACCTGCTTGCCAGCGCCGATGCGCTGGTCGAGGGCTTTCGTCCCGGCGTGATGGAGCGGCTCGGGCTCGGCCCGGACGTCGTGCTCGCGCGCAACCCCAAGCTGGTCTATGGCCGCATGACCGGCTGGGGCCAGGAAGGCCCGCTCGCCAATGCGGCCGGCCACGACATCAATTACATCTCCATCACCGGTGCGCTCGCCGCCATCGGCACGAAGGAAGCACCGGTGCCGCCGCTCAATCTGGTCGGCGATTTCGGCGGCGGCGCGCTCTATCTCGTCGTCGGCGTGCTCGCAGCCCTGCTGGAGGCGCAGCGATCCGGCAAGGGCCAGGTCGTCGATGCCGCGATGTGCGACGGGGCGGCATCGCTGATGTCGTTCTTCTTCGACATGACCACGCTCGGCCGCTGGACCGAGGGCCGCGACCAGAACTTCCTCGACGGCGGCGCGCATTTCTACGGCGTCTATGAATGTGCCTGCGGGCACTTCGTCTCGATCGGCTCGATCGAGCCGCAGTTCTACGCGCTGCTGCGCGAGCATGCGGGCCTGACCGATGCCGATTTCGACGCGCAGATGAACCCCAAGGCCTGGCCGGCGCTCAAGGAGAAGCTGAAGGCCGTGTTCAAGAGCAAGACGCGCGAGGACTGGTGCAAGATCATGGAAGGCACCGACATCTGCTTCGCGCCGGTGTTGACCATGTCGGAAGCAACCCAGCATCCGCACATGGTCGCCCGCAACGTGTTCGTCGAGCGTCATGGCGTCAAGCAGCCCGCGCCGGCGCCGCGGTTCTCGCGGACACCGTCGACGGTGCGTGAGCCGGAGGCAGCGGAGATCGCCGCGGTGACGAAGGCGTGGAAGAGATAGACTCTCCGCTGCCGCCTCAAACTCCGCCGTCGTCCCGAACAAGCGAGCGTAGCGAGTGCAGATCCGGGACCCATAACCACAGGAAGCGGTTTGGCGAAGACTCGGAGTTATCTGCTCGCGCCGCAACTACTCCCTGTAGCAACTAATCCCTGTGGGTATGGGTCCCCGCCTTCGCGGGGACGACACCGACATTGAGGGTGCACCCCGCGTCTAACGCAGGTGCCTACGCCGCATCCACCTTCAGCACTCCGCGCCGAATCTGATCCTCCTCGATCGATTCGAACAGGGCCTTGAAGTTGCCCTCGCCGAATCCGTCGTCGCCCTTGCGCTGGATGAACTCGAAGAAGATCGGGCCGATCGCGTTGGCCGAGAAGATCTGGAGCAGCACCTTGGTCTGGCCGCCCTCGACCACGCCTTCGCCGTCGATCAGGATGCCGTTCTTCCGGAGACGCGCGAGGTCCTCGCCATGCTTGGGCAGGCGCGCGTCGATCCGCTCGAAATAGGTCTCCGGCGGCGACGGCATGAAGGGCAGGCCGGCGACGCGCAGGCCTTCGATGGTGCGGTAGATGTCGCGGCAGCCGCAGGCGATGTGCTGGATGCCCTCGCCGCGATAGGTCTTCAGATATTCCTCGATCTGGCCGGAATCGCCGGCGTCCTCGTTGATCGGAATCCGGATCTTGCCATCTGGGCTGGTCAGTGCGCGCGAGAACAGGCCGGAGGCGCGGCCCTCGATGTCGAAGAAGCGGATCTGGCGGAAGTTGAACAGCTTTTCGTAGAAGCCGGCCCAGACGTCCATGCGGCCGCGATGGACGTTGTGGGTGAGATGGTCGAGATAGAACAGGCCGGCGCCGGCAGGCCGCGGATCGCGCTCGCCAAGCCATTCGAACTCGGCCTCATAGGCCGAGCCCTTGGCACCGTAGCGATCGACGAGATACAGCAGGCTGCCACCGATGCCCTTGATCGCGGGCACATCGAGCGTCTTCTGGGCCGGCGACACATCGGCAGGCTCCGCGCCGAGCGAAATCGCGCGGTCATAGGCCGCCTTCGCGTCGACCACGCGGAACGCCATCGAGGGGGCGCAGGGCCCATGCGTGGCAACGAACTCGTAACCGTGGGTGCCGGGCTCCTCGTTGACGAGATAGTTGATGTCGCCCTGGCGATAGACCGTGATCTTCTTGGTCTTGTGGCGCGCGACCGGCGCATAACCCATCAGCTTGAACAGCGCATGCAGCTCTTGCGGATTGGGATGCGCATATTCGACGAATTCGAACCCGTCGGTGCCCATCGGATTGTCGGCGCTGACAGTGGCCGGCGGTGCATCGTGCGGAAACGGTCCCATAGGCGGCTCTCCCAAATTGCTACTGGGAGGAACTATCCTTCATGGGGCCTGCAATGAGCGTGCAATCGGGACGGTCTTTGGCTATCATATGCACGATCCGTGCATGATATGGGCAAACAACGCATGATTTCGGTTGACGCCTTCGACCTCAGGATCCTGGGCGCGCTCCAGGACGATGGCCGCCTCACCAACCAGGAACTCGCGGACCTCGCGGGACTTTCGGCCTCGCAATGCTCGCGGCGGCGGATGCGGCTGGAGGAGGAGAAGGTGATCGCGGGCTATCACGCCGATCTCTCCAGCGAGGCGCTCGGCTTCGGCGTGATCGCCTTCATCCAGGTGGGCCTTGCGACCCATTCGCCGGACAATTCCAAGCGGTTTCGCGCGCTGGTGAACCGGATCGACGAGATCCAGGAGGCCTATTCGCTCACCGGTGACGCCGACTACGTGCTCAAGGCAGTGCTGCGCGATCTCAAGGGCCTCTCCAACCTCGTCAACGACGTCTTGATGCCGCATCAGAGCGTGGCGCATGTGCGCTCCTCGATCGTGCTCGACAGGCTGAAGGAGAGCTCGCGATTGCCGCTGAGGGAGATCAAGGCCGGCTGAAATCGAGGGAACTACGTCATTCGCGCTCCCCGCGCGATCTGCGATGATCCCAGCCAATCCGGAGATTCAGCCATGGCCCTCCAGCTTCGACCGAACTGCGAATATTGCGACCGCGACCTGCCGCCGGATGCGACGAACGCGCGGATCTGCTCGTACGAATGCACGTTCTGTGCGGACTGCGTCGAGACGAAACTGTCCAACGTCTGCCCGAACTGCGGCGGCGGTTTTGCGCCGCGCCCGATCAGGCCGACGCAGGAATGGCGGCCGGGCGTCTGCACGAGCAAACAGGCGCCGTCGGACAAGCGGGTGCATCTGAAATACAGCGTCGAGGACGTCGCGGCGCATTGCGCGCGGATACGGGACGTGCCGCCGGAGAGCCGGTAGGTCTCTCCACGCCGTCGATGCGTAGGGTGGGTTAGCGCAGCGTAACCCACCACGTCTGCGACCGCGGACACTGAAGAGGTGGGTTACGCTGACGCTAACCCACCCTACAAGACATGAGCGCGCGGCTACTCCGCCGCCAAAATCGTCCCTTCCACCTCACCGAACCCCACGCGATAGCCGCAGCCCTGGCACCAGCCGCGCATCACGAGGCTATCGCCATCCTCCAGGAATGAGCGCTTGGCGCCACCGGGGAGCTCGATCGGCTCGGTGCCGTTCCAGCTGATCTCGAGCAAGCTGCCGCGCTGGTTCTTCTCCGGACCGGAGATCGTGCCGCTGCCGAGGAGATCGCCGACATTCATGGCGCAGCCGGAGGAGGCATGGTGCATCAGCTGCTGCACCGACGACCAGTACATGTATTTGAAATTGGTGCGGCTGATGCCGGCCGGCGCGTTGGCGCCGGCGGCGCGCAAGGAGACGTCGAGCGCGACATCGTAGTTCTGCGGTTTGCCCTGCTTGAGATAATCCAGCGGCACCGGCTCCTGCTCCGGCCCCTTCTGGCGGAACGGCTCCAGCGCCTCGCGCGTCACCACCCACGGGCTGATCGAGGTCGCGAACGCTTTGGCGAGGAACGGGCCGAGCGGCACATATTCCCATTGCTGGATGTCGCGCGCGCTCCAATCGTTGAGCAGCACGAAGCCGAAGATCATCTCCTCGGCCTGGCTCTCCGTCAGCATGCCGCCCATCGGCGAGGGCTGGCCGATCACGACGCCCATCTCCAGCTCGAAATCGAGCCGCTTGCAGGGCCCGAAGCTCGGCAGCTCGACATTCGGCGGCTTCAGCTGCCCGCGCGGCCGTTTCACCTGGGTGCCGGAGACCACGACCGTGGAGGCGCGACCGTTATAGGCGATCGGCATGTGCAGCCAGTTCGGCTGCAGCGCATTGTCCTTGCCGCGGAACATCACGCCGACATTGGTGGCGTGCTCCTTGGACGAGTAAAAATCGGTGTAGCCGGAGACGGTGAAGGGCAGATGCAGCCTTGCATCGCGCACCGGCACCAGCGCGCGGCTGCGCAGCTCCCCATTGTCGCGCAGCTCCGGATGATCGGCCCGCAGGAGCTCGCTGATCCGCGCCCGCGTCCTGGTCCAGACCTTTGGTCCCAGCGCCATGAAAGGATTGAGCGAGGCGCCGGAGAACACGCCGAGCGGACCGACATCGAGCCGGGAATCCTGCTCGAGCTCCCAGAGATCGAGCACGTAATCGCCGATCGCGACGCCGACGCGCGGCGTCGGATTGGCCGCGGTCGAGAACACGCCGTAGGGCAGGTTCTGGATCGGGAAGTCGGAGGCGGGATCGACGTCGATGAAGGAGCGGAGGCTGGGGTCGTTGGGGTGGGGCATAGGTTTCTCGTGGCACAGCGGTGACGGTGTCACCCTCCCCTGGAGGGGGAGGGTCGGCTCATATTGAGCGCAGCGAAATATGGGACGGGGTGGGGTGATCTCTCAACACGGGCAGCGTTACTCGCGGAGAGACCGTCACCCCACCCCGCTACGCATTCCGCTTCGCTGCATGCGTAACGACCCTCCCCCTCCAGGGGAGGGTAAGAGAGACTACGGCTTGCTCGGATCGAACCGCTTCTCCAGCCCCTTCCAGCAATCCGCGTAATCGTCCTGCAGCGTGGACGCGTTCGCGGCGTGCGCGGTGACGCGCTGCGGGTAGCGGGTCTCGAACATGAAGGCCATGGTCCCCGTCAGCTTCACCGGCTTCAATTCGCCGTTGCTGGCATGCTCGAAAGCGTCGCGATCCGGGCCGTGCGGCAGCATGCAATTGTGCAGGCTCATGCCGCCGGGGACGAAGCCTTGCGGCTTGGCATCGTAGACGCCGTAGATCAGGCCCATGAACTCGCTCATGATGTTCATGTGATACCAGGGCGGACGGAAGGTGTTGTCGGCGACCATCCAGCGCTCGGGGAAGATCACGAAGTCGATATTCGCGGTGCCCGCGGTCTCCGACGGCGAGGTCAGAACCGTGAAGATCGAGGGATCGGGATGATCGAAGCCGATCGCACCAACCGGCGAGAAGGTACGCAAATCGTATTTGTAGGGCGCGTAATTGCCGTGCCAGGCGACGACGTCGATCGGCGAATGCGGCAGAGTGGTCTTGAACAGCGAGCCGCCCCATTTCACGAACAGCTCGGTCGACGTGTCCTTGTCCTCGTAATGCGCGACGGGGGTGAGGAAGTCGCGTGCATTGGCCAGGCAGTTGGCGCCGATCGGCCCGCGCTCCGGCAGCGTGAACGCGCCGCCGTAATTCTCGCAGAGATAGCCGCGCGCCGGCCCGTTCGGAATCTCGACGCGGAACTTGACGCCGCGCGGGATCACCACGATCTCGCCGGGCTCGGCGTCGATGCGGCCGAACTCGGTGACGAGTCGAAGATTGCCCTGCTGCAGCACGAACATCAGCTCGCCATCGGCATTGTAGAAATGCTGATCCACCATCGATTTGGTGATGAGGTAGACATGCGCGGCCATGCCGGCCTGCGTATTGACGTCACCCGCCGTCGTCATGGTCTGCACGCCCTGAACGAAGGTCACATCGTCCTCCGGGAGCGGCGTCGGGTCCCAGCGCATCTGCGCGATCGGCAGATCGTATTCGTGGCATGGCGCCGAACGCCACAGGCCGGCCTCGACTTTCTCGAAGCGGCCGGAATGCTTCACCGACGGACGGATGCGATAGAGCCACGAGCGCTCATTGGTGCCGCGCGGCGCGGTGAAGGGCGAGCCGGACAATTGCTCGGCATAGAGTCCGTAGGCGCAGCGCTGCGGCGAGTTGCGCCCGATCGGCAACGCGCCCGGCAGCGCCTCGGTCTCAAAGCTGTTGCCGAAGCCGGACATGTAGCCCGGGGTGACCTGTGCCGAGCTTCGGACGATCTGATCGGGCGAGATGTTGATGTTCATCGCTATCCTCCTCCTTGCAGGGCTGCCCACATGTCCTGGTCGCGCTTGTCGGTCCAGATCACGGGATCGTCGATCCCCGACGCCTCGTCATAGGCGCGCGACACGTTGAACGGCAGGCAGTGCTCGTAGATGGCGAAGCTGTGGAATTTCGGATCCATCACCTCGCGGGTCGCGGCCATCGATTCCTTCAGCGTGCGCCCCTTCGCCACCGAGATTTCGGCCGCACCATAAAGCGAAGTGACGAAATCGCGGGTCATTGCGATGGCTTCGCGCACCGTGGCCGTGCCGTTGAGCGCATCGCCGCGGCCCGGCGCGATCGCCTTGGGATTGAAGTTGCGGATCTCGTTCAGCGTCATCGGCCATTCGCGCAAATGCGCATCGCCGCAATAACAGGCCGAGTGATATTCGATGAGGTCGCCGGAGAACATCACTTCGGCATCAGGCACCCAGGCGACGATGTCGCCGGAGGTATGGCCGGCGCCAAGCTGCATCAGGCGCACCTCACGCTTGCCGAGATAAATGGACATCTCGCCTTCGAAGGTCAGCGTCGGCCAGGTCAGGCCGGGGATGCTTTGCGCATCCTGGAACAGCCGCGGGAAGCGGCCGTATTCGGAATCCCAATCCTGCTTGCCGCGCTCCTCGATCAGACGATAGGTCTCCTGCGAGGCGACGATGCCTTGCGCCTTGTAGGCGGAGGCGCCGAGCACGCGCACGGCGTGATAGTGCGACAGCACGACATAATTGATCGGCTTGTCGGTCACAGTGCGGACGCGCTCGATCACCTTGTTCGCCATCGCCGGCGTCGCCTGCGCGTCGAACACCAGGCAACCGTCGTCGCCGACGATCACGGCCGTATTCGGATCGCCCTCGGCGGTAAAGGCATAGAGATCGGTGCCGATCTCGGAGAAGGTGATCTTCTTTTCCGAGAGATCGCCGGTGGATGCGAAGTTCTTCGCCATCAATTCGTCCTTTGAGTCTTCTGGGTTATTGTTGTTGCTGTTGTTGCTGCTGACCGTCGATCATGCGGCGCTTGGCAAGCTCGATCGCCTCACGCAGCACATCGATCTCGCCGATATGGTTGGCGAGGATCAGCACCAGCGCCGCATCGAAATCGGCGCTCTGCTCCTCGGTGAGCCCGCGATGCGCCTCGACGATGGCGCGAAAGGCATCGTCCGGCCGCGCAAAGTTGGAGCTGGTGGACAACGGCATGCGAAACCTCAATTGAGACCTTGAGCCTGCGACAACGCAGCCGCGATCGCGGCGCGCGTCGGATGGCGGAAGCGCGCGGCGACATAGCCATCGGGCCTGAGCAGATAGGCAGCACCCGGCGCGGCGTCATAGCGCTTTGCGACGAGGCCCGAGGGATCGGCAAGTCCGCCCTCGCCGCCGATGCGAACATCCTTGACCCCGTCGGGCACATCAATCGCCGCACCATTGCTGAACGAGAGCAGGGTGAAGTCCGTTCCCCCCTTGCGGAAGGCGTCCGTCAGATAGGCCTGCTCGGCAACCGGCGCATCGAGCATGGAGCAGCCGGGAGACGGTCCGCCGCCCCAGACATCTGCATCCGGCGATGACAGCGGCGAGTCATAGCTGCACGGCACCGACAGCCGGCCGCCGTTGACCATGCGCTTGCCGAACTCTGTCTCCTTGGCGAGCGACAGCACCGCCTTGCGCAGCCGCGCTTCCTGATGCGAATTCGGCGCCATGAAATCGGTCGAGCGTGTCGACTCGCGGATGTTCTCGTCGGCCGCCATGCTGCGCTCGGCATGATAGCTCTCGAGCAGGCTTGCGGGCGAAGTGCCGCGCAGCACGCGATCGAGCTTCCAGGAGAGATTTTCGGCGTCCTCGAGCCCGGAATTGGCGCCGCGGGCGCCGAACGGCGAAACCTGATGCGCGGAATCGCCGGCGAAAATCACGCGGCCATGGATGAAGCGGTCCATCCGCCGGCACTGGAATTTGTAGAGCGAGATCCACTCGAACTCGAACTTGTCGTGGCCGAGCATGCGCGCGATCCGCGGCCGCACATTCTCGGGCTTCTTCTCGACCACGGGATCGGCGTAGCGATTGAGCTGGAGGTCGATGCGCCAGACATCGTCGGGCTGCCGGTGCAGCAGCGCGGAACGTCCCGCATGGAACGGCGGATCGAACCAGAACCAGCGCTCGGTCGGGAATTCCGCGGTCATCTTGACGTCGGCGATCAGAAACTGGTCCTCGAACACCTGTCCCGCGAACTCGGCGCCGACCATCTGCCGCAGCGAAGACCGCGCGCCGTCGCAGGCGATCACATATTGCGCGTGCAGGCGGTAGGCGCCCTCCGGCGTCTCGATCGTCAGCGCCACGCCGTCGTTGCGCTGCTCCAGCGCCGTCACCTTGTTGCGCCAGCGCAGGTCGATCTCGGGCAGATCGCTGATGCGATCGACCAGATAGGCCTCGGCGTAGTATTGCTGGAGATTGATGAAGGCGGGCCGCTTGTGGCCGTCCTCGGGCAGGAGGTTGAACTGGTAGAGCAGGGAGTCCCCGTGGAAGATCCGGCCGACGCTCCACACCACGCCCTTGGCGACCATACGGTCGCCGACGCCGAGCCGGTCCCAATATTCCAGCGACCGCTTCGAGAAGCAGATCGCGCGCGAACCTTCGCCAATGCGGTCGGCGTCATCCAGCAGGACGACGCGCTGACCGCGCTGGGCAAGATCGATCGCGAGCGACAGCCCGACCGGGCCGGCGCCGACAACCACGACCGGATGCTCGGCCGGGCCTTGGCCGGCGCGGTCCTGATCGGCATGGCGGCGATAGCCGAACTGGGCTTTGGCCTGATGTGTCTTGACCTGAAGTGGCTTGGCCTGCGCCATACTCGAACCTCGGCTATGGTCAGGAGAGCACTGATCTGCTAGATAGTCTCACGTGCAACTATTTTGGACCGGAGCCGGCCGGCCGTCAACTGGAATTCGGAGCGCGCTCCTTGGCGAGGACATCTGGCGATATCGCACTGAAGGCACGGCAAGCCGATGAGGCCTCGGCGCGGCCAAAAGCACGGCTCGACCTGTTCAAGTTCGTGCCGTTCCGTCTCAACCGGCTCGCGGCCGAGGTCAGTTCCGCGCTCTCGGTCGAATATCAGGAACGGCATGGCCTCGACATTCCGGCCTGGCGCGTGATCGCCACGCTCGGGTTCCGCAACGATGCCTGCAGCGCGCAATACATCGCGCAATGCACCCGTACACACAAATCCACCATCAGCCGCGCGGTGACCACGCTGCTCAGCGAGAACATGATCGAGCGGGTCGAGAACGAAGCCGACCGCCGCGAATTCCGCCTGCAACTGACGAAGAAGGGCCGCGCGCTCTACGAAGAGCTGTTCCCGCAATTGCTGCGGCGGGAGGACGAGATCCTCGCCTGCCTCTCCGCGCAGGAGCGCAAGCAGCTCTCGACGCTGCTCGGCAAGATCGAGGAGAGTCTCGATCTGATCCAGACCAGCAAGGAAGCGGACGCCAAGCAGGCGTATTAGCGACTCATAGAGGCGCAGACGTCGGCTTTTGGGAGTCCGGTTGGAAAGCTTGGTAGGCCCGTGACGGCAGTGGCGTATATAGCGATGCTACTTGTGGCCTTTGCTGCAGCTCGCGCATACGCGGTTGACATGGGTTATCTGGCTCCCCCCGGAGTCGCTGCAAACGAGTTTCCCTCACCGCAGCGCCCTGTCGCACGAATCGTCAGCCCGCGCCGCTCCGCCGAAGAGCGCCGCGACGCCCTCAATGAGGCCGGTCAAATCGCACGCGTTCTTGAACTGAAACCAGGTATGACAGTCGGCGACATTGGAGCAGGCAGTGGCTACCACACGGTCAGGCTCTCGCACCTCGTCGGACCCGCCGGCTCTGTCGTTGCCCAGGACGTCACGCGGGATTACCTCGTCGAACTCGCCAGGCGAACAAAACTTCTGAAGTTAACGAACGTGCAATTCGCGCTCGGCGAACCCCACGACCCGCGTCTGCCCGCTTCCTCGCTGGACGCCGCAATCCTTGCGCATATGTATCACGAGATAGCCCAACCCTATGCCTTCCTCTACAATCTCGCGCCCGCCTTGAAGCAGGGTGCACGGGTGGGAATTGTCGATCTTGAGCTTCCGACGTCGAAGCACGGCACGCCAATTGAGCTCCTGCGCTGCGAATTAACTGCCGTCGGCTATCGCGAGGTCGCCACATCTAAGCTCGCAGGGGACGGAGGATACCTGGCGATATTCTCTCCGCCGGAGCTAGCGGCTCGAAAATCTCCCCGCGATATCGTTGCTTGTGTGGATCCTGCCGGCACTCGTTGAAACCATATCTGCCGCCCGTCTCGGAGGCTGAACGGGTCCGAAGAAGGGGTCAGACCAGAAGTCGCCGGCTGAGACTCAAGCCGGAGATTTTGACCCGTTGCGGACTTAGGGCTCTCCTGTCAATGTTCCTCATATGGCATCCGGCTTGGAAAAGGCTCGACGAATGGATTTGCGGCGCGCGACCGCCACGCGTGCCGATCCGCGTCCTCGGCCCCCTCGTCCAGAGCTATCGTTGCAAGGACGCAACTATCTCATAGCCCATGCCTGTTTCGCGTGCCGAAAATCGTGGAAGGTTCGGGCAAATGCGAGCACTGTTTGCCCGCATTGCGGTTCTTGCCTTCATGAAATGGGCCGCGCGTTCAGGGCTCCGAAGCGGACCGATGCCGAGCAATGGCTGAAGGTGGAGGCCCTCTGGTCAGCGGGCTTCCGCTTCTGGCACTACGCCGGTGCGCAGCCATTGCCAGAACGATTGCGGGATGTTGAGGACTTCATTCGCCGCAATCCGGAGCATCCGGCGCGCATCGCGCGCGTGTGAGCGCATGCCTACGGACCGTAAATATCTTGACCGGATTGCTGATCTAGCGCCTCAATTGAGAGAGTCGCTCGCTACGCTGAAGGCGGAGTGGTCACCTGAGGTGGTGCCAATAACTGTAGCTGGCGGCGGATTGGCACAGGCTCTCATCGAGCATTTTGAGCAGCTGCCAAAAGACACGGTAAGGTCCGTTTTTGAACTCTGCGAGCAGGTGCTAGACAATGGCTCGGCCGAAGAACAGGCCGCCTTGTCGACGGGCTTTCTTGAAACATTGCAGCATGCGGACGGCGAGAGATTATTCGATTTTAAGGCACTGATTAGCTATCTCGGACCAAAGTCCAAAGAGCATTGCTTAGCGATGGACGAGTTCTGGAAAGTTACAACGCGCGGATTGTGGGGGGGTCCGCTTGTGGCCCGGCTCGGACCTCCGACGATGTTCTTTTCGAGCGGCATTCTGAAGCATAGCGGACACGAGGCCTGCCTGAACTGAGCCGCAAGAGCGCTCTCGGCGCTGCTCGGCAAGATCGAGGAGAGTCTCGATCTGATCCAGACCAGCAAGGAAGCGGACGCGAAGCAGGCGTATTGATTGAGTCCGCGCGGGTAGAACCCCCGTCATCCCTGCGGAACCGCGAAGCGGTTGTCGCTGGAGGTGCGAGGCGCGCGATGCGAAGCATCACGCGAGGAGCCTCGAAGGATGAGCGGCCGAGATGCGGCCGCGCGGATCGAGCCGGGCCGTCGCCCTTCGAGGGCCGCTGAAGAAGCGGCCACCTCAGGGTGACGGCGATAGGGTTGCGTCGGTAACGCCGTCACTTCGCAAACGACCGCGTCGGCGGCAGATGCAGCGCCCAGGCATCGACCTTGTCGCTGGCGCGCGGATAGATCTCCGTCACGATCGGATCGTGGCCGGGGATGAACCGATCAGGATGGCCGGCGAGGCGCTCGATCGTTTCCCAGCCGACCGCCATGTCGCCGACATTGTAGACGATCGGGAACGGGCTCTTGCGCTGCAGATTGGCGTAGTAATGCGCGGCATCGGACGCCAGCACCACGGGTCCGCGCGCGGTTTCGACCTTGACCACCTGCAAGCCGTCGGAATGGCCGCCGACACGGTGCACGGTGACGCCGGGCGCGACCTCGCCGTCGCCCGAATAGAAAGTGACGCGTTCGCCGTACACATGTCGCACCATCTGCGTGACGTGCTCGACCGAGAACGGATGTCGCAGCAGGCCGTTGCACATGCAGCGCCCCGTCGCATAGGCCATCTCGCGCTCCTGGAGATGGAAGCGCGCATTCTGGAAGCGATCGAGATTGCCGGCGTGGTCGTAATGCAGATGCGTCACGATGACGTCGCGAATGCTCGATGCCTTGACGCCAAAACGCTCAAGCGCATCGACCGGATTGAGTGTCAGCTTGCGCGCCCGTGCGCTCGCCTCCTCGGCATTGAAGCCGGTGTCGACCAGGATGTCGCGGCCGTGCCCTCGGATCAGCCAGACGAAATAGTCGAGGTCCTGCGCCGCGCTGTCATGCGGATCGGGCTGAAGGAAGTTCATGCTGGGGGTGCGCGGCGACATCGTCGCATAGCGCAGGGCGTAGATTTCGTAGGCGTTTCCCATGATTTCTTTGCTTTTTGCTTTGCTTTTCTGAGTGGACCTTCCGGGACGATCCTGCGCACCAAGCCATTGTCCGCTGCAAAGGTCAAACGCCTCGCGGCGCGACGGAGGCATGCCCTCAATGTGAGACCAATCACATTTTCGTCGCCATGGAGGCCCTAACGTGCCGCCGGTAAGATCGAGCCGGATCACGTCGAGCACAAACATGACAGCCTGCTTATTCCCCCTGCGGCGCACCCGGGCGTTGCGGTCAATCGTCGCGATAACGCCGAATCTCCAAGTGGTTGACGCCTCCCGTCCCCGGTTTGATAATGCAGGAAGCGTAAGTTAAGGTCGCCGCGGCGCAAGCTGGTAACGGCGCCTTTTTGGCTGGACCGCGCTGATTATGAAAATTCGCTTCTTTCTTCTTCTGCCCTTGCTCATCTCGCTCGTCCCGACGGCCCCATCGCTTGCGGCCGGTGACCGCTTTGCGCTGGTCATCGGCAACGCGAAGTACCCGGATGCGGATGCCCCGCTGAAGGAACCGATCAACGATGCCCGTGACGTCGCCGACGAGCTCAAGCGCGACGGCTTTTCGGTCGAGATCGCCGAGAATCTGACCGGCGACGGCATGCGCCGCGCCTTCGACAAGCTCTACGGCAAGATCAAGCCGGGATCGGTGGCGCTGGTATTCTTCAGCGGCTTCGGCATCCAGTCGGCGCGCCAGAGCTACATGCTGCCGATCGATGCGCAGATCTGGACCGAATCCGACGTGCGCCGCGACGGTTTCAGCCTCGAGACCGTCCTCGGCGAGCTCAACACCCGCGGCGCCGGCGTCAAGATCGCGCTGATCGACGCCTCCAGGCGCAATCCGTTCGAGCGCCGGTTCCGCAGTTTCTCGGCTGGCCTGACCCCGGTCATCGCGCCGAACGGAACGCTGGTGATGTATTCGGCGGCGCTGGCCTCGGTGGTCTCCGACGCCGGCGGCGAGCACAGCCTGTTCGTCCAGGAGCTCCTGAAGGAAATCCGGGTCCCCGACCTGATGGCCGAGGAGACACTGAACCGGACCAAGATGGGCGTCACCCGCGCTTCGCGCGGCGAGCAGGTGCCGTGGATATCCTCTTCATTGGCCGAAGATTTCTCGTTCAGCCCGGGAGCTGGCGGGTCGCGTCCGGCACCGGC